>CAZGDL010000164.1:0-4348 GCA_964525075.1 uncultured Treponema sp.
AAAAAAACACGAAGGACATTATGAACGAAAAACCGCATATTTTGGGAATTTTAAATCCTGACGACTACCCAAAAAATCAGCAAAAACTAGTTAAGGATTTTAATGCAAAACTACTTGCCTTGAGCGAAAAAAATGCCCGGTTGACTATGACGGTGAGCCAAAAAGACCAGAGAATCCAAAATAAAATTAATGAAACTTCCAGAATTTACAATATCAACCTTACCAAAAATCTGATTGAAGATGAAATTTATGATTATAGCCACGACGAAGAAATTGCCTGGCTCAAAGAACTTGGTCTACCAATTCCCTGCCCCCTGGACAAATTCGTAAAAAAATCTCTTGAAAAAGTTGTTAGCGAAAAAAGTAAACAAGAATACAAAAATCACTTTGACCGCGACCGGCTTTTAAAAGCCTATGATGAAGGCAATCTTAATCATACTCTGGAATACGAAGCTTTTTCTCCAAGTAATGAAGATTATCACACCATCCGTCACACTATCCTCCTTTCAAAAGAACCCGCTTCCAACGACATTATTGCTATGTGTTCTGCCCGCGACATCACAAGTCTGGTTCAATCAAACAAACAACTGCACAAGGCAAAAGAATTAAACGACGAAAATTTTTATGTAATGGAAGCCCTTTTGCGAGATTTTTCTTCCGTTTGGATTGTAAATTACAAAACTCTGTGGATAAGACTTTTCAGAATAAACAAAGATACCGTTATCAAAGATGTTATTAACCAGGCAAAAGATTATCCTGATTACAAAACTTTTATCGAGCATTTTATAAATAATTATGTTTCTCCAAAAGACAAAGACAGGCTTTTTGTTGAATCGGAAATCAGCACTGTAATGGGTGAACTTGCAAAAAATGGCGTTTATACTTTGAATTTTTTACAAATAAACGACAAAAATGAAGAAAAATACCACAGAATGACTTTTGCAAAAGTGAACGAAGATAATTTTATTTTTGCATTAAAAAATGTTAATGACATTGTCAGAACCGAAATCAAGAGTGCCGAGCGAAAAGCAAGACTTGAACAGTATGAAGTCGATTTTTCTTCTATGGAATTGATTCATGAGGCTTTGGGGTCGGGTTCCTGGGGAATAATTTTTGACGAAAGCGGCCAGATTCTTTCCTGCAACTGGTCTTCTACCTTCCGCAAAATGCTTGGCTACGAAAGTGAAGAAGATTTCCCTAACCGAGTTGAATCTTTATTAGATTTACTTTACGGCGAAGACCGAGAACCTATGTTAAAAGCTTTCCGGGATACAGTAAACGATTATTCTGGGAAATCTACTTACGACGTTCAATATCGGGTTTACACAAGAAATCGAGGATTGAGGTGGTTCCATGCCCTGGGCCGACTTTCCCGCCGCAGCGATGGTTCGCCAATTAAATTTGTCGGGCTTTTTACAGATGTTACAGACAAAATCGAAAGCAACAATAGAAAAAAGGAACAGTTGGAAATTGTAAATGCCCTGAACCGCGATTATCTGAACATTTTTAAAATTGATATGAAAACCCACAGTGCTCAAATCATGAAACTAGACGGTTATGTTACAAAAGGTATGAATGATTATGAGGATAGAATTGTTCCTTATGACGCTATGACCCGCCAGTACATAAAATCTCGCGTTTACAAAGAAGATGCCGAATCTTTGCTGGATGCTATGAATTTGAACCAGGTTCAAAGCAAATTATCAGAAAGCAAAGAATACAATTATTCTTACCGCATACTTGATGATAAAAATGAAATTCACTACTACCAGTTCAAGTACATTCGGCTGGAAGAAGATAATCCTGAAAGCAAAGTTATTGTCGGTTTTAAAAATATTGATGATGTTGTGCAAGCCAAAAAAGAAAGAGATTCTCTCCTTTATCTTTCACAAACAGACCAGATGACAAAACTTTTGAACAAAACCAGTGGCCAGGAGCAAATTTCAAACGTGCTTGCTGCAAAACGTGGTGGAATGTTCTGTATTTTGGATATTGACCACTTTAAGCGATTTAACGATACCTACGGTCACAAGGCTGGCGATGACGTTATTATCGGGGTTGCAAATATCATTAAAGAAACTTTCCGCGACGAGGATATAAAATACAGGCTGGGTGGCGACGAATTTGCCGTTTATATGCCAAGTCTCCACAACGAAGATTTAGGACTTTTGGTTCTAAACCGCTTTATCAATAACCTAAAAGCTTTGGTTATTAATTCTGTGAACAAGGAAGAAATCTTCGCAAGTATTGGTGCCGGAATTGTTCCGCCAGAAAAGTTCATAAGTTTTGAGAAGTTGTATAGTTTAGTAGACTCTGGCGTGTATAAAAGTAAGCGAGTTAATGGCCAAAGTGCCGTTACTTTCGTAGAAGTCGAAGATTAAAGACTTTCGGCCAGGGCGTAAATCAATTTTTCGGTCTTTTCCCAGCCCAGGCAAGGATCGGTGATTGATTTACCGTAAACACCTTCCCCAATTTTCTGGCAGCCGTCTTCAATGTAGGATTCTATCATCAGGCCTTTTACAATTTTTCTGATTTCGTCAGAAACGTGGCAACTGTGCAAAACATCTTTTGCAATGCGGATTTGTTCCAGATATTTTTTGCCAGAATTCGAGTGATTGCAGTCTACAATCAAAGCCGGATTTTTGAGATTTGGTTCTGCTGCATAAAAATCAATCAGATTGCGAATATCTTCATAATGATAATTTGAATGGCTACGGCCAAAAGCGTCCACATATCCCCGCAAAATTGAATGGGCTAAATCGTTGCCCTCAGTTGTAACTTCCCAGCCCCGGTAGAGGAATTTTTGTTTTGACTGGGCTGCGGTAATCGAATTCATCATAACCGAAATATCGCCGGAAGTAGGATTTTTCATTCCAACCGGAATTCCAAGCCCACTAGCAACAATTCTGTGCTGCTGGTCTTCCACAGACCTTGCCCCAATTGCAACGTAAGCTAGCAAATCAGAAAGATAGCGGTGATTTTCCGGATAAAGCATTTCTTCGGCACAAGTAAAACCTGTTTCGCGAACTACCCGAGTGTGCATTTCGCGAATTGCAATAATTCCTGCCAGCATATCTTCTTCGCCAAGAGGATTTGGCTGATGGAGCATTCCCTTGTAGCCAGTTCCTTTTGTTCGAGGTTTGTTTGTATAAACGCGGGGAATCATAAAGATTTTATCGCTAACCTTTTCCTGGACTTTTGCCAGCCGAGTCATATAATCCAAAACTGCGTCTTCATTGTCTGCCGAGCAAGGGCCAATAATCAGCAAAAAGTGGTCATCTTTTCCTTCAAAAATATTTCTGATAATTTCGTCACGGTCGTCTTTTATTTTTCTGATTTTTTCTGTCAGCGGAAATTGTTCCTTAAGCTCCTGGGGAGTCGGGATTTTTCTGACAAAATTCATCTGCATGTCCATTGTAATTCTCCTGGGCGGATTTTCGCCCTTGTATCCTTATATATTGTAATTGACTTGTATACCGTGATTATATCTGATTTTAATGACAAATTCAGTCGATTTTGTTAATATAGTGCAAGTTTTTCTTAAGTTTGAGGCAGAATATGATTATAGATTTCCACGCACACATTTATCCCGAAAAAATTGCAGCCCGAGCCAGCCAGTCAATCAGCCATTTTTACGAAAACGCCCCCATGTCATGGACAGGCACGGCAGACGAATTGATTGCCACCGGCAAAAAAGCTGGAATCACAAAATATGTAGTCCATTCTGCCGCGACCTCGCCAGCCCAGGTTGAAGTAATCAACAATTTTATCATCAAAGAATGTCAAAAACACTCGGAATTCATCGGTTTTGGAACAATGCACCAGGACTACGAAAATTATAGCGAAGAACTGGAACGAATAAAGGCGGCTGGGTGCAAAGGGATAAAACTCCACCCAGATTTTCAAAAATTTGCAGTAGACGACCCGATTATGGACAAAATTTACGACAAAATTGAAGAATTGAATATGGTAATTCTCTTCCACGCCGGCGACTGCCGCTACGATTTTTCCGGTCCCCGTCGCTTTTTGAACCTGATAAAAAAACATCCTAATCTGAAAGTTGTTGCTGCCCATTTTGGAGGCTACACGGAATGGGAAAATTCCATGCACTACCTTGTTGGCCAGAATATTTATTTTGACACTTCCAGTACCCTTTGGAAATTGCCGGTAGAAAAAGCCCGAGAAATGATAAAAAAACACGGCTACGAAAAATTTCTCTTTGGTTCGGATTTTCCTATGTGGGATTTTTCTGATGAATTAAAGAGGATTGAAAGTCTAGGCTTGAACGAAAATGAAAAGCAGGCAATTTTGTACAAAAATGCGGAAAAATTGCTGAAAGCAAACTAAT
>CAZGDL010000165.1:0-4216 GCA_964525075.1 uncultured Treponema sp.
AAATTTTCATATACTTTTAAACCAAATTTTATTATATTAGAAGAAACTAAGGCAAATATTTTTTTGGAGATATAAAAATGGCTAAAAAACAGATTCCAATCACATTACTTTGTGGTTATCTTGGAGCTGGTAAAACAACTTTGTTGAACCGCGTTCTTACAAATCAGAAAGGCTATAAAGTTGCTGTTATCGTAAATGATATTGGTGAAGTAAACGTTGACGAACGCCTTATTTCAAAAGAAGCAAAAATCACAGACTCAAGCAGTCTCGTTCCTCTTACAAACGGCTGTATCTGCTGTACCCTCAAAACCGACCTTGTAAAACAGATCGAAAATCTTATAAACAGCGGAAAATTCGACTACATCATGATTGAAGCTTCCGGGGTTTGCGAGCCTATGCCAATCGCCCAGGCAGTTGAACAGATTGAAACCGGCAAAATTGATAACGTTGTAAGCGTTGTCGATGCCAGCCGCCTTGTTGACGAATTCGACGAAGGAAAAGCCCTGCTCAAAAAAGACATCGAAGAAGAAGATATTGAATCCCTTTTGATTCAGCAGATTGAATTCTGTTCTACTTTGATTGTAAATAAACGCGACCTCGTTACAGAAGACCAGATGAAAATGGTTCGTGCCGTAATCAACAAAATTCAGCCGACCGTAAAAGTTTACGAAACGACAAAATGCGATGTTCCAGTAGAAGAAATTATCGGAACAGACCGCTTTGATTTTGAAACAGTTTACGCTTCTGCAGGCTGGGTAAAAGAATTGGAAGCCCACGAAGCCGAAGAAGATGACGATGATGATGACGACCACGAACATGAGCACCACGAGGAGCACGAACACGGTGAACATGATCACGACCATGACCACGAAGGCCACCATCACCACCACGAACACAAACACGAAGGCGAAGAAGAAGACGAATATGGAATCGGCTCTTTTGTTTACTACCGACGCCGTCCATTCAACCGCCAGAAATTGGATCAATTTGCAGCTAAATGGCCAAGAAATATTATCCGTTCAAAGGGTGTAATTTGGTTCAGCGACGAAGACGAAATGGCTTACGTTCTAGAAACTTCTGGCCGCCAGATTCAGGCAGGCTATTCTGGAAACTGGCTGGCATCTTGTCCACCTGCAGAACAAAAAAGAGTTCTGGCGGAAGAACCAGAAATGAAAAAAGACTGGGACGAAAAAGTTGGTGACAGAATGATTAAACTTGTAATTATTGGCCGCCACCTGGACAAAGACCAGATTTCAAAAGACCTGGACGCTTGTTTGGATTAAGGAAATTGGCATAGTTCTAAGGATGTTACCTAGAACCAGCAAATTATCATAGGTCTAGGGGCTTTTCAAAAGCCCATTTGAAAAATAAAAAATCCACCAACCACTTTTTTAGTGATGGGCGGATTTTTTTTTACATTTTTAAATTTTCCTTTTTAAATTAAGACGTACACTTTGAATCTTGAACATTTATAATTCTAATTTCTTTCAGATTATACTTATTGTAGACATCCAATCTTCCTTCTATATTGATTCTTCTGATATCCCCATTACTAGAAGCTACGACATCATTAGCCGATGTTAGATAACCATTTTCGTCAAATGTAGCGTTTAATCCAACCATATGATTAGTTGCACAAGGTGTCGCTTCAGATAAATCAAATACAGCCATTACGCCATATTTTCCATCCAAAGCATTAGCTTTTGCCATTTGAGCAACCATAACAGATGTTCCGGAACCGTCTTTTGTCCAATAATCCCAATTTCCTTTACCAAAACTTTGATTCATAGCTTCATCTCTATTCAAACAAGCAGAATTTTCTGCAAACAATGCAGAAAGTGCATTTATCTTCATCGGATCATCTAATTCAGGATTTGCTATTTTGTTAAAAGCTCCCAGTTGTTCACGTATATTTTTAATATAGTTTGCAAAAGTTGTTACATAGCAACCTTCCTTGTCAACAAATTCAGATTTAGAATTTCCCAAAGGAACATCCTTATAATTCGTCATTAGAAAATAAGATACACATTGTAGAAAATTCAATCCATTCGGATCATAATAATTCACAGGGTCACCGACACAAAAAGCATACCAGTTTTCACCATCGCGAATAGGATCTTGACTTGTAAAAGATTTCATCTGTGGAGAATAATCTCTATATCCAAGATTCAATAATTCATAATCCAAGGCAATTGAACTTTGACTAAGACTGTAAGAATAATTTGCACTATTTCCAATCACATTTCCCCAGGCATCATAATCATTCAGACTAAATAAAGTTGAATTACCATCACAGACAGCTCGAACAGAATTTTTATAATCCGGAATTAAAACTTCCAATGAGTCAGAATCAGCATAAGCAGCAGAAAGAGAATCCGAGTAAAATAACATACAAGGCAGTCCAGAAACAGAAATCACAGAATAAGCAATTCCGAACTTTTTAGAATTATCAAGGCTTTCTTCTTGACTACTATTGTAATCAGCGGTCTTAAAAGAATTTGATAAACCACTTGAAGCTTTATAAGAACTGCGTGCCGAATACATAGAATCATCAAGCAGTTTGTAAACCTGATTTGAAGAGTCCAAAGAAGTCATATCTGACGAAATTCTTCCACTAGAATCAAACCCCTTTGTAGAAGCCACTCCTTCTAAATCCCCTTCCCCAGAACTATTCAATCCAGAAGCATTGATCACATCACCGCTAGTCGCCATGTAATTAGTCAAAGCCGTTTGCGAAACCGCCAAAGGTAAAACCTGAATTACTTCAAGCGAAAGCCCGTCGTAAACAAATTTTCTACTTTCCTGGCCGTCCTTAGATTCCTGAATTCTGCGTCCAAAAAAGTCGTAATCGTATGTCAAAAGTGAAAAAGATGAATCTCTTTTATTTTCAGACCTTATGTAAGTCGGACGATTCAAAAAATTATATTCAAAACTTATTTTAGAATAAGGATTTTCGATTAAAAGCAAATTTCCATTTTTATCCCATTCATACTTAGTTCCATTTTCTTTTGAATTTTCCAGATATTTACAAATAAGTCTGTTCATTTTGTCATATTCATAGAAAACTTTTCCAAAAGGATTTTCTTCACTTTCAAGGCTTCCATTTTTCGTGTAAGTGTAAGTCTCTTGCAAAATGTCACCTCTTGCCTGGAATACCAGAGAAGATTCCAAACCACAATTTGCAATAGCAGCCTGCAATTCAGCAGAATCCCCAGACTCCAAAGATTTTTCACTCACCTTAAAAGCATCCCCAGAAACGTAAAGCCCGTAATTTTCCGCTTCTTCCAAATAGAATTCCCTCAGTTCATCAGAATATGGATATTCACAAGAAACCAGTCTTCCACTTTCATCATAGGAATACCGGGTCCAATTTCCATCCTTATCCATCGAAACAGAAACTCGTCCATTTTCATCTCTGGCAATAAAATCCGCGTAAAGCAAGAGTCCCAAAGAATTTTCTGCATACCGGCTTTCTATAAATCCGTTTTCGTCATAAGTTGAATAAACAGAAATGCCATTAGAATAATTTCTTTGAATTTCCTGATTTTTCAGATTATACAAAATCTCAACGTAAGATTCGGTTATCAAGTCCTGGATTTTTTCAATTCTTCCCGAATTGTCATAGGAATACTTAAAATGAAAAGTATTGGATTTTTTTTCAACGCATCTTCCATAATTATCATAAGCATAGCCTACCTCAATGTCAGATTTAGAATCGTAAAAACCAGTCAACTCACCGTAAGAATCATATTCATAAGCCATGTCACAATTTTCAGATAAAATCCTCGTAATCAGCCCCATAGAGTTTTTCTCAATCGTAAAATTTTCTCCATTGTCACAAATTTTCTGGATTTCATGAGAATTGTCATCGTAAAAATAAGAAACTAACCTTCCATTAAAATCTTTTGCCTTAACAAGACGATTTTTTGAGTCATATTCATATTCGCAAGTGTCGCCCAAAGGATTTTTTTCCAAAACCAAATTTCCAAAATCGTCAAATTTATACAGATGAACATTTCCATATTCGTCAGTAACAGAATACTGATTCAAGGATTTATCATAAAAGCAATTCCTTTTTCCGGTTTTTGAAGAATTTATTTCAGAAATATAACCTTTTTCATCGTAAGAAATTTTCGAAGTAGTACCAAATACGTCTTTTTGATTCCAAGCTCGATTTTCCAGCGAAAAATCCACCGAAAAATCCATCGAAGAAGTC
>CAZGDL010000166.1:0-2915 GCA_964525075.1 uncultured Treponema sp.
GAAGAAAAAAATCACCCTCCTGCCAGCAATTCGTAGTTACAGCGGTCAACATCACTTACTAAATCCTTATGAAGATGCATTCCGTTGCCCATGCAAAGTTTCCATTTGCGGCATTTAGCACATTTGCCTTTTTTTGCCCAAGAATGATTTCGCATATTTTTATATTCTTGATTCCAGATTTGGCTAAAAGGTTTTTCGTAAATATTGCCCTGGATTAAATCTTTTGCCCTTACGCTAAGGCAGCCACTCACACTTCCATCACCCCAAACAGAAGCAACATTTATTCCAGCCCTGCAAAAGAAAAAATAATCACGAACTTTTAATTCGTATTTTCCTAAAAATCCTTCACAAGAATAATTTAAATGAATTGATTTGCCATCTTTATTTTTATAATTTCGGGTTTCGACAATAAAATCCATAAGAAAACGATATTCTTCTTTTGTAATAGAAAGATCGTTTTGCCCTGCCCTGCCTTCTGGAAAAATAGAAAAAATTCGCCAGGCTTTTACGTCAATTTCAATTAAAAAATCACGGAATTCCCTTAAAATCCCAAGATTTCCCCTGTGAACGCAAGTTACAATATCATAAACAAAATATCCTGGATTAAGTTTTTGAAAGTCATTTATGATTTTAATTCCATTAACAACAGCATCAAAAGAAAAATCATTTTGTCTCAAATAAGAATGTTCTTTTTTAAAACCATCCAGGCTAAAAGTCAATGAAGACATTCCAGCTTTTAAAAGTGAATAAAAACGTTTTTCGCTAAAAGCCAGGCCGTTTGTAACAATACCCCAGGTAAATCCTCGTTTTATAACTTCCTGGCCAGCTTCTTCCAGGTCTTTTCGCAACAGGGGCTCGCCACCGGTAATACAAACTGTAAGTTTTTGGGGATTTATATTTTGTTTTATATCGTCCAAGACTTTTGCAAAATCCTGGACGGGCATTTCTTTTTGGCCACTTTGTTTTGTGCAATCACTTCCGCAGTGAAGACAATTTAAATTGCACCGCAATGTACATTCCCAAAAAAGATAATCTAATTTGTGATTTTTGATTGCACTGCGACGGTAAATTAAAAAAATGGCTCTCTTAAACCAAACTGGAAAATCCATAATAAAAGTCTATCTTATTGGGCGTCAGTTGAATTTGAAGTGGAGTCAGAAGCAGATTCAGAATCAGAATCAGAGGCAGAGTCAGTTTTTCTGTTAAGTGTAATTGTAACAAATTCAGTGTCATAGTTATCATCAAAATGCACTTTCACAAATTGACTTTCAAACATTTCTGTTTCACAAGCTTCAAAAACGACATCTTCGTAGGCTGAAAAATCAAAAGAAGTCATTCCAGTCTCATCGGTTGTACCACCCCAGCACTCAGTCCAATCAGAATTATCCATGATAGGAGTTGCGTCAGTTCCATTTTTGTCAAAATCTGAAGCTTCCCCTACAGGCCGAACATAAACTCCAGACACAACTTCATCATCATCAACTTTGCCATCATTATTTACATCACCCAGGACTTTAAAAGTAACCCCGTGATTATTAGTTCCCGGTGGCATTCCGTAACAACAAGCTATAAAACAAGATGAAATCCCACAAGCTGCCAAAATTGTTGCAAAAATCTTAAAAAATTTGTTTTTAATTTTTCCCATAATTCATTTTCCTCTTATAAAAAAATTTATTTTATTGCCCGAACCAATCGGAAACCGTAGCCACTTTTAGCATCTGATAGATAAGCACCGTCATGGGTACGATAAGAAACCTGACAGTATTTGTCTGAACTAGACCAACTACCTCCCCTTTGAACACAATCCCTGCTGTAATAGGAATCTTCATCTGCTGCAGGACCATAAAAAGATGTCGTTGTAGAAATTGAATCATACCAATCCCAACACCATTCAAAAACGCTACCACTCATATCATAAAGTCCATAAGCATTTGCTTTTTTAGATTTTACATCTTTTGTGCCAGAATAATTTGTATTGCCCGCATAAACTGCCACTTCATCTATGTTATTACTTCCAGCATAAGTAAAATTCTCGCCACCCCGAGCTGCCCATTCCCATTCCGCTTCTGTAGGCAGACGGTAACCATTGGCAGAAAAATCACAAATAATATCTTCAGCAATTATATAATCTAAAGTATCAAATTCGCTGGTAATATCATTTTCTCTGATGGTATAGTAACAAGGAGTTAAACCTTCCAACTCGGAAAGTTTGTTGCAGTATGTAACCGCAGTCGTCCAAGAAATGCCAATTACAGGATTATTATCGGGTTGTTGATTTATAGTACGTTTACGTTCATCATAACGACCATAACTAGAACCACCATACACAGTAGGAAGAGAGTCCATCACCTGAATATATTCTTCACTTGTAACTTCGTGGTCGCTCATATAAAAACTATTAATTTCAAGTTGGCGGTCACTTATAAAAATATTTGACTCTGGAGTCCAAATTTCATTTCCAGTGATTTTTACAGCTGGAATGATTTTAAAATCTTCGAGCATTTGCCCTTGTTTTTGCCAGACTGCCATAAATTTTAAGTTTTCTTCTCCAAATTTTGTATTTGATTGAAAATAAATAAATTTATCATCTTCAGTTTTCCAGCCCAAGAATCTGTAGCCGTCAAGCACAGGTTTTTCAATATCGCCAATATATTTGCCGGCAGGCCCACAGACTTCCAGACTATTTGTTTCATTAGTAAAAGAACCATCTCCAGCGTCGAATGTATAAGTAATAGTTCCAGAATCATAAAGAACTAGAATGGCATTGTCATCATCAAATTCCAACAAAGTTGTAGCTGTATAAGCAGGATAAGATTTTTTTAAATCCTCAAGGCTTGTTCCAGCCTCTACGGTTTTATATTCTTTTTCCTTTATGTAATATTTATCAGAAAAATCAGTTGTATCTGTATCATCAT
>CAZGDL010000166.1:3015-4177 GCA_964525075.1 uncultured Treponema sp.
ATAATAATAGTTATTTTTATTCACAGCAGATTCATCAAACTGATAAAGGGCATGCAAAACACGATTTGCTTCTTTACTGGTAGCTTGTAAATCCTTTTCTCCTTTATAAACATACCGGTATTCTTTATCCGAGAAAATTCTTCTTGTATACCATTCGGTTTCATTCCAGTCTGAGTCAGTAAGCGTAGAAAAACTATCATAAAAATAAGCAATATAAGAATCACAATTGCCTAGATAACTGTCAAAGGTATAAGAAGTTTCTGTTGTGGTATTTTCTATTTTGAAGTTATAGGACTCCCCATAATTGCTTTTTTTAATACTGTCAAGTTCATCAACCTCATATTGAATGCCGTAAAAACATGAAACACCATCATAAAGAAGATCTTCAGGATAATTATTTACGTTTTTAATGATATTTGAAACTTCAGATTTTGCTGTAACCTCATCTAAACCTTGAAGGGCGTCAAAATTTCGTGATATTTCAAATTTGCAAGTTTCTTCATCACAAGCACAGCTTACAGTGTAATCAGTAAAATATGAGCGATTATTTTCAAACCAAGAACCTAGTTCTGTTGTATTAGTTGCAGTGCAAGGTGAGGTAATATTTCTGCAAAATTGGACAAAATTTTCACCATCATTTTCATGAACTACCCCATATACTTTAAAATCATATTGCTGATCTTTTACCGTGAATGGAAAGACTATAGTTTTTCCATTATTAACAAGGCTTTTCCAATTATCATCAAAGCTACCTTTGCTAAAAACATCATGGCAAATTCCGGTATTCGTTTCGGTAATAATCAGATATGAACTTGTGATATTGTCTGAAGTTTTTATATTAAGTTCTATTCCTTGGTCTGTTGCTTTAGCTGTAAGTTCAGCACAGTCAACATTATTTTGTTTTAGATTATTTGGATCTGGACAAGCTGTTAACAAAAACGTAAAAGCAAGAATTAAGGTCAAAAAAGCAAATTTTAGTTTTTGCATAATTTTCTCCGAGAAAATGAGTTCCTTTAAGTCTTGTTATTTCCAGGACTCAGAGGCTTCCATTAATGAATTGTTGTAACTTCGTATTCTATCACACTTAAAGAAAAAAAAAAAGCCCCGTTATGGGAGCCTCTAAAAATTGCAATTTTTAGAGGCAACTCTGAAAACGCGACGT
>CAZGDL010000167.1:0-4151 GCA_964525075.1 uncultured Treponema sp.
CTTTGCCGGAAGTTCCAATCCCCAAAGTCGCACTTTCTTTTCCAGCATTTCCGCTTTTAGAGCTGACAAATTCCCCACAAGGATTATGCAAAATCTCCAGCCAAGAACCATCGGCGTAAGTCACATAAGCAATTTCAGAATTTCCGTCATATTCGACTTTTGTCAAATTATTTTCATCATCAATATAGGAAATCTGATTGCCCAGTGCATCGTAAGAAATCCAGACTTTGCCATTTTTATTGGTAACCTCAATTGGTCGTCCCCAAGCATCAAACCGCATAAGTTCATAAATTTCCCCGCCTCTTTTTACCGTAGCCAAAGTATTTTCGTCATCGTAGACAATTTCAGACAAAAATGTTAGCGAACCAGAATTTTCAAAAAGCTGGCAAGAAAGCCTTCTACCGTACAAATCGTATTTGTTAATAAACTCATAGCCAGGTCCACATTCCCGATTTTTTAAGCCAAGTCCATCATAAGAAAATTCATAAGAAAGCCCCGAAAAATCTTTCATCTCAAGCAATCTTTGATAGGCGTCAAATTCGTAAGTTCCAATCAGCCCATTTTTTTGCTCTTCAATGTAAAAAGTTCCGTCACTTCTGTAATGATAATTCTTCAGATTATTATTCTGGTCAATTTTAGAATTAATTCGTCCGCCTTTTGTATAAGTCGTTTTTTCAAAATCCCCGTTAGGATAAGTAACTTTTACAAGCCGGCCAAGCAAATCAAAATCATAAACAAAAGAAAATCCTTCCTTATTTTTGCAAATTGCAGTTTTTTGATTTCCAAATGTTTTATAAGTGATTTGTTTCAAAAACAATTCATCTTCTGTAACCGCCCCGAATTTTCCATCAGTAGAATTTCCACCGCCAGAATTTTCATCCCCATAAACAAGTGACATTTTCTCGCAAATAAGATAGCCCTGCGAATTGTACAAATAAGAAGTCTTTATGCCCTGCTTTTTGACATTTGCTCCATCCTCAGTAAGATTCCATTTAACATTTGCAACAAGTGCATCCGTCGCCGAATATTGATTTTCTTCCGAAAGTTGACCATCCAGATAAATTTGAAGAACATTACTATGAGAATCGTAAACCACCTTTTTTTGATAAGATTTTCCGGTTTTCAAATCACTTGTTATAACTTGACTTTCCCGATTTTTACCATCATAAAAACGTTCAGTTTTACGCCGCCCATTGTAAATTTCAGTCACTTTTTTCCCATTTTCAAAATCATAAGCGTAAGTAGTTTCAAGATTTCCTCCGTCCACGTATTTTACCAGCCTATTACTTGAATCGTAGGTCCAAGTCTGACTAAATTTCCCATATCCCGGAATTTCATCAATTTGCTTGGTCAATCTTCCATACTCATTGTACTCATAAGTAGTTTTACAATTATTTTCAATTTTTTCTTTCACAAGTCCAGATGAATAATATGAATAAGATTTTACCAAAGTATTACAAAACCAAACCTGGGTCAGATTACCTTTTTCGTCATATTCATACGAAGAATAAAAACCATCACCATCAGTCAATTTTGTCAATTGATTTCGGTCATTATACTCAAAGCGAGTGACAGCCCCAGTAGCATCCGTCATCGTAACAGGTCTAAACAAAGAATCATAAGTAAAAGATTTTTTTACGCCATCCTCCGACGCCACCTTTATCAAACCGTTTTCATCAGTTTCAAATTCAGAAACAGTGCCATACCGATTTTTTCGATAAATTGTATTTCCGTCAGCAGCATAGACATAAATTTCTTCCACCCCATCCACAGTAGTATGAACCAATTTTCTTTCACTCGGATTATATCTGAAAGTTTCTTTTTGACCTTTTTCGTCAGTTACAGCCGTACAGACATATTTCCAAAGACTAGAATCATATTCATAAGTCAAACAAATAAAAGAATTATCAGCTTTTGTGATTTTACTAAGTTTTCCATTTTGATCATTTTCAAAAGCCAAATAAACTCCATCATTGTTTAAAACCCCTGTAAGATAGTTTCCACTGTAATAATAATTCGTTTGCCCCGAAACAGGTCCCTTTATCTGAGTGATTTTTCCATCAGACCTCCTTGTAATTGTGATTAATTCCCCAGTTTTTAATTTGACCTGGTTGATTTTTCCATTCACCGCAGAATATTGAACTTTATTACCATTCAAATCACTTTCATACTCAAGAATTCCGTATGCAGAATATTTTTTTCTGTGACCATCAGCAAAAACTAGCTGATAACCGCCTCCATCATTCTCCGTCAATTCCTGAATATAAACTTCAGCCGCGAATAAGGTTCCCAAAGCCCTCCAAATATTATTACCCTCGTAATAAAAGTGATGCTCCAGCCCCTCTTCATCCAGATAAATTAAAAAATCCTCAGTGCCAGTGTAAGATGACAAATCTGCATATCTTCCATAAGTAACATACTTATTTTTTTCAGAAAGATTTTTCCTTACAGCTTCGCGTTCGTCCAAATATTCTTTTACGCCCTTCAATTGACTTTCCGCATCCAAAGCTTCATTTCTGTAAGATTCAATTTCAGATCGTGGATATTTTTTCGAATACTGACTTGTGTAAGAATCAAAAGCAGATTTCATTCCATCAGTGGCAGCAAAACCTTCGTTCACGTAATCATAAACTTCAGCTTGGGATTCAAAACTACAACGAATAATTCTTGAATCCAGAGAACAAGACCAGCCAGCACCAAAAGAGTCAGCAAGCGTAGAACCTAAAAGATTTCTTTTTACCTGAAACTTTTCCAGATAATCAGTAGCTTCAAAATCAGTGTATTCAGCAAAAAAATCTCCAGAGACAACCTTCACAGGATCGCCAACAAGTCCATGTTCCTTAAAAAAAGCACCTAGAATGTTATAAGCAATTGTCGTTTTATCCGCAGCATCATCTCTGATTTCTTCCTTATCTTTGACACTTTCTTTTAATTCATCTCTTTGCTTTTTGAGTTCAGTTTTTTCATCTGCCCCTAACTTCTTTTTTAATTTAGCTTTGACATCAGCGAGTTTCTTTTTTTCTGCATTACAATCATCAATACAATCATTCATAGTATCTTCAGCAGCTTTAGCTTCGGCTTTTAGAGCAGCCGCTTCTTCTCTTAGCCTTTTCTCTTCAGCTTCCTTTTGTTGAAGCGCAGCGGCTTCTTTTGCTTTTAGCATATCAGCTTCTGCTTTCGCTTTCTGTTCAGCAGCTTTTTTTGCCTCTATAGCAGCAATTTCCTTTGCCTTGAGTACATCAGCTTCAGCTTTTGCAGCTTTATCAGCTTCAGCTTTTGCCTTCTGCTCAGCAGCTTTTTTTGCCTCTATAGCAGCAACTTCCTTTGTCTTGAGTGCATCAGCTTCAGCTTTTGCAGCTTTATTTTCTTCACTTTTGCTATTTGCATTTGTAGCTACGTTTGAATTACTAGAAGCAAGAGAATTTGAACTAGTTTTACCACTGCCATTATTACTAGCTGTAGATTTACTGTTAGAAGAACTTTCACTAGAACTTGAATTTTCAGAAGATTTTTTTTGAATAACAGTGTACTGGTAAGTCCCACCACCAGCCATTTGGGACGATTTTACAACAGTTGTTGTATTTGACGACGATGATGAGGATGAAGAAGATGTCGACGATATAGATGAACTTGACGATGATGTAGATGACGATGAAGTTGAGGGTGAAGTCGAAGGCGAGTTTGAAGTCGAGGCTGAAGTTGATGTTGTCGAAGACGAAGTTGAACTTGAACTAGAAGCCGAAGTCGAACTATTTTTATTAGATGCCGATGTGGACTTTGAAGCCGAAGGTGAAGCTGAGGTTGAATTCGAACTATTCTTGCTAGATGCCGATGTGGACGTCGAAGAAGAAGTAGTTTTACCGGCAGTCGAACTTTCTGTTGTCACCGAACTAGTCTTTCCAGCAGTCGAACTTCCTGTCGAACTTCCTGCAGAACTTGAACTATTCTTGCTAGCAGACGAACTTGAATTAGACTTACTATCAGTCGATGTACTTTTACTTGAAGTTGAATTCGAGGTCGAAGCCGAAGGCGAGTTTGATGTTGACGAAGACGAAGTCGAACTTTTATTAGATTTGTCTGACGAGGATGTAGAGGTTGACGTTGAAGTCGAACTATTCTTGCTAGATGC
This sequence comes from uncultured Treponema sp., assembly GCA_964525075.1. Taxonomy (GTDB): domain Bacteria; phylum Spirochaetota; class Spirochaetia; order Treponematales; family Treponemataceae; genus Treponema_D. The sequence goes on from CAZGDL010000167.1 coordinate 4,130, forward strand.
CGATGTGGACGTCGAAGAAGAA
>CAZGDL010000168.1:0-4126 GCA_964525075.1 uncultured Treponema sp.
AAAGGATTTTTGCGGGGAAAAACTTTTTCTTACACTAAAAACGCCGGTTTTCGGGAACTTTTATGATGGCTGCACCTTCCTGGGCTTTTTGATAAGGTGGAAAAAGGTAAGGCTTTCGCTTAATTCGCGGAGGCGAAAGAGGAAGAAGCTTAGGGCTTTGAACAGGCTGTTTGACTGCGGTGTGGTTGGGGTGGAAAAGTACTGCGAGAGGGTGAAGTGTTTGCTGGGGTAGGGGGGAAGAGACGGCAGACTTTCTGTCTTTTACAACGCAAAACTCTATGCTAAAATGAAGTCACAAAAACTTTGGGCGTTTTTTGGCTACCTGAGCCGGCAAAAGTCGGATTCTGACTTGACGGACAGGCTTACAAAACATATTTGCCAGGAGGCTTTTATGGCTTTTAAAAAGGATTTTGTTTGGGGAGCTGCAACGGCTTCTTATCAGGTTGAAGGGGCTTATGCCGAAGACGGCAAGGGCAAAAATATTTGGGACGAATTTACCCATACAGAGGGAAAAATTACCGACAAATCGACTGGGGACGTCGCTTGCGACCATTACCACAAATACAAGGAAGATGTCCGAATGATGGCCGACCTTGGCTTGAAGGCTTACCGCTTTTCGCTTTGCTGGTCCAGGATTATTCCCGACGGAACTGGGCAAATCAATCAAAAAGGAATTGATTTTTACAATAATCTGATTGACGAACTTTTGAAATATGGAATTGAACCTTACGTGACCCTTTATCACTGGGATCTTCCGTATGCTCTCCACCTCAAAGGCGGCTGGTTGAACGACGATTCGCCACTCTGGTTTGCTGAATATGCAAAAGTTGTAAAAAAATATTTTGGCGACAGGGTAAAGCATTTTCTGACTTTGAACGAGCCTCAGGTTTTTGCCGGCTGCGGATATTTTGAAGGAAGTCATGCTCCGGGCTACAAGTTGGCAAAGGGTGAACTTCTCCACATCGGCCACAATATTTTAAAAGCCCACGGACTTGCCGTAAAAGCTCTTCGCGATGGTCAAAAATGTTCTATTGGTTTTGCCTCTGCTTCCTGCCCGCCAATGCCTGTTACAGAGTCAAAGGCTGATATTGACGCCGCCAGAGAAAATTATTTTTTGAGCGACTACGACGCTTTCCTCTTTTCTGATGCTTACTGGGCAGACCCTATAGTGAAGGGGCAGTATCCGGATTGGGTTAGAAATTACAAGGGGGATGGGGCTCCGGTCATTACTGATGAAGACCTGAAGCTGATTAATCAACCCCTGGATTTTATAGGAATGAATATTTACAACGGTCGATTTGTTTCTGCCGACAAAGGCGTTCTTGGAAACGAAACCGGTTATGCCCGCACCCTCATCGGCTGGCCAATTACCCCGACCGCCCTTTACTGGGGGCCAAAATTCTTTAACGAAAGGTACAATCTTCCAATCATAATTACCGAAAACGGAATGAGTTGCCACGACGTAATTTCCCTGGACGGCAAAGTTCACGACCCTAACCGCATCGACTATCTGCACCGCTATCTTCGCGAGCTCAAACGTGCCACCGATGACGGCGTTCCTGTCGAGGGCTATTTCCAGTGGTCACTTATGGACAATTTTGAGTGGGCTCAGGGCTACAATCAGCGTTTTGGAATGGTTTTTGTTGACTATTCAAACCAGACCCGCATCATCAAGGATTCCGGTTACTGGTATAAAAAACTGATTGAAGAAAACGGCAATAATTTGTAGGGCGGTTTTCTTTGCAAGAAGATTTTCAAAAGTTTTTTGTTGAAATGCTGGAGTGGTGGGAAAACAAAATCCTGGTGACTGCGTGAGCGCTGGGAAGGGCGCCGAAGGCGGCCACCGCAACGAAGCACGCCTTTTGGCGGGCTGAGTGAGGAGGCTGGAGCGACAGCGGAACCCTGGACATAGCGACCCCCCGCAACTGCTGGCAGTTGCGGGGGGCACGCCCATAAATCTAAAAAACAAATTTTTCAGATTTTACAATTTATCGTTGTACTGGAGGGCGGCGTAACCTTCCTCGCCGGTACGGATTTTTACGACCGTTTCAACCGGGTAAACAAAGATTTTTCCGTCGCCGATGTGGCCTGTGTAAAGGGCCTTTTTGGCAGCTTCGATAACTGTGCGAACCGGAACTTTGGAAACAACGATTTCGACCTTGATTTTTGGAAGAAGGGTCATTTCGACTGGCGTTCCACGATAATATTCGCTTGCACCTTTCTGCATTCCGCAGCCCATTACATTGACAACCGTCATTCCCGTAACTCCGATGGCGTTCATTGCGGCCTTAAGGGAGTCGAACTTTGTCTGGCGGGTAACGATTACAACTTTGTTGAACTTTGCGTCGGCAGGCGAAACGTTTGAAACTGGAATTGCGGATTCAAGAGGGACGGTCGCACCCGTAGTTCCCCCAATCGAAATACCGATTTCTTTTGCTTCTTCCATCTCTTCCGAAGTGTAAGTCGTAACAAATCCAGCGTAACCTGTTTCAAGTCCGTGTTCCAGCTTATCCAATCCGACAATTTCTTCTTCGGCAGAAACTCTAAGTCCAAAAATCTTTTTGATGATAAGGAATGTGATGATGATTGTCACAGTCGTCCAGGTAGCTGTTGCCAGCATACCGACCAACTGAATACCCAGGCATTTAAATCCGCCACCGTAGAAAAGTCCAGCTCCAGAAATCTGGTTTGCACCGCCAGAAATTGCTCGGGCAAAGGCTGGAGCACTTGGAGTTGCAAAAAGCCCAACGGCGATTGTTCCCCAGATACCGTTCAAACAGTGAACAGCAATGGCGCCAACTGGGTCATCAACGTGGAGTTTGTAATCCAGGAACCAAACCCCGAACACAACCAAAAGCCCTGCCACTGTACCAATAATCGTAGCCCCCAAAACATCAGTAACATCACAAGAAGCGGTAATAGCAACAAGCCCGGCCAGTGAAGCGTTCAAACACATTGAAACATCAGGTTTGCCATATTTAATCCAGGTAAAAATCATACAGGCAACAGTCGCAACGGCAGGCGAAACGGTAGTTGTAACAAAAATTGAAGCAAGTTCTGGAACGCTTGTCGCAGCAGCACCGTTGAATCCGTACCAACCAAGCCACAAGATGAAAACTCCCAAAGCACCGAGCGGAATGCTGTGACCAGGGAATGCGTGAACGCTTGTCACCTTGCCTTTTTCGTCGCGGGTGAATTTTCCAAGACGAGGGCCAACCATGGCAGCACCAATCAAAGCACAAATACCGCCGACCATATGAATACAGTTAGAGCCGGCAAAATCGTGGAATCCAAGTTGGGCCAGCCAACCGCCGCCCCAGGTCCAGTGGGCTTCAATCGGGTAAATCACAGCCGAAATTACAGCCGAATAAACGCAGTAAGAAAGGAATTTTGTTCGTTCAGCCATGGCCCCAGAAACAATTGTTGCCGCAGTAGCACAGAAAACCAGGTTGAAAATAAAGTTAGACCAGTCAAAATTTGCGTAATCCGTAAAAATCTGCCAGTTAGGTTTTCCTATAAGTCCGAAAAAAGTGTTTTCGCCCAGAAAAAGCCCAAAACCAATCAGAATAAACACAACCGTACCAATGCAAAAATCCATCACGTTTTTCATGATGATGTTTCCAGTGTTTTTTGCACGGGTAAAACCAGTTTCTACCATGGCAAAACCGGCCTGCATCCAGAAAACCAGGGCAGCCCCCAAAAGAAACCACACGCCCCACAAGTCACCAGAAACGCCTTCAATTGCCTTCATTAATGCAGCTGAATCCATAATGTACCTCCAATTAAACTGCAAAAAAAATGACGTGCAGACAACCTTCCAATTGCCCGCACGCCATTGTGCCAACTTGAACTTAAAAACAAAAAAGGCGACAAGAACTTTCAAATCCTTGTCGCCTTTGACGCTCACCGTTATATAAAATTTACAAAAAACCTGCAAGAAAATTCCCAAAAAATGTAAAAACTCCAAAAAAATCCTATGGTTTTTGTAATTTTTGTAAAATTTTCAGGGCGTTCCCCCTAGCCACCGCCTGCCGGCGGTGGCTAGGGGTCGGGCCTTCCGCAGTTCGCTTCCGCTCTAAGTCCTCGGCGTGCAGATAGCACGCCTCCGGTCTTCTGCTTCGGCAGT
>CAZGDL010000169.1:0-4104 GCA_964525075.1 uncultured Treponema sp.
CACGTGCACGCCCTGGAGGCGGTTTGAACGCCCCGGAAAGAAAAGCCCCGCCCCCCCCCAGTGCAATTTTCACGCCCCGGTGTGCCATATACCCCCCCGCCCCCCACAAGCAAAAAAAAACTCCCGAGCCCAACAAAAGCCCGGGAGTTCTTTACATTCACATTCTCAAAAACTTACTAGTTGTTCTGAGCCTTGTAAATTTCATTTGTCAAATCAACAATCTTGTCAACATTCAAGTTCTTACAACTTGCAATGTATTCATCCCAATCATTGTTAATATCTTTCTGACCAGTTACAAATTTCAATGTCCAAGCATTGATATTGTCGATAAGAGGAACAGCCCAAAGGTTCAACTGTTCACGCTGATCTTCAGTTGGTTTTGCTTTTGGATCAACTTTTGCAACAGTCTTGTATTTTCCATAGCGGGCATACAAATCCTGAACAGCTGGAGTAAAGTTATCAGTTGAATCAGCAGTAGCGTGACCATAGAAATAGTTACCACAAGCATAACCCCACTGGAGACGAATATCAGTATCAGTATCAGAACCACCAATTCCTAAACCGCCACATTTGTAGCCAGGGAGAAGCTGTTTAACTTTCATACCGTCAACATCAACATAGTGCCATGTTTCGCCTTCTGGACCCCATTTTGTAAGAGTGTAAGCTTCTGAAGAATAGAACATCCAGTCAACAAAACGCAACATTTTGATAAATTCAGCTTCGCCAAGTTCATCCAAAGCTTTCTGAGCAATCATAACACCACATTCAAGACGTGAAGTTTCTGCCAAGTTTTTGTTTGTACCAGCAGGATAAGCTGTTACATAAAGTTTGTAATTTCCTTCTCCCAAAATCTTGTTCAAAGAAGCTTCATCATTAGTCATTGTACTGCGGTTTGTAGATTTGATTACAGTTTTACCGTTGTAGAATTTGTTGTTAGCAACATCATCAGACTGAGTAAATGTTTCTGGATCCAAAAGACCATCTTTTACAAAAGAATTAGCAACAGTGATTAATTTCTTATAATCTTCACTTACAGATGAAGAATAGAATTCTTTTTTGTCATAATCATATTTGATACCACCGTTTGAACCTTCAATAGCCCAACCAGAAAGAACTCCGTAAGAAGCACCCATCAATTTCAAGAGGTTACCACCAGTTCCTTTTCCTGATTCACCACACCAAAGGTCAGACCAAATATAATCTTTTTCTGAACAAAGTCCGTTAGCAACCATGTATTTCTTTACACCAACCAAAACATCGTGCAAAGTTTCCCAAGTCCAGTCTTTTTCAATTTCGCGGATGTTATATCCAGCAGCTTCAAAAATATCTTCACGAACTTCAATTGTGTAGTCCTGGAGTGGAGCCTGATGGAGACCTGGCAGACGATAGAATTTTCCATCACTCTGGCGGATTGTGTCCAAATCAGTTTCCATATCGTATTTTTTTACGAAAGCTGTAAAGTTTGGCATATACTGGGTATAGTCAGAAACAGCAACAACACCACCACCTGCTACATACTGATCTTCTGAATAAATCTTTGGAATGATATATGCAGAAGAACCAGAGTTGATGGCAAGGTTAACTTTCTGATTATAGTCACCACTATCATAAGAAATGATGTCCAAGTTTACATTTGTTTTCTTAGTAATCTGATGGAAAATACCTTCAGTTTTCCAAGTTGTAATCATTGGATACCAAGAAGCATCACTAAAGAAAATTGAATAAGTAACAGGTTCATCCGAATGGAATGTCTGTTCTTCGCCAAAGGTGTAACCTTTTGCTTCTGCAACGTTAGAAGCAGCAGCTTTTTTGTTTCCACCACAAGAAACAAAGAGCATTGCAGCACATGATAATGCAACAAGGCCAGCAATTGTTTTTTTCATAGTTTTCATCCTCCTAAGATAAAACATTTTTTTCATATTTAAGAGATAAATCTCCTTTTGCACAAATTTTATTCTTTGACAGCACCCAACATCATACCCTTCATATAATATTTAGAAATAAAAGGATAGACACAGATGATAGGCAGAGCCATCAAAACCATAGAACAAGACTTGATATTAGCCGCAATCTGCATTTTTTCTGCAGTAGCCTCGCCAGGATCAGCTGATGTAGAAGCCCCACTAATAATTGTCTTCAAATAATAAGCAACCGGCCACATCTCCTTTTTATCCAGATAAAGGAAGGCGTTGTACCAGTTATTCCAATATCCAACCGCATTAAACAAAATCATAGTCGCAATAATCGGCATAGAAAGTGGGATTACGATTTTTATAAAAATCCCTACAGGGCTAAGTCCGTCCAGTTCCCCAGCCTCTTCCAACTCGTGAGGGGTTTCTGCAAAGAAAGATTTCATCAAAATTACATAATAAGTCGAAATCAAAGACGGCATAATAAAGCCAGCCATTGTATTTGGAAGGTGAAGTCTTCTCATCAAAACATAATTAGGAATCAAACCGCCTGCAAAATACATTGTAAAAATTACAAACTTTGTGATTATTTTCTGCCCCCGCAATTCTTTTTTTGAAAGCGGATAAGCAAGACAGGAACTAAAAATCAAAGATGCTACAGTTCCCACAACGGAATAAATTACAGTGTTTTTGTAAGTAATCAAAAAGTCCCCTTTTGCCAAAACTGATTTATAAGTATTTACATTAAACCCTTTTGGTAAAATGGAAACCTGGCCCATCATAATTGCTTCTTCCGAAGAAAAAGACTGGGCTACCAGATATAAAAACGGATATAAAGTTACAATACAAACCAAAATCATAATGATGGTATTACACCACTGAAAAACAACATATCCCATACTATCTTTTACTTTTTTCTGATCTCTAGACATAATTTACCTCTTTTTCTAACGATGCTACAAAAATTACCACAAGCCCGAACCCGAAAGCTTCTTTGAAAGTTTATTTGCAAGTGTCAGCAAAATAAGATTCAAAACAGACTCAAACAAACCAACCGCAGTAGCATAACTGTAGTTACCAGAACCAAGTCCCAGACGGAATACAAATGTCGAAATAATATCAGCCGTTTCGTAAGTCATAGGATTATAAAGAAGGAAGACTTTTTCAAAAGCTCCACCAGAACCAACAAGTCCACCAATATCCAAAATCAGCAAAGTTGTGATTGTAGGGAGGATGCAAGGAATTGTAACGTGCCATACCCTCTGAAAATGATTTGCCCCATCAACTTCAGCCGCTTCATACAGCGAAGGATTAATTCCAGCCATAGCCGCAAGATAGAGAATTGTTCCCCAACCCAAACTCTGCCAGATTCCAGAAGCAACGAAAATTGTAGTAAACCACTGAGGCAGAGCAATAAATGAGACCGGTTGCCCTCCCAAGCTAGAAATCAAGTGGTTGATAGGTCCGTTAGTAGACAAAAGTTCACGAATCATACCAGTTACAATTACCATAGAAATAAAGTGTGGCAGATACGAAACAGTCTGAACAAATTTTTTCCACCACATTGTCCTGATTTCATTCAAAAGCAGAGCGAAAATCAGAGTCAAAGGGAATCTGAATAAAAGGTAGGTGATATTCAAAGTCAAAGTATTTCTGAAAGCCCGCCAGAAAGTTTTATCACCAATAAACTGCTTAAAATATTTAAAACCGCTCCATTCATCACCAAAAATACTGTGCCCAGCCCTATAACGACGAAAAGCGATAATATTTCCAGCCATAGGAATGTAACGGAAAATAATAAAATAGATGATTGGAAGAAGCATTAAAGCATAAAACTGCCAATACTTTTTCAAATACTTTGTAAAAGGAACTTTTGGACCTTCTGCTAATTCTTTGTTGATTTTTATTTTAATGTTTTTTTTAGTCATTTTTTCCCCTTTTTTGTAATTTGTGGTATACTTTATTTAACAACTTGCATACTAGTGTTCTTGTATGGTTATATAATAAAGCTGATTTGTTAAAAGTCAAGAAAATATATAAAAAATACAGATAATTACCTAGATTTTTACACTTTTGTGGAAGGTTTGGGAAAAGGCTCTAAAAATTCTGATTTTCTGCAAAGTCCTTTTGTAAGGGCTCTCTAAAAAGTCAGTAACTATTCAGCACCGTCATTCCGGGCTTGACCCGGAATCTC
>CAZGDL010000170.1:0-4097 GCA_964525075.1 uncultured Treponema sp.
TAAAACTTCTGTTATTATAATCGGATTATGAGTAGATGTTTTGCAATGTTAAAACCTGGTGTTGTGAATAGACGCCTGGTAGGTGAAATTGTTTCGCGCCTTGAAAAGAAAGGATTCAAAATTGTTGGGCTAAAAATGGTTCATCCGTCTAAAGAATTGGCAGAAGCTCATTATGCTGAGCATAAAGGAAAGCCTTTTTTTGATGAACTTGTTGATTATTTGATTTCAGGTCCTGTTATTGCCCTTGTTTTGCAGGCTGATGATTGTGTTTTTTTGGCTAGAAAATTGGTTGGTAAAACAAAGCCTGCTGAGGCTGAACCGGGAACTATCCGCGGGGACTACTGCACTCACACAAGCCGAAATATTATTCACGCTTCTGATAGTGATGAAAGTGCTAAACGCGAAATTTCTTTGTGGTTTAATGAAAACGAGATTTTCGATTGGAAAGACTGCGAGGACGGCTGGTATTAATCGAGTTTGTCTCACGTAGAGCGGACTTCCAGACTGTAATTATAAAACGCTCCTTTTTTTGAGGAGCTTTTTTTTTGACTTGATTTTTTATGTTGAGAGATGTATTTGGAGATATAAAATGGAAAGTAAATCTGTTGGTGTAATTGGTGGTGGTGCCTGGGGAACTGGTTTGGCTCAGGCTCTGGCCCGGGGAAATCACAAGGTTACAATTTGGGCTTTGGAAGATGAGGTTGTGGAATCAATCAATAAAGACCACGAAAATAAACGTTTTCTTCCTGGCTATAAATTATCTGAAAATATTACTTGTTCAAAGGATATTGTTGAAGTTGCAACTGATAAGGATTTTATTTTTATGGCTTCTCCTTCACTTTACCTTGCAAGTACTGTTTCAAAAATCGTAAATGTTCCAAATATTGCTGATGGTTCTACTGTAATTGCAGTTTTGACAAAGGGTTTTGTTCCTTCTGATAATGGGCCAAAGTTGATTTTGGAAACTCTGGAAGCTGCCCTGCCTGAAGTTTACAAGGATTGTACTGTTTATGTTGCAGGCCCTTCCCACGCGGAAGAAGTTGCGATGGGAAAATTGACAGGACTTGTTTCGGCTTCTCTTAATCCTAAAAATTCGATTAGGGTGCGGGAACTTTTAAAAGTGCCTGGTCTTTACGTTGTTTCTAGTTTTGATGTCGTTGGTGTTCAAATTTGTGCGGCTGCAAAAAATGTTGTGGCTGTTGTTTATGGAGCTTTGGACGCTCTTGCCGAAAAATCTGATTATTTTGGTGATAATGCGGAAAGTCTTTTGATTGCGGCCGGTTTGAATGAAATCCAGACTTTGGGATTTGCCATGGGAGCTACTCACGCCGAAACTTTTACTTCAATTTCTGGGGTAGGGGATTTGGACGTAACTTGTAAATCAAAATATGGCCGAAACAGGCGGTTTGGGCAGGATTTAATCAAAACTGATATGCTGTCTAAATTTAAAAATATAGATGATTTGATTGCAAACGTCGGGAAAATCGGTTATTTGCCGGAAGGGGCTATTGCCTGTAAATATGTTCACGAAATTGCGGTCAAAAAAGATTTGAAATTGCCTTTGTCTGAAGGTTTGTACAAAGTTTTAAATAAAGAAGAATCTATAGACCAGGTTTTGAAGATGTTGCAGAAATAAGTCAAGGCAGAATTCAGGAGTTTTAAATGTTAGAGAAAATCACCAGTACTTTTAGCGGAATTGTAAAAAAAATCAGCGGAAAATCTACAATCACAGAAAAAAATATTGAAGATGCTGTTGAAGAAATCAAAATGGCTCTTTTGGAAGCCGATGTAAATCTTCGAGTTGTTCGCCGCTTTGTAAATTCTACTATTGAAGAAGCTAAAGGTGAAAAGGTTTTAAAGGCCGTTGATCCTGGCCAGCAGTTTACAAAAATCATTTATGACAAAATGGTTGGGATGCTGGGGGATTCAAAGCAGGATTTGCATTTAAAAGGTCCTGATACCCAGTCTGTTATCCTCATGCTTGGTTTGCAGGGTGCTGGTAAAACTACTGCGGCTCATAAACTGGCTGCAAAACTCAAAAAAGACGGGCGTAAACCTTTGCTCGTTGCCTGTGACCTGGTTCGTCCGGCGGCTGTGGAACAGCTTAGCCAGCTTGGCGAAAAAATTGGGGTACCGGTTTATAAAGAAAATTCAAAAGATGCTGTTAAAAATGCCAAAGATTCTATTGATTTTGCCCGTAAAAACGGTTTTGACACTATCATCATAGATACTGCTGGTCGTTTGCAAATTGACCAGGAAATGATGGAAGAACTGGTAAAAATCAAAAAGACGACAGACCCTGTAGAAGTTCTTCTCGTTGCCGATTCCATGACCGGCCAGAATGCGGTTGATATTGCTAAGTCTTTTGATGAACAGCTTGGCCTTACCGGCGTTATCCTTACGAAATTTGACTCTGATGCCCGTGGTGGTGCTGCCCTTTCTCTTAAATCTATTACTGGTAAGCCAATTCTCTTTATTGGTACTGGCGAAAAAACTGAAGATTTTGAAGTTTTCCATCCGGATAGAATTGCCAGCCGTATTTTGGGTATGGGTGATGTTGTTTCGCTGGTTGAAAAAGCCCAGGAAACTGTTGACGCCGAAGCTGCCCTTAAACTTCAAAAAAAAATGCAGCGCAACGAATTTACCCTGCAGGATATGTTGGAGCAATTCCAGTCTGTAAAAAAGATGGGGAATATGCAGTCCATTATTGATATGATTCCTGGAATGAGTGGAGTTGACGCTTCTCAGATGGATATGTCTTCGATGAAGAAAAACGAGGCAATTATCCAGTCTATGACTTATAAAGAAAGATTGAACCATTTGATTATCGGGCCTAGTCGCCGCAAGCGAATTGCAAAAGGTTCGGGAACTTCGGTTGCGGATGTGAATAAACTGCTCAAGCAGTTTGAAAAAACTAAGCTGATGATGAAAAAAGTCAGTCGTAACCGCGGTATGCAGGGCAAAATGATGAATCAGCTGGGGCTTGACCCAAGTATGATGAGTGGCATGGGCGGTGGAGCCGGTGGCCTTGGCGGAATGGATATGTCTGCCCTAAAAGGTATGGATATGAAAAAGCTCCAGGATTTGGCTAAGAGGTTTAGATAAAAAAGGAATTTTAGGGGGCAGACCGCTTCCGCGTTCGTTTTTTAACGGTTCTCCTATTATAGGCTTCGATGAATCTCAGCTGAGCCGTTTCGGTGGAGGAACCTAAAACGACCGCTTTCGCGCTCGTTTTTTAACGGTTCTCCTATTATAGGCTTAATCAACCACAATAACCGAGGCTGAACGACCGTCCAGGGTGTAAATTTTTTCTGGATTTGTGTTGTCCAAAACTGGCGTTAATCCAATGTAATAATTGTAATAATATTTTCCGGCTGTGAGGGGCAGTTCTAGTTCGTAAACCCCTTCCGATGTTTCATTTAATTCGTAAATCCAGGGATCCCAGTTGGTGAAAGTGCCTGCCAGGTGGATTTTTTGGCCGGATTCGCCTTTGTAAATAAAATGAACTGAATCCGATTTTTTTGCCTGGGTGTAGGTTTTTATGCTGTTTGGATCTTCCACTTTTGAAAACCAGAGATTTACAGAATCATCATATATTTTTTGAGGATTTTCTGGGTCGGTGGTCCAAAGTCCGTCCATCACAAGACGGTATTTTATTTCTGTACTTTTGTGCTGTCTTTCATAAGCGTAAAACATATGTTTTTTGGTAACGACGCCGTCTTCATCAGAATGGGTCAAAAGCTGAAATGGGTGGATTATCTGATAATTTTCAAAATCAAAGGCAATGCCAACAAAGCGATATTTTGGCTGGCAGGTGAAAATTATGTAATTTTCGGTGATGACAGGAGCCTGGGCTTTGTCAATTTCGTGCAAAAGTGTATCTAGCTCGTAGTTTTGAAAATTTACTGGTTCTTCGGCATACAATCCAACTGCCCCCGCGGCTAATCCGCAAAAGGAAAGGGCTAAAATCATCAAAAACAAAAATAGCTTTTTCATACGCATATTATCGGAATGGCGGCGTAAAGGTTTAGAATTTTATTGCTTGTAAGATAAGAAGAAAAGTCTTAAGTCAAGACGAAAAATCGCCGTTAGTAAGA
>CAZGDL010000171.1:0-4074 GCA_964525075.1 uncultured Treponema sp.
TATTTCGTAGTTCTCAAAGCTTCGGCTGGACTCAACCTTGCCGCCTTTTTTGCAGAGCCTCGAACCGCAAGCGAAGTCAAAATAATCAGCAAAATATACTGCAAAATGATTGTTCCGGCAGAAAGCGTAAAGGAAAAATGGCCGTTGTGGAGGAAAAATTGCAGAGATTCATTTTCAATCGGGATAAAATGAATAATCGTCATCACCAAAACGGCAAACAAAAGTCCTGCAACCGCCCCAAGCAGACACAAAATCAGAGCTTCGGTTGTAAAAACGCGGCCAGTATCCTTGCCACTCATTCCCAAAGCCCTCATAGTTCCAATTTCGCGAATTCGCTCGTACAAAACCATCCTGTACGTATTTGAAACCCCAATCATAACGATAAGGAGAATTACCAGCAGGATAATTGTTGTGACCGTGTGGACAACGCTCAAAACCGTTTTAATGGCAGGAACGGCGTCATTCAAACATTCAACACCGTATTTTGTGCCTTCCCACTGCTGATTTTCGTCCGTAAACTGCTTGTTTATACCGCGGGCGATATTTGCAGGGGCAATTTGAATAGCCTGGGCTCGGGTAGAACAATTTGCCCCAGACGCCAGCAAAAGATTTTCCATCTGAACGGCAACTTTCACCTGGTCATTTTTATTTTTCAGATAAATTGCAAAGGAAGTGTAGCCCCCCTCCGGAATCCCCATAATTTCGTTCAAAGTATCCAGGTGGGCATAAACCTGAATTCCGCTCATCAAAGAGTTGGATTTTGTGATTGCGGCAACTGTAAAATCAGCCACATTGTTCTGGCCATAAATTGTAAGGCAGGTATAAATCAACTGATCCCCAACCTGCAAATTCAGATTTTCAGCCATGGTATCGCTGATGATGATAGCGTTAGGATTGTCCAAAAGCTGGCCACCGCCTTCAAGCACGCGGAAAGAATCCAGAAATTCTTTTTCGGAAAAATCACGGCCGTAAACCGTCGCCATAGTTTTGTTTCCATTAAAAAGAAACTGACCGCTCGATGATGTAAAATAAGAATAATATTTGTAATTTATATCGCTTTTTTCGACAATGTCTTTTACAAAATTTCTGTCGCGGATAATCCCCACCAACTGGTCTTTGCCGTCCTCCGAGGCTTTTGGCGTTTTTTCGTAACCAGCAATAATTACACTGCCGCCCACCATCTGGGTAATCATATCTTCCAGATTGCTGACCATACCGCTAGTCAAGCCGTCAATCGCAGTCACAACAAAAAATCCAAAGGCAATGGCAACAGCCAAAATCGCATTTCGCCTTTTTTGTCGGGTTAAATTTCTTAGTGATAATTTTAATATTTTGTTCATTCTTGCCCTCCGCCTAATCCGAACCTTTGCTCAGAGCTTTCAGAGGCGTAATCTTCAAAGCCGAAGAAACCGGATATTTATTACTGATAAAAGTTCCAAAAAGTGCAATTAAAATAGTCATGATGACGATTTTTGGAGTCGGGCTAAAATGCAAAAGTCCGCCACCCAAAATCATTTTTGCAATAGAATTTGTGATTGTGATATTGCAGGAATTGAAAATCGCCATGATGATAAAAGCAAGAATTGTACCGACAATCGACGAAACAAAAGTCAGCGAAAGAGCCTCGGTGTAAAACAAAGACTTTACGAACTTTTTATCAGCCCCGATGGCCCTCATCGTACCAATTTCGCCAGTTCTTTCAATCACCGAAACCGTCATCGTATTCATGATGATGATAAATACAACAATCGCAAGAATTATAATCAGCAGATTGAAAATGAATCCCAGACCTTCAACCGTCCCCGAATAAGAATAAGCCGCAGCCTTCCAGTCCATAACGTGAACGTTCAGCCCCTCCTCCGCAAATTTCGCATTCAAACGAGCAATCACCTTGGCGGTTTGCCCTGGGTGCTTTAATTTAGCCAGAATAAAATGCCAAGCCCCGTCATCAGTTTTGTTCAATTCATCGCGGAGAGTCGTGTCACCGAGGAGATTATCAAAATCAGACTCAGAATCATCAGCAGACAAAAAATCCGAACCATCATCAATATCAAAAAATCCGTCATCATCAAAAGAAAACATTTCATCTTCCGACATTTCAGAAAGGCTCAAATCGACAGTGTCAGGCAAATCCTGGCTAAAACTTGCAGCGTAAGTCAAATCGGCAAAAGAGCGAGCCAGCGACGGATCGCAGTAAATAATCTGGAACATGGCAGAATTTTCATCAGGAGGATTAAAAATCCCCACAACCTTGGCTTCGCGGATTACGCCGTTGGTGTTTGCCCCCATCATCAAAATTGTGTCACCAACTTTCAAATCTTCGCGGTAAAGTCCCTGCACCGAGCGGACAACGCGGGTATCGACAATCACCTCGTTCGTGCCTTTTTCGGGATACCGGCCTTCCACAAAATTAACTTCCGGAAAAGTATTCCAGTAAGAATCCGGGTCGCCGGCAAAAAGCAGGGAAATTGGAAGATCGTCAAAAGACAAATCATCACGATCCAAAAGCGAATTCAAATCGAGTTCGAGACCTTTTGCCACAATCACCTTGGCAGAAATTTGCCGGGTTTGAGAAGCAATTTCATCCTCAGAATCAAGAATTTTCTGAACCTTGTCCAAATCGGGGATTGCAGGAATCTGGGGGATTTCGCCCATAGACTGAGAAGTCGCCCCAAAAATATCAATTTGCATTCCCTTAGGATTATTGATGGCGACAACCAGGTCGCCCGTATAATTTGCACGGAAATCTTTTTCCAGCCCGCGGTTAATGGACTCCAAAAAAGAATTTCCCAAAATTACAATGGCCACGCCAAAAACCAGGAACAAAGAAATGATTATCGTTTTAGATTTATGTTCCTTTAAGTTCCGCAAAGCCAGCCTGAATATTTCTTTCATTAAAAACTCCTCATCTCACCGTCATTCCGAACTTGTTTCGGAATCTCACACTCACCGTCATTCCGAACTTGTTTTGGAATCTCCTGAACAAGAGATGCTGAAATAAATTCAGCATGACAGACGTTTTTTAGACAGAAAGCCCCCCTTTGGAAGGCAAAATCAGCCACCATGGAAGGCAATTTTTCCTCCCAAAGCCCATTTTCCTAAATCTTATACACGTCCGAGCCGACCTTGTGTTCGTCACTTGTAATCTGACCGTCCAAAATATGAACAACATGATCACACATATCAACAATTCTGGAATCGTGAGTAGAAAAAATAAAAGTCGTCTGCAAATCCGCATCTTTGTTCAAAGATTTCATCAAACTCAAAATCTGCTCCGAATTTTTAGAATCCAGGTTAGCCGTCGGCTCATCAGCCAAAATAACAGGAGCCTTTGTAACCAGAGCCCTAGCAATGGCAACACGCTGCCTCTGACCGCCAGAAAGTTCCGTGGCCTTGTGATTTTTCCAATCAGAAAGCCCCACTTTTTCCATCAAAAAATTAATCCACTCTTCCTTTTGAGCCTTAGAAAAATCGTCAACAGGAGATTTAGACGCAGGATCTTTAGATTCAAGCAAAAGAGGAAATTCAATATTTTCGTAAACATTCAAGACAGGAATCAAATTGAAAGTCTGGAAAATAAAACCCAGATGAGACCGCCTCAACCCCGTAATTCTTTTATCAAGCTTGGCAGGCAATGTCGTGCGAACCTTC
Organism: uncultured Treponema sp.; assembly: GCA_964525075.1. GTDB lineage: Bacteria > Spirochaetota > Spirochaetia > Treponematales > Treponemataceae > Treponema_D. The sequence goes on from CAZGDL010000171.1 coordinate 3,652, forward strand.
CGCTTTTTCTGCTCGCCCCCAGACGAAGCCCAGCGATTATTCACCACCTCCGCATCCTCCAGGTCGACCCCTTTGTAAACGTCAGTATCGCCAATCACAATCGAACCCGCACTCGGCAAGTCAATCAGCCCAATCATATTCAAAATTGTCGATTTTCCCGACCCTGACGGCCCAGAAATCGCCGCAAATTCGCCTTTTTCAATTCCAAAAGACACGCCCTTTACCGCCTCAATTTTTCCCTTTCCCAGCGGATAAAATTTGTGCACATTCTCCAAACTAACAACAGCCATTTTTTCCTCTCAATTTGATTTTTTATTTTTTTTAATTTTTAATTTAAGAGGGGGAAGTCTCCCCCTCGCTCCAGCCCGCTTCGCGGTCTTCCGCTACCCCTTCTAGCGGGGGAGTACCCCCGCAACGCCCCCC
>CAZGDL010000172.1:0-4066 GCA_964525075.1 uncultured Treponema sp.
TGAAGGAACAAAAATTGAAGTTATCCCAATCTGGAAATGGCTGCTGAAAAACTAAGATTTACTTACGCACTCAGCTTAAACTTACACTCGTCACACTTCTTGCTACACAGCTTTTCGACCTTGTCTGAACTGCAGGTGATTTCAACAAAAACTCCATCATCTTTTGGTGTGCGTAGATTGACAGCAGATAATTTTGCAATGTCAGAAACGGGCATGCTCATACGCACTCCTTTGTAAAGCTGTTCAATTAAAGCAGGCGTTGCGGGCGGCGTTTGAGCCCGCAGAGGGGGTAGCGGAAGACCGCGAAGCGGGCTGGAGCGAGGGGGAGACTTCCCCCTCCTTTATTTTTACTCCTCCCTACAATAGTTTATAAAATACGCTTTCATCAAACCTTTGCCCTTCACGTCGATTTCGACAGGGCCTGTGAAAGTAAAATCGTTTTTGAGGGCATTGTAAACGGTTTCGGTGACGCAGATTTTGCCACTCTGGCCGTTGGATTCCATACGGCTGGCAACGTTTACGGTGTCGCCCCAAATGTCGTAAATAAATTTCGACTTGCCGATTACGCCGGCCACGATTTTTCCGGAATTTATACCGATTCGCATATTTATTTTGACTTGAGACGTGCGGTTAAAATCGTGCAAATCTTCCAGCATTCCTAAGGCGAATTTTATCATTTTGACTAAATCATCTTTTTTGTTTATGACGGCCTTATTTTCCGCATTATCATTTTCGATTTCGGAAGGATAAAAAAGTCCGGTGGCTGCCATGTAGGAATCGCCAATCGTTTTGATTTTTTCGACGCCATCACGCAGGGCCCGTTGGTCAAAGCGGGTAAAAATATCGTTCAAAAGTTTTACGACATCGCCGGAATCCATGGAATCGGACATTTTTGTAAAGCCGGCAATATCGGCAAAAAGAACTGTGGCGTTGTTGCAGGTTTTTGCGATTGTTTTGCCAGGATTTTCCTTTAATTCGCTGGCAATATTTTTTGGCAAAATGTTCAGCAGGAGGGCTTCGCTTTTGGCTTCCTCCAGGGCAAGTTCCTGAGTTCTTTCTTTGACAGTTTTTTCCAGTTCTTCCTGGTATTTTTTCATCCTCAAAAATCTGAGGCGGATAAGGAAGACTGTAATGGCGATGAGAACAAAAGCCACCGCCAGCCAGAACCAGACTACTTCCCAGAAATAAGGCTGTTTTTCAATTTCGACGCTTTGCATAGTTTCGCTTTGAATGCCGTCGCTGTTTGCAGCCGTCACAAAAAATTTATATTTTCCTGGCTTTAAGTTTGTGTAAGAAAGACTTCGACTTGTGTTCCAAGGGGAAAAATCTTTGTCAAAACCTTCGAGTTTTGACCGGAACTGGGTTTGCTGGGAAGAAATAAAGGACAAGCCTGTATATTTTATTTCAATTCGCTTTACGCCGGGTTTTAAAATGATTTTTTCGCCGTGCCAGTCCAGATTTTCGTTATCGACTACGATTTTTTCTATATTTACGAGAGGGGCGGTTTTGTTGGCTGTAGTGTTGAGAGGATCGTAAATTGCAAAACCGTCGACAAGGGTAAACCAGATGCAGCCAGCAGAATCTTTCATAGATTTGGAGGTGGATGTTACGCCGTCGGAAATAAGACCGTCCGTGCGGCCGTAGAATTTTGATTCAATCTGAATATTTTCGCCATTTTTGATTGCGTCAAATTCTTTCATCGAAGCACTGAAAATGCCACGGTTGCTAGTCATCCAAACTTTACCAGAATAATCTATGATTGCCTGGAAAATTCCGTCCGCGCCCAGGCCGTTGGCACTGCTGTAATTTACAAAAGATGGGGTGCCGTCATCAGCAAATGACAGGCGAGAAATCCCCTTGCCCGTTGTAATCCAATAATCTCCATCATCCAGCTGGGTGATTTTGAAAATAACATTGCCAGCAAGGCCGTCTTCGTTTGTAATAAACTTCCCGATTTTTCCATCTTTTAGGGTAAAAATTCCGCCGCCGTCGGTTCCGCACCAGATTTTGCCGTTTTTATCCTGGTAAATGCACATGATAAATTCGTTGATAAGGCCGTCTGATTTTTTGATTGAAGTTATTTTTGGGGAAGACGAGTTGGATTTGTCGCCCGCCCTGGTGGCACCACCTCCCGCCCCGGTGATTTTCGCACTCTCGGTGATTTTCACACCATCGGTGGCAGTTTCCACACCACCAGCAGACGCCCCCGACCCGGTGACATTTTCAATTATCGAAAGGCCGCTCGTAGTTCCCACATAAATAGCTCCATTTTTTGCCTTGATTGCGACGCGAACTTTGTTCCCGGCGAGGCCAGTCGCTTCATCAAAAGTAGAAATCCTGTCATCTTTATCCATAAAAACAAAACTCGGCTTTTCATAACAGGAAACAAAAACATCCCCATCATCAGAAACATAAACATCACGAACCCTGACATTTTTACATTTTTGGGTGAGGGCGTTTTCTATAAAATTTTTATTTTTCAAACAACGCAAGCCCTTATCGGTGCCAAGCCAAACAAGATTTCGCCCCTTATCTTCGCAAATGGAATTGACCGTAACTTTCATACTCGTAGTTCTGAATTTACTCGGCGTAAACATTTCAATTCCGTTTCGGTCGGTAGCAAACCACATATTTCCTTCGCGGTCTTGAATCATTTGCACAACATTGTTATCGCAAAGCCCATTCGACGTGTCCAAATACGACCACTGGCCGTTGTGCAAAATGCTGACCCCGGTATCCCGCGAAATCCACATATTGCCGTTTTTGTCCTGGAAAATACAGCGGATGGTAGAACCAGGCTGATTTCCAGTACCAACATCATAAACCGTCTCCTGGCCAGCAGAAACTTTTACAACGTAATGAGGCTCAACCCCAAACCAAAATTCGCCGTTTTTATCCTGGGTCAAACAACTTATCAAAGGATTTTCAAAACTTTTTAGAGAATTGAAGATTTCGACATTTTTATTGGCGTAGATATAAACTTTATTTTCGTTTTGTGGCAAAATCCAAACGCGGCCGGCAGTATCACAAAAAATCTTAGAAACCAGAATATTTTCCTGGCCAAATTTTTGCAAACCAGAAAATTTTTCGATATTGCCAGATTTATCAACAATGGCAAGGCCAGCACTCGTGCCAATCCAGATATTTTCGTCCCTATCCTCACAAATTACACGAACAGAATTGTTTGGAAGCCCATTTTCCGTAGAAAAAGACAAAACCTGTCCCGATTTAGAAATCCGGCAAGCCCCTTCATCATTCGAGCCAACCCAGATATTGCCAGCAGAATCTTCAAAAATCGTCCGCACAGAAACAAAAGGATAATTTTTCACAGTCCGCCTGTTGAGCGTCACAAAATCCACGCCGTCAAAACGCACCAGGCCGTCGTAAGTTCCCAGGTAAATGTAGCCCTCCGACGACTGAATTATATCCGTAATCGTGTTGCCAGGAATTCCGTCCGAAGCCGACCAGGCCCGACTTACAAATTCCGCCAGAAAAGAATCCTGTCCCGACTCCACTTCCGAATTTTCAGAAAAAAGTGGCAAAGCCATCAAAACCATCAAAAAAAAGCAAACCGATTTTCCAAATCTTTTCATACCAAGATTTTCTACCCATTTACGACTTTTTGCAATTAGAAGGAGAGTTTTGTTTTTTTTGGGCGTGCCGGCAACAAGCTGCCGTCGGGCTTTTCGGGGTTCCGGCTTCGCCGCCCCTACAATCCCTCACGCGAGGAAGCCATTCTTCCATCAAACACTGCACCAAATATTCATCGCTCATACAGTGCATATCAGAAACGCCTTGGCTTACCAATTCGTATAAATCAGAATGATAAAAAATGCCTAATGCCTTTTGGTTAGAAACGCCACTTTTTTTTGCAAAAAGTTCTACCAGACGTTCATATTTTTTTTGTAAAAGAATAGGATTTGCATTCATAATTTTTTTACTTCCTTAAAACGAAGACTGAAAAGTGCTTTTTCTGTACGGAAGGCAATCTGCAAATTCGGTTTTTCATATTGCAACCTTGAAAGTGCTACGCTTTTTTCTATCAAGCCGTCAAAAAAAAGTTCCA
>CAZGDL010000173.1:0-4052 GCA_964525075.1 uncultured Treponema sp.
GATAGTAGTTTCATTATTATCATCACTATCTTTTTGATTATCAGATTTCTGACTGCTAGAGTCTGTTGAGTTGGTACTTTCACTTCCAGTTGATGAAGATGAACTTGCTTTGTTATTCCCCAAATTACAAGCAGAAAGCAAAGAAACAAGAAGGGTCAAAGTTAAAAGAGTTTTGAGAGTTTTTTTCATATAATCACCTCGCTCTTTCACTTTATAGTCAAAAAGGAGGTCTAGTCCACCTAGAAAATTTTATCTTTTAAATCAAAAAATTTTACAAGATGGACTAATTCTCAAAATCCCTGCCCTGCCTATCCAAATCCTAATTTTTCTTCTTTCCTAAATATGCTTCGCGAACCTGAGGATTTGCCATAACTTCCTGGCCAGAGCCTTTCAAAACAATCTCGCCGGTTTCCAAAACATAGGCAAGATCGGCAGTTTTGAGTGCCATATTTGCATTCTGTTCTACCAAAAGAACTGTCACACCAGCTTTATTTATCTGCTTGATAATATCAAAAATCAGCTGAACGATGAGAGGCGCAAGTCCAAGGGAAGGTTCGTCCAGCATGATGATTTTTGGCCGGCTCATAAGGGCCCGTCCCACCGCCAACATCTGCTGTTCACCACCCGAAAGTGTTCCCGCCAACTGCCAGGAACGTTCCTTTAGTCGTGGAAAAAGTTCGTAAACCCAGGCTAAATCTTTTTCGATTTCTTTTTTGTCTTTACGAAGGTAGGCACCAATTTTCAGATTTTCCTGAACTGTCAAATCAGAAAAAACCCGGCGGCCTTCCGGCGACATGGCAATTTTTTCTCCACAAATTTTGTTGATTGAAAGTCCTAAAAGTTCTTTTCCGTCCAGAGTAATGCTACCACTTTCGGCTTTTACCAGTCCGCTGATTGTTCTGAGCAAGGTTGATTTTCCTGCCCCGTTTGCCCCAATCAGAGCAACAATTTTTCCATCTGGAACTTCAATATCTACTCCGCGAAGTGCTTTAATTCCGCCATAAGAAACATGCAAATCTTTAATCTGTAACATTAGTTCACCTCGCTTTCGCCAAGATATGCGTTAATAACTTCAGGATTATTTTGGACTTCTTCCGGGCTGCCTGAGGCAATCAAAGCACCAAAATTCAAGACGTAAATCCGGTCAGAAATATCCATTACAAGGTCCATGTGGTGTTCAATCATCAGGATTGTAAGGTGAAAATCATCACGAATCTGATGGATAAAATTTGTTAAATCGGCGGTTTCCTGAGGATTCATGCCGGCTGCAGGTTCGTCCAAAAGCAAAAGCGAAGGATTTGTAGCCAAGGCTCGGGCAATTTCCAGGCGGCGCTGCAAACCGTAAGGCAAAGATGTACAAAGTTCGTCACGGACATCATAAAGTCCCAGAATTTTTAAAAGTTCTGTAACTTCTTCCCTCTGTTTTTTTTCTTCTTTCCAATTTAGACGGAAAGTTGCGGAAAAAACATTTGAAGTGCGGCGAAGATGTTTTGCAATCAGGACATTTGTAAAAACTGTCTGGGTCTTCCACAGGCGGATATTTTGGAAGGTTCTGGCAATCCCAAGCTTTGTGATTTTATCTGGGGTGGGTTCGATGTGTTTTTTGAATTTTCCAGCATCACTACCAGCGTAGATTTTTTTCATTTTGCCACGCGGATAATTTTCGACAATTTCTTTTCCGTTGAAATAAACTGCCCCATTTGTTGGAGCGTAAACTCCGGTCACTACGTTAAAGGCTGTCGTTTTGCCAGCTCCGTTTGGACCAATTAGCGAGACAATTTCGCCTTTATTTACTTCAAGACTTAAATCATTTACAGCCACAACGCCGCCAAACTGCATTGTGACGTTTTCCATTTTCAATACATTTTCGCTCATATCCGTCACCCTACTTTGCAGTATTTTCGGCAGTTTTGGCAACTGCTCTGGCAACCTTCGTGCCATCAACTTTTGTGCCATCAGCCGATTTTTCCTTCTTTTTGAATTTTGATGGCAGAGTTTTAAAGAATCGCCCTATCCTTTCTATGCTGAATTCTTTATCACCCATAATTCCTTTTTGATAGAACAAAACAATTATCATAATCACAACAGAAAAAACGACTTTTCTGAATCCCGGGCGGAGAATTTGAATAGAAGTAAAATTCAGATTTGAGTTATCCAGGAAGCGGAGCCACCATTCTGAACAGGCGATAAAAAGGAATGACGAAATACAACTTCCTGTCACCGACCCTATTCCACCAATTACGACAATCAAAAGAATTTCGTAAGTCATAGCCGATTTGAACTGGCTGGCCTGGATTGTTGTCTGGAACATAGCAAGCAAGGCTCCCGAAATACCGGCAAAAAATGAAGAAATTGTAAAAGCAAGTCTTTTGTGATGGGCAAGATTTATTCCCATGGCTTCTGCCGCAACTTCATCATCACGAATGGCCTTAAATGCCCGGCCATAGGTAGAATTAATCAGCAAAACGATGATTGCAATACAAATTCCGCTGACTGCAAAATAAAAAATTGTTGACCGGTAGGCAGGATATTTTCGCAAAAGATTTGAACCGTTTGTGATAACCCCAAGTTTATCCCACTGAAAAATTGCACGAATGATTTCTGCAAAACCTAAAGTGGCAATGGCGAGGTAGTCGGATTTTAATTTGAGAACTGGAAGCCCAATCAAATAGGCAAACAAGGCCGCTACAAGACCTGCAAGAATCAGGGCCACAGCTACAGGTAAAGTGAATTGAATCAATCCTCCATCATAATACTGATAAACCTGGGCTCGCTGGGCAACTGGAATTGTAAAAATTGCATAAGTGTAAGCCCCCAAAAGCATAAAACCGGCCTGGCCAAGGCTGAAAAGCCCTGTAAAACCGTTTAAAAGGTTCATAGAAACAGCAACGAGGGCGTAAATTGCACCTTTTTTCAAAACCGTAAAAACAATCGAAGTGCGGGGCAAAATCTGCTCAAGAACGACAAGCAGAACAAATAAAAGTGCCAGAAGCCCAAAGCTGATTATCATATCGCGTTTTTTATTTTTATTTTCGTGTATTTCCATCTGTTTTTCCATTAGTAACCACCTCGAAGCTTAGACCTTATCAGTCTGTTTTTCACCAAAAATACCAGTTGGCATAAACATAAGAACGACAATCAGCAAAACAAAAGTGAAAGCGTCGGAGAAAGTCGTCCAGCCCAAACCTTTGATGATGTTTTCACAAATACCTATAATAAAAGCCCCAATCACAGCTCCTGGAATAGAACCAATTCCCCCGAAAACGGCCGCAACAAAGGCTTTAAGCCCCGGCATCCCCCCTACAGTCGGAGTAACGCCAGGATAATTTGAAAAGAAAAGAACTGAACCAATGGCAGCCAAAAAAGAACCAATAATAAATGACATGGAAATGACAGAGTCAATTTTGATTCCCATGAGCTGGGCGGTTTCAAAATCGCGGGAAACAGCCCGCATTGCCATTCCAATTTTTGTGTGATTGATGAGCAAAACCAAAGCAATCACCAAAATTATAGTTAAGATTGGGGTTATTACCGTTACGCGTTTTGTGATTGCTCCAAAAACGGTAATGGAATCACTAATCCAAGGGATTTTTGGATAAGTTTTTAATAATCCACCTGTAATATACAAAGCAAGATTCTGAATCAGATAAGACATACCGATTGCAGAAATCATAATAGACATACGAGGAGCAGTACGAAGAGGTTTATATGCAATTCGTTCAACGGCAAAACCCAGAAGAACGGTCAAAATAATTGTAAAAGGAATTGAAATCCATAATGGAAGCACGGTGTAAGAATAAATCATGATAAGACCGGCTGCCATAAAAACATCACCATGGGCAAAGTTGATAAGTCTAAGAATACCGTAAACCATTGTATAACCAATAGCGATAAGGGCGTATTGTCCGCCAGTAGAAATTCCGGCAAGCAGGTACGGCAGGTTTGATTGGATAAAGTCCATTAAAAAATCCTTTATTTGATAAAATTTTGTAAAAAGTAAATTTTATTAATTATATACCAGATTTGACATTTTTAAATAAAAAAAATGGGAA
>CAZGDL010000174.1:0-4025 GCA_964525075.1 uncultured Treponema sp.
GTTTTACAGAATAAACTGTGTTTTTAGGGTTTGTAACCATCTGGTTTTTAGCAGGTGCACCAACAATACGGTCTCCTTTACTTGTAAAACCTACGATAGAAGGAGTTGTACGTCCTCCTTCTGAGTTCTGGATAACAACTGGTTCACCATTTTCCATTACAGCAACACAAGAGTTTGTTGTTCCCAAGTCAATACCAATAATTTTTCCCATAATATATACTCCTTTTATTTACTATTTTTATGCCTTTGGAACCCTTACCATTACTTTCGCATGGCGGATAACCTTATCTTTAAGTTTATAACCTTTCAGATAGACCTGATCCAAAGTCTCTTTTTTTGCCTTTTCATCTTCAACACGACCAATTGCTTCATGTTCATCAGGATTGAATTCGTCCCCTGATTTTCCATAACCAACCAGGCCGTATTTATCTTCAAGCATCTTAACAAGTCCCTTGTTAATCATCTTGATTCCGTCTGCAATTGACTTAGCATCTTTTGCGTCTTTTGCCGCATCAATTGTTCGATCAAAATTATCCAAGCTATCAAGCAAATCACCGAGCAAAGAAGCATTTGCATAAGCCAAGGCTTCATCTTTCTGCTGCATCATACGTTTACGCCAGTTGTCGTTTTCGGCAGCCTTATAAAGAGCCTGATTTTTAAGATCTGCAACTTCTTTTTCAAGTTCTGCGATTCGCTCTTCAGGAGTTTTCTCCTTTTTTTCTTCGGTTTTGCCGGCGTCTCCAGTCTTTTCATCAGCCTTTGCTTCTGTTTTATCATCAGCTTTAGCATCAGATTCAGATTGATTTTCAGCAGTTTTTTCTTCTACCTTTTCATTTTTCTTTTCTTCTGTCTGATTTTCTGTCTTATCTTCTTTTTCAGCCATTAATTAAATCCCTCAATTTCTCATTTTTTTATAACGCATCCGCGTTTTTGTAGCGTTTTTTGTGCTCAAATCTTTTATCATTTTTAAACTTACTGATTTATGGATTAAATCGTCAACAAATTTCTTAAAAAAAATACAAATTTTCTTAATCAGTAAGTATAATGGTAGGAACTAAGGATTTTCACATTATAACTTAGTCTTGAACCTAACAGAATATACTCCCGAAAAAGCGCGTCAATTCGGCAGGCTGAACGTAAGAGGTATCGGACTGCGCGTTTTTTTTTACAAAAAAAACGCTTGCCAACGTTCAGAATGCCTCGGTTGCCGCTTGCTTTTTCTCCCGTATATTCTGATAAATTACTTTCCAATATAATGTGATAGTCCTATACTACAAAACTAAGAACAACAAAATCAGGAGTTTTTGATGATAAATTCGATTGAAAATGGGAAAGTCAAACTTTTGCCAGGGCTTTTTACCGACCGGGCAAATTTGAACAGAAAATATTTATTGAGTCTGGATAGTCAGTGCCTGCTCCAGAATTTTTATTGGGAAGCTGGAATTATAATTCCAGGCTTGCAGGTGATTGATGATCCTGCCAAGGCGAATATTCACTGGGGCTGGGAAGCTCCAACCTGCCAGCTTCGCGGACACTTTTTGGGGCACTGGCTTTCGGCTGCTGCCATGCTGATTGCGACAAATGATGATTCTGAACTCAAAGCAAAATTGGATTACATAATAGAAGAATTAGACCGCTGTCAAAAATTAAACGGCGGAAAATGGATTGGCCCTTTCCCAGAAAAATATTTTACAAAGCTGGAAAAAAATGACTATATTTGGTCGCCACAATACACCATGCACAAGCTGATTTTGGGATTAATCCACGCGAACGAATACGCCGGCAACCGCAAAGCATTATCAATCCTCAGTAACCTTGCCGACTGGTATGTAAAATGGACAGACAAAGTTGTAAAAAGCGAAAATCCTTGGGCTATTTACAAAGGCGAACAAGGCGGAATGATTGAAGTTTGGGAAGAACTTTTCAGACTTACTGGCAGGCCAAAATATCAGACCTTGGCAGACCGCTACGCAAATCCTTCTATTTTTGATGATTTGTTGAATGGAAAAGATCCTCTTACAAACAGTCACCAAAATGCAAGTATCCCTTTTATTCATGGGGCAGCAAAACTTTACGAAGTTACTGGTGACAAAAAATATCTGGATATTCTGGAAAAATTTTGGAAATGTGGTGTGACAGACCGAGAATCTTACTGCACCGGCGGACAAGGAGCGGGAGAATTCTGGACACCGCCTCACCTGGCAGGCTCTTATATTGGAGAGCGAAATCAGGAATTCTGCACGGTTTATAATATGGTAAGAGTTGCAGATTATCTTTTTAGATTTACCGGCAATGCAACGTATCTTGATTATATCGAAAAAAATCTTTACAACGGCTTTCTTGCCCAGCAAAATAAAGAAACTGGTATGCCAACATATTTTCTGCCACTCAAATCGGGCAGTATGAAAAAATGGGGAAGCCCTACCCGCGATTTCTGGTGCTGTCATGGAACAATGGTTCAGGCTCAAACCCTTTATCCAAGCCTCTGTTACTATCAGGCAGCCGAAGAAGCTAGAATTTATGTGAGCCAGTATATTCCATCAGAAGGACATTTCCTTATTGGAGAGGATAAAATCACCATTTCGCAAACCTTGGCAATGAAATATTACAATGACACAGCCCTTTTTGATGATTCAGACAACAGCCAATCATCCCGCTGGCTGATAAAATTCCAGGTTCAAGCTGATAGCGAATTCACCCTATCACTACGAATTCCTTCCTGGATTGCTGGAAAACCGACCGTAACAGTAAACGGCAACGAAATTGACGTTCCTGGAAATTGCGACAAATGCGGATTTTTGAATATCCGAAAAAACTGGAAAAATGAAGAAATTGTTGTTTACCTGGCAGCCACAATCACAGAATCAAAACTTTCTGATATGCCAGAAAAAAGCGCGATTATGGAAGGCCCGATTGTCCTTGCAGGACTTTCTGATAATGACTACGGCATCAAAACTTCAAATGGAATTCCGGGAGTTTTGCGTCAGGCTCAGGAACACACATACACGACCTTCCCATGGCAACAGTCGACCTACAGGACAGTTGGCCAAGACCGGGAAACGACCTTTGTGCCTTTGTACGAAGTGACAGATGAAAAGTACACGGTGTATTGGACAAAGAAGTAGGAAAACGAAAAAATATAAGGGATTTTCTAACAAATGTAATCTTTAGAAACTCCCTTAAATTTTACTTATGGAAGTTTCGTCAAAAATTGTTTATAGTGTTTATATGCAAGGCTTTGCACATCCATTCGTAAAATGGGCAGGCGGAAAAACTCAGCTTTTGCCGGAAATCCAAAAACATTATCCTCAAAAAATTAAAAAATACTGCGAGCCGTTTGTTGGTGGTGGGGCTGTGCTGTTTGACGTGCTGCAAAGATGTCAGCCGGAAGAAATCCTCATAAACGACATAAACGCAGAACTTATAAACACATATTTTCAAATTAAAAATAATTGCGAAGTCTTAATAGAAAAACTTTCTGAACTCCAGCAGAAATACAAGGCTTCCACAATGGAAGAAAATAAAAACTTCTTTTTAGAAAACCGAAAACGTTTTAATGAATTAAAAGTACAAACTGTCACCATAGAAAATGAAACTGAAAATCTTGAAAAAGCGGCTCTTTTTATATTTTTGAACAAAACCTGCTTTAACGGACTTTACCGCGTAAACAAAAAAGGCGAATTCAACGTGCCCTTTAATAACGCAAAAAATCCACTGCTTTGCGACAGCGAAAACTTAAAACTTTGTTCAAAACTTTTGCAGAATGTTCAGATGACAGTCGGCGATTATTCTTCCTGCCGGACTTTTATAGATGCCCAGACTTTTGTTTATCTTGATCCGCCATACCGCCCTCTTACACAGACTGCAGCTTTTACGTCGTATTCAGAAAATAATTTTGGCGACAAAGAGCAGATTGAATTAGGAAAATTTGTGGAAGAAATTTCTGAAAAAGGTGCTAAAATATTACTCAGCAATTCAGACCCAAAAAACACAGAGCCCGGCGACAATTTTTTTGATGATTTATA
>CAZGDL010000175.1:0-4006 GCA_964525075.1 uncultured Treponema sp.
TTTTCTAAAGTCAACGGGTTTTTATGCCAATAATTAAGAAAAATATCTTTTTTTTTAAAATGTTTTTTTTAGGAATGAGGATTGTTTTGAAATTTTCAACTTTAAACGAAAGCAGCCTGCACCACTCTTTGAAAATCCTCTATTCAGAAATTTATGATGGCAAAACTGAGGTCAACCAGGACGGCCACATCTACGACATTGTTACAAAAAACGGAAATATCATAGAAATTCAGACAAAAAACCTGACAAAACTCCTGCCAAAAATCCTGGACAGCATAAAAAAAGGTCATAACGTAAAAATTATTCACCCCATCATCATTACAAATACAATCGAACTTTATGATGATAAAGAAAAACTTCTTTCCAAAAGAAAAAGTTCCAAAAAAGGTTCAATTTATGATATTTTTGGCGAAATCACGGGGCTTTACCCGGTCTTACTAAATCCTCATTTTTCTTTAGAAGTTGTAGAAATAAAGATGACAGAAAAAAGAATAAAAACCGCCAGCCCGGTTCAGTCAAAAAATGGTCGCAGGCGATTCAAAAAAGACTGGCTAAAAGTCGATAAAAAACTGGATGAAATAATAAACACAAGAAGATTTAATACAGAGAATGATTACCTATCACTCTTGCCACCCACCCTACCCCAGGAATTTTCCGCAAAAGATTTAAAAAACTGTTTAGCAGCTTGCAAAACAATTCCAGCCCGCATTTACAACAATTCAAATCTTATTTTGTGGGTTTTATCCCACATGGAATTAATCCAAGAAAGCAAAAGAGTCTCAAATTTGCGATATTACAAAATTAAAAAAAGCCACTAAATAAAAAAAACGCAAAAAAAAAGACGTCCGAAGTTAATCGAACGTCTTGATTTTGCATTTTAATTAAGACCAGTAAAATTACCAGTTGTCTGACATATCGTCTTCGTCATGATTTTCCATATCGTAAAGATCTGTTACAACACGGAGATCATCCAAATACATATAATATGTACCACGAGCCTGAACAGGATTACAGTCAACACGGAAACCAAGAATCTTCAAGCCAGGTTTATCACCATAATAAGCTGATGACTGAACAATTCCATGTTCTCCATCTGGGCTAGGTGGAACTACACAAGTAAGTTTTTTCCAACCACTAAATCCGAGACTACCCATATACAATTCGTAGTTACGTCCAAAATAATCCTGTACGAGAGCGTACATATCATGATCTTGGTTACGACCACAAACCCACAAAGAAATAGTCTTTGTAGTACCTTCTACAGACAAAGGTCTTCCAGATTTAATAGTAAAAGAATTCTTTCCACGGCGGAAGAAATCAACTCTTACACCGTAAACCATTTTATCTTCATCTTCTTTACCTTCATCTTCTGGTAAAGGTTCCTTCATTGCAGGATTACCTTCAAAAAGACGACCTGCAATTACACCGTCATCAGAAGAAATATGAACAGACCATGAACCTTCGCGTTCAAACTTATCAACAGAAACTTCTCTCAAAGAAGCCATTGCAGAATCTGCACCTACATCTTCAGGATTTGGTTCCTGCAAACTTGAAGTCTGTGCAAAAATTAAACCAGTAGCCAAGAAGGCAATTGCACCAAAAGTAACAAGCTTTTTCATTATTCTTCTACCTCCCCACTATCAGATGAACTGTTATCAGATGAATCACTATCACCAAAATCTACATCAAGTAATTCATAACCATCGTAAATATTTGAAAGTGAGTTAGATGTGTATTTAATCTGATCAAAGAAAATTACATAATCATCAACATATTCTTCGGCATCAGAACGGATTCTAAAACCTACAAATGTCATTGTAGTTGGACCAGAACGCAAGTGTGAATGCTGCTGCAACCAGCCAGGAACATTTACAATGATATTTCTCCAACCATTGAATGCAAGACTACCGGCAGGCAATACATGAACAACGCCCTGTGCATCTCTTACCAAGAGTTCAAGATAGTAGTTATAATTAGCACCCCAAACCCAGAAATCAATCTGAGTTACAGTACCAACAAATGGAATTTCAAAGTTTTTATCATCTGCTGTAGGATAAACTTCAAACCAGTTATCACCCTTACGATTAAAAGCAGTTTTTACACCAAAAACTTTGAAATCTTTGTCTGTACCCTTGTACAACTGTTTCAAAGAATTAGGAACTCCTTCGTAGTAGCCGGTTTTTGGATAATCTTCGGCTATAAATCTACTTGCATTTACTGCCCAGTCCCAGCTATAAGACTTTCCTTCACAAATATAATTCTGCGAACCTGCAGAATCAAAATCATCCAATACAAATGTCTCGATACTTTTTGAACTTGGTTGTGCAAAAACTGGCAAACCAATTACAAATAAACATGCAAGACCAACAAAGACTTTAAGTCCCCTTTTCATGCAAAACTCCTTGAACTTTTATCATTCCGATATAAAGATTTACTCAATCTCTAATATCGGCAGGATTATTCAATATAATTACTAACTTTAATTATATTTCCTATGCAATTCTTTGTCAAACCTAAACTAAAGGCAATTGAAGAACAAAATAGTTAGATAAAACTAACAAAAATCTTCAAATAATTGAATAAATATTCAAATTGAAATATATTATAGGCAAATTAAAACTAGGTCGCAGACCTTTGATATAAGGAAGTATTTTTATGGCTATTATTAGTTACAAAGATCTTGGTCTTGTAAACACTCGCGATATGTTTGCAAAGGCTATGAAAGGTGGATATGCAATTCCTGCATATAACTTCAATAATATGGAACAGATGCAGGCTATTATTAAAGCTTGTGTAGAAACAAAATCACCTGTTATTTTGCAGGTTTCTAAAGGTGCTCGTGCTTATGCTGATAAATATATTTTGCGTAACATGGCTCGTGGTGCTGTAGAATATGCTCATGAATTGGGATGTGATATTCCTATCGTTCTTCACTTGGATCACGGTCCAAATTTTGAAGTTGCAAAAGATTGTATTGATAACGGCTTCTCATCAGTTATGATTGACGGTTCTGCTCTTCCTTATGATGAAAACGTTGCTATGACAAAACAGGTTGTAGAATACGCTCACAAATATGACGTAACAGTTGAAGCTGAACTTGGTGTTCTTGGCGGTGTTGAAGATGATGTTGCTGCTGAAGAATCAAAATATACAAAACCAGAAGAAGTTATCGACTTTACATCAAAAACAGGATGTGATTCTTTGGCTATTTCTATTGGAACATCACACGGACGCTGTAAATTTACTCCAGAACAGTGTACTCGCCGCGAAGATGGAACTTTGGTTCCACCTCCATTGGCATTCAATGTTCTTGAAGCTATTGAAAAACAGTTGCCTGGTTTCCCAATCGTACTTCATGGTTCTTCTTCAGTTCCACAGCAGTATGTTGCAGAAATCGAAAAATATGGTGGAAAAATTCCTAACTCTGTAGGTATTCCAGAAGAACAGCTCCGCAAGGCTGCAAAATTGGCTGTTTGTAAAATCAATGTTGACTCAGATGGTCGTCTTGCTATGACAGCTGCTATCCGCCGTCACCTTGTTGAACATCCAGAAGATTTCGACCCACGCCAGTATCTTTCAGATGCTCGTGACGAACTTGTAAAGATGTATGCTGACAAGAACAAGAATGTATTCGGTTCTGCAGGTCACGCATTGGACTAGTTTTTAGCTGAAAATTAAGCAAAAACATAAAAAAAAGCGAAGCTTCATTAGAAGCTTCGCTTTTTTTTTATTTCTCAGAATTTTTCGGATTTAATTCAAAATCCATCATGCAAAAAGAAACAAGAAAAGGAGTTCTGACGGGCTAACTCCGAACAGTCGCTAATCCTTTTAGAACAAGCAGAACAACTGGCAGTAAAATATACACTACCCCACCTATAATCCAAAGAAGCGGATAAAGTTGAAGCAAGAAAAAGGCTTCAAATACGTACAGTTGCAGAACCACCTTTTAAGGTATGTGCAGCACGGAAAATTTCATCAATAGCTTCATGATTGTTTGGATCATTTT
>CAZGDL010000176.1:0-2558 GCA_964525075.1 uncultured Treponema sp.
CTTCTTCAATATACCACAATCCCCCCCCACCACCGTCAAATCGTTTCTCCACTTCCGCCACATTCCCTTTCCACTAAAAAATGTCAATCCTGCCCCCAAAAATTTCATACTTCTCAGCCACCTTTTGACAGCGGAGTCGGCACAAATCCGCAATTCCATTTTCGTCCTTTTGGACAAGCAAACACCGCCTATTTCCGCCATCTTCGGCGTTTAACTGGCAAACAGACTCAAAAGTTGTTCCGCTGCCAGCAAAAAAGTCCAGTATTACGGCGTCTTTTGGGGCTTGCGTAATTTTTATAAGATGGCAAATCAAGCCAACCGGTTTGGGATTATCAAAAGCGGACTTTTTTCCGATTTTTCCTAGCATTTTGTCAAGATGGGCTTGGGCGGCCCGGGTCGTTTCCACCTCATCAATAATATTCCGGGGAATAACTTCTGTCGGGGTTTCGTTAAAAACTTTTTTGCGGGGAACCCGGTCATAATCAGGGGCAGGCCCCCAGTAAATCTTATTTTCTGCAATCAGCTGGGTCATTTCTTCCTGGCTCACCTGCCACTGCCTAGTCCAAACTTTGCCGGACGGGGACGTAATTGTAAAAAAATTCCGGTGATTTGGATTAGAACGTTTTTCATCAAAAGAAATGCTACCGCTAAACCAGTTTCCTCGTGGGTCGTTATCGATATTTTTTGTAGCCCAGGAAGAATATTCCACCTCAAAAAAAGCCGGCAAGTTTTTTTTGTTTTTTGCATAGCAGAGAGTGTGCTGCTGCAGGGTTCGAGACCACTTATCCTTTTTACCCTTGCCATGCAACCACATAAAATCGTTGACAAAATTTTCCGGGCCAAAAATCTGGTCACAAAGGATTTTTAATTCATACAGTTGGCTTTGGTCAATCGCAATAAAAATGCAACCATCATCATAAAGAAGTTCCCCGGCAAGCAAAAGTCGCCTCTGCATAAAAGAAAGCCAGGCATCTTCAGAAAGATTATCCTTGTAGACAAAAGATTTTCCGGTATTGTAAGGAGGATCAATATAAATTAAGTTGACTTTAAGCCCCTGAGCGACAAGGGCTTTTAGAACCGGGTAATTATCACCAATAAAAAGCGTATTGCCAAACTTCTGAGGATTAAAAGTCTGTTCTGGAGTTCCAAGCTGTGGGGCAGGAAGATTGTCGTATTCTTCGGGGACGTCCGTCCAGGAAAATGTTAGAGCCATAATTTTGCCTTTTAGATAAAAGAATACGTCATGCTGAACTTGGTTCAGCATCTCATGAGCTCCCGGAACAAGTCCGGGATGACGTTAGGTTGCCTTATTTTATCAAATTATTTTTCATTTTCAACAGACTTTTCCATGTATTCAACAAAAGACTCTCCCCAGTATTCGCAGAGCATTTTTCTAGCTTCGGCTTTTATATCATCAGAAACAAATTTTTGAAGTTGGATTACGCTGGTATGAAGCTGATTAAGGATATGCCTTTGAAGTCCGGCCTTTTCTTCTGGAGAAATAGGCGATTTTCCCAACCGCAAAGTTTCATTTTCAATCCAAGAGGCAAGATTTGTTAAACCAGACGCAATACTACAAATCTTTTTCCACTGAGCCAAATCTTTTACAGTCGGATTTGAAGTAACGCCAGAATCGGCCCGATAATTGTAAACCACCTTGTCAGTTCCTGCATATTTTTGGGCGGCAAGTGCCATGTGAAAATACAGGGGAAGGTCGCCCACCAAACTACAATCCGAAAAAATCAATTTATCAAAAGCTTCCAGATAAAGTTCGCGTTTTATGATTTTTGCCCACAAAAAAGAAGATGTTTTGCCTTCGACAATCCAGGAATGTAAGATTTGATCCCCTTGCAAAATGCCATTAAAAACCTTGCCGATTCTAGTTTTTTCTTCCTTGAAAGTGATTTTCCCATCTTTTTCAAAAAATTCCTTTGCATTTCCCTGGGCTATGTCGGCGTCATTTTGGGTGATTAAATTGTAAAGGGTCGCAAGTGCATCTTTTTCCAAAAAATCATCACTATCTATCATGAGGATATATTGACCGTGGGCTTCTTCCACCAGCTGCCGCCTGGTTTCCAAAAGCGGAAAGTCTTTTTTGTGCTGGATAAAGTTGATTTTGTATTTTGTTGATTTTTTAAAATCCCGGACAAGTTCTTTACAAGTACGACCAAGCCCATCACGCCCGGTAGACATATCATCAATAATTACATATTCAATGTCAGATTGTTTTAAAGATGATGATGAAAAATCCTGGTTGGCAAGGGAGTCCAGGCAAGTTTGAAAAAATTTTTCTGTATTATGAACAGGGGTACAAAGTGAAAGTTTTTTTTTCATAAGGATTACTGGCAAGAACGGAGACCCTGAAACAAGTTCAGGGTGACGTACTGGGCGTTCCAGGCTAACGTAGGACACGTCATTCCGGGCTACGTAAGACACGTCATTCCGGGCTACGTAAGACACGTCATTCCGGGCTTGACCCGGAATCTCTAGTCAACGTCATTCCGGGCTTGACCCGGAATCTCTAGTCAACGTCATTCCGGGCTTGACCCGGAATCTCT
>CAZGDL010000176.1:2658-3998 GCA_964525075.1 uncultured Treponema sp.
GGGCTTGACCCGGAATCTCTAGTCAACGTCATTCCGGGCTTGACCCGGAATCTCTTTACAAGCGAGATGCTGAAACAAGTTCAGCATGACGGGTTGGGCGTCCTGAAAGACGCCCAGAATCTCATTAGTTTGTTGCAGTAGAATCAGTATCAGATGCACTTGTTGTTACTACAGATATGCCAGAATCAGAACCTGCGTAGATTACGATAGAACTTCCATTTTCAGCAACAGCATTCACAGCAACGCCACTTGTCGAAAGGCCAAATGTAATACCACTGTCTTCATTAAATGAAGTTGTATCGTCTATTGCAAAACTTTGCAAATCAAAATCAACAACTCTACTTTTCAATTTATAATTCAATAAAGTTGCGTCATCTACATAGAAAGCTAATCCTATATCAGAAATAACGAGTTTTTTAGGTTTTATTGCAATAAAGCGATTAGGACCATAGAAACTAGAAGGCTCTGATGATGGAGTGTAGAAATCAGCAGTATAAGTAACAGATCCAGTTTCACTAACTACAGTTTTTTGAATTTTCATTGTTGACGTGTCTGTCCAACCAGAAGTACCTTCAAGATCCAATGTTGCTGTATCAAACTTTAAAACAGCACCACGTACATAAGTTTTTCCGTCTGTTTTAGAATTATAACCATCAGTATCTGAATAAAGAACATACAAATAGTCATCCATTACGATTGAATCTCTAAATGCGGAGGCTATATTGTCAATATCTATAACAGAACCTGTTGGTAAGGTAACAGCCTTAAAAATGTCTTCATCTGTTGAAATTTCAAGAGTAGCGTTAGTTTCAGAAATTGTACTAAGATCTACCTTTGCCAAATAAACTTTACCTGTTGTTGTATAGTTACCACCTTCGCTTGCAATATCTGCCAAGAATACATACAGAATATTATTTGAAACAGCCGGACGACCAACAAAAACATAATCTTTAGGACGAGTAATTGTAGCAGAAAGTAATTTGTTGAATGAAGTATCATACTTTTCTATTTTAATGTCAGATAGAGAGTCAGACATCGCTGCGTAAAGTGTATCATCCATATAAACCAAATAAAAACACTGGCTCTCCATATCGTACAAAGCATTTAAATCACTAAGCTCTAAACTTGTATCTGAACTTGAAAGTGTTTTTATAGCTGTAGTTTCTTCATTTTTATAAATACTAAAATTTGTATCAGCACCTGCAAATCTGTAAAAATTACCAGAATCATCAAACACAAAGTCTGCACATGATAATCCAGAACTTTCTTCATCATTCCCCAGGACATTAGTAGCGTCACTAGCAGGGAGGGAATTAGAATCGTAAAGTTTTACGTAATTG
>CAZGDL010000177.1:0-3998 GCA_964525075.1 uncultured Treponema sp.
CTTGGTCTTGTTTTGTAGATGCACAGCTAAAAAGTAAAGTTGTTAATAATGTGAGTGGGAGTAGTTTTTTTGTGATTTGTTTTAACATAATTTTTTTTCCTTTTTTTTATGTCATGCTGGACTTGTTTCATGGTCTCTTTGATATGAGATTCCGGGTCAAGCCCGGAATGACGTATGCCTTGAGATTTTGAAACGTCTGAACTTGTTTCAGTGTCGGCATGGCGGTTTTGAGTAAGTTACTCAGTCTTTATAAATATAATAACTTAAATCGCTCTTTTGTTACATAAAAATGATATATGAATGACAAATTTTCTACATATGTTCACTTAACTGCTAAAAAACTGTATAATTTTGCGTCAAATGCGAAAAATAACCAATGACCTAGGTGTCATAGACCTGTGTGTCATATTGGAAAAAATATATAAGGAATCGCTATGGATTTTGTTGAATTTGGTCTTGATGAAAGACTTTTGAAGGGAATTGAAGCTTCTGGTTATGTAAGTTGTACCCCTGTTCAGGAACAGGTTATTCAGGCTTCAAAAAATTATGAGGGGACAAAAGGTCCTGATTTGTATGTTCAGTCTCAGACTGGAACTGGTAAAACTGCTGCATATCTGGTTGCGGTAATTTCTGAAATGCTCAAAGATGAAAATAAGGGCAAAAAATGTCTGGTTTTGGCTCCAACCCGTGAACTTGCTGTTCAGATTGAAGAAGAAGCTAAAACTCTGGCCGGCCAGTCTGGCCTTAAGGCTTTTAGCGTTTATGGTGGGGTAGGTTACGAAAAACAGATTGCGGCTTTGAAAAAGGGTGTGGATATTATCATCGGAACTCCAGGTCGTATTATTGACTTGCAGGAAGGTGGAAATCTTGTTCTCACAGATGCAAAATTCTGTGTAATTGACGAAGCTGACCGTATGTTTGATATGGGATTTTATCCTGATTTGCGAAAAATCCTCAAATGTCTGCCGGAAGCCGAAAATCGTCAGACTATGCTTTTTTCTGCAACTTTAAATTCTTATGTAAAAAATCTTGCCTGGGAATATACCCGCGACCCGATTGAAATCACAATTGAAGCTGAAAATATCACTGTAAGCGAAATTGACCAGGAATTGCTCCATGTTTCTTCTGATGAAAAAATGAAGCTTTTGCTGGGAATTTTGAAAAACGAAAATCCTGAATCTGTAATCATCTTCTGTAATACAAAACGTTCCTGCGAAGTTGTTGCAAAGCGTTTGCAGATGAATGATATTGGTGCGGAATTTTTGATTGGTGATTTGCCTCAGTCAAAACGTCTGCAGATTTTGAAGGCTTTTAAGGCCGGCAATGTAAAAACTTTGGTTGCAACTGATGTTGCTGCCCGCGGTATTGATGTTGATGATTTGGCTATGGTAATCAATTATGATTTGCCGATTGAAGCCGAAAATTATGTTCACCGAATTGGTCGAACGGCTCGTGCTGGTAAATCTGGCAAGGCTTATACTTTCTGTTCTGAACAAGATGTTTACAATCTTCCTGCAATTGAGCGTTATATCGAAATGTCAATTCCTGCGACTGTGGCTTATCCTGACCAGATGGCTGAAGATAAATCTGCTGGGGTTTATATCAAAACTGAAAACTGGCATGGTGATGATGAATATGATAATCACGGCGGTTATCGTAAGGGCAAAAATGGGGATTACCATAATAGGTCTGGTGATTTTTCTCGTGGTGGCTATAAAAAATCTTATGATAAAGATAGAAAAGATGGCTACAAAAAGTCTGATTATCACAAAGATGGCTACAAAAAAGGTGGAAAATCTGGCGGAGATTTCAAACAAAAACGCCCATATATTGACCCTGCAAAACTGGAAGGACTTTCTTACGATGAGCGCATGAAGCTTTACAGAGAAGCCTACGCTGGCGGTTCAAATTCTGTTGGCGGACAAAATGCTGGCGGTGTAAAAGCTGGCGGAAGTTCAAGGGAAAATTCTTACAAAAAATCATCTAACTACAAAAAGGGTGATTACAAAAAATCTTCTTATAAAAAAGGCGACTATAAAAAAGCTGATTATAAGAAGGGGAACTATAAAAAATCTGACTACAAAAAGTCTGGCTATAATAAATCTTATGATAATAAGCCGAAGAACAAGACCGAAGAGAAAAAATCATTCTGGCAGAAGGTAAAATCTTTTTTTGGAAGATAGTTTTTGACTAAAATCTGATTGCCACTGAGGCTGGACGTTTTGGTGGCAATTTATCACTTTTTTATTATGATTGGGGAATAAAATGATTACAGTAAGCGACGTAAGTTTGTCTTTTAGCGAAAAACCGCTTTTTAAGGACGTAAACTTAAAATTTAATAAAGGAAACTGTTACGGAATTACGGGAGCAAATGGAGCTGGAAAATCGACATTTTTGAAGCTTCTTTCTGGTGATTTGGAAAAGGATTCTGGCCAGATTTTTATGACTCCGGGCGAACGAATGGCCGTTTTGAAGCAGGATCACTTTGCCTTTGATGACTATTCTGTAAAAGAAACGGTTATGATGGGCTATCCTAAACTTTACGAAGTTTCTAAAGCCCGCGACGAAATTTATGCAAAAGCCGATTTTACCGAAGAAGACGGAATTAAATCTGCGGAGTTGGAAGCTGAATTTGGAGAACTGGGTGGCTACGAAGCCGAGAACGAAATTGAACAGATGTTGTCTGGGCTTGGGCTCGAGGAAGAATATCACGACAAAATGATGAATGAACTAGACGAAGGTCAGAAAGTCCGCGTTTTGTTGGCTCAGGCTATTTATGGTAATCCTGATGCCTTGCTTCTGGACGAACCTACCAACGGTCTCGACATTGAATCAATCACCTGGCTGGAAAATTTCCTTTTGGATTTTGAAAATACGGTAATTGTCGTTTCCCATGACCGCCACTTTTTGAACACGGTTTGTACTTATATTTGTGATATTGATTTTGGAAAAATCACCCAGTTCTCGGGTAACTACGATTTCTGGTATCAGATGACCCAGATTATGCAGCGCCAGGCCCACGAACAGCAGAAAAAAACTGAAGATAAAATGAAAGATTTGCGGGAATTTATCCTCCGCTTCTCTTCAAATGCTTCAAAAGCTAAACAGGCTACTTCTCGCAAAAAAATTTATGATAAACTGGCTGAAAGTATGGAAGATATTCCTGTTTCAACTCGAAAATTCCCTTATGTAAACTTTAAAATGGACCGCGAAATTGGGAATAACGTTCTTGAAATTAAGGATTTGAATTACACCGATGCGGAAGGCAACGTCCTTCTCAAAAACTTTAATCTGAAAATCAACAGAACTGATAAAGTTGCATTTGTCGGAATTGAGCACAATTCTGTTACAGCTTTGTTTGATATTATCAATGGTAGGGTAAAGCCTACTTCCGGGGAATTTTTCTGGGGCCAGACAACTTCTCAGACCTATCTTCCTCGCGATAATCACGAAGAATTTGATAATGAGATGAATATTACAGAATGGCTCAAACAATATTCCAAAGAGCAGGACGATGCTTATGTTCGCGGCTTCCTTGGCCGAATGCTTTTTTCTGGTGACGAATCTCTGAAAAAGGTAAAAGTTCTTTCGGGTGGCGAGAAAGTTCGCTGTATGCTTTCAAAGTTGATGCTTTCTGGGGCAAATTGTATTACAATGGACGACCCGACAAACCATCTGGATTTGGAAGCAATTCAGTCTTTGAACGAAGGATTGATTTCTTTCCCTGGAGTGCTTTTGTTCTCATCTCACGACCACGAATTTATTCAGTCTATTGCAAATCGTATTGTTGAAATTACACCAAACGGAATTATTGACCGTATGATGAGTTTTGATGATTACATTTCTGACCCGACAATCACCGAACAACGTAAAAAGTTGTATGAAGGAACGGGAAAGAAGATTAAGTATAGGGTTTAGGGCTTGGCTGGTTTAGGGCCAAGCCGGGCGGAGCGTGTAGCGGTTTAGCCACCGCAAGCTAAGCCGGGAGAACTGGGAAA
>CAZGDL010000178.1:0-3984 GCA_964525075.1 uncultured Treponema sp.
AAATGAACATTTGCATAGTTGCAAAATGATGATTAGCCCTAGCCAAAAATTCCTTTATCGTTCTTTCAATATCTTTTTCCTGGGCATTTTTAGTCAAATCCTTTCGCTGCGAAAATAAGAGAATTGCTTCAAGAATTTCATTCTGAACAGAATAGACGTTTGTAAAAACCGCCGAAAAAGCATCAAAATCTGGAACAGCACTTTTATAAGGACAAGTATAAGCCGCTCCAGTAACATTCGTAAATTGCGCTTCAAAATGAATAAAAGGCAAGTGGACAAACTGCCTGAGCCAATTCACAGAAGTTACAGCATAATACAAAGTAGATTTATCAGTTCCCCCAATATTATTCAAAACTTCATCTAAAGATTTTAAAAGTCCGGTCTTTACTTCATTTGTAGCTTCAGAATCAAAACCCAAAGTAAAAGGATCTGCAGTCGCATTAATTTTTTCCGATAACTGAGGAGTTACAAAAGAACTAAGAAAAACATAAAAATCGCCAGGATTATCATCAATAAAAGCAAAATAAGGCTTAAAAAAATCAGAAGCGTCTTTCAGCGATTTCAAATGCTCGTAAAAAACAGAATCAAGAACCTGGATTCTATGATTTAAGATCCCAGGATGTTCCCGAGTAACACGGCGAGCTAGAGAGGCAAGAACATCTTCATTGTAGATTTTTTCAGAATCTTTTCTTTGGATTAAAGCCCTGAACCACAAAATTATTTTATAAAATAAAGATTCCTGCTTTAATCGCAAACGTAAACTCAGAGTTTTTTCAGGAATCTGTTCTGTGTTATCAACCAACTGGACTGTAGGAGCAGACGTTTTATTAATATGTTCCAGCATTGAAGCCCGGTCTTCCAAACTAAGGCCCGCAACAAGTTTATCAAAAGCCCCTTTTTTTAGATTATCCATATAAATAATTGTAAACGGAAGCTTTAAAAATTGCAATTTTTAGAAGTAACATAAAAAAAGACCCTCCAAGGGAGAGTCTTCCTAGTCTAGCCCCAACGGGAATCGAACCCGTCTCTCAGCCTTGAGAGGGCCGCGAACTAAACCGATATTCTATGGGGCCAAAAAGCTCAAAATATAAAAAAAAGCTGAACCATCACTGATTCAGCTTTGAGTTCCCCAAGGAGGATTCGAACCCCCACAGTCAGAACCAGAATCTGAAGTGCTACCATTACACAATCGGGGAATAAGTGAGTATAAATATATCAGTTTATACTCACTGTGTCAATAGTTACTTAGCCTTTTTTGCAGAAGTTTTTTTAGCAGCAGGCTTTTTGTCAGTTCCCTTTGCAACTGCTTTTGAGGTTGGCTTTTTTGAAGTTTTAGCTTCTTTTGGAAGAGCTGTATCAACTACAGAATTATCATCATTAGCAATTTCTGAGCGGATATATTTATCAGCCTTCCAATCGTTAATCCATCTGTTTCCATCTAGGCAATAGCGGAACTGGAATTCCTTATTTGTTTCCAACTGCTTTTTTACCGAGAAAGAACCATCCGGACCTTTTTTCATTGGAATAGAAGTTTCATCCCAGCTGTTAAAATCACCAACCAAATATGCTTTTTCTGCACCTGCAGCAGCTTCAGGATTTACGCTAAAAACAACAGTACATTTTTTTCCATCACTAGAGAATGTTTTTTTCAAAGACATTTTTCTTCTCCTTTAATAAGATAAAATAATTTATGAACCTTTTTTAATTAGGAAGATAGTAATAATTAGAAATAGGAAAATCAAGAGCCTTTAGTAACGCCTGTAGTAACGCCCCCCATTATCACTTTATCACTCAGCCTAACCAGCCAATTTCCTTTTTCCAAACTCCGGTCTGCAATCAGCGGAATTTCCTCCAGCAAATACCCCTGCAAAGTAAAACGAATCCTTCCACATTTTTGTCCGACCTGAATCTCACCCCACCTGTCATCATAAATCTCAACAGAAACTTGAATATTTGCCAGGTTGTCATCAACAGAATCCCCAGAAATGTAAGGAACCGTCAAAACATCATCATCATAAGCCGGAATTAGATTTATCCCCATCTGGCTTGCCCCAAAAGTCTGCATAAAATACGGACCTAGAAAATCCTCAATCGAAAAATCCCTGAAATTTCTAAAAGCCCATTCCATCAACTCTGTACCATCGTGAACTCGTCCCGCCTGGCCTTCCCTGCTGTTAGAACCAGGACCTGCCATTGTCACAGACAAAAAACGGGTTCCAAAACGACTTGCCGTAAGCGAAAGATTGTAACCACTTTCGTCAATATAGCCGGTTTTTAAACCATCCGCGCCGTCCAGTTTTCCAAGTAAAGGATTTGTATTTTGTTGGGTAATTGGCATGGTAATGTGACGTGGTAAGCCTTGAGAAAAATCCTGTGCCTGCAAAATATCCCCAGGGGCAAGATTTTTTTCTTTAGGATAAGTAAAAGATTGCACGCTATGAAATCTAGCAAGAGAATCAGGATGATTTTGAATATAAATCCTACAAAAACAAGCCATTTCGCGGGCGGTAGTCGTATTTTTTTCGCTATAGCCCGAAGATTCCACAAAATGAGTATTTTTCAGTCCCAAATCATCAGCAATCTGATTCATACGAGCCACAAAATCGTCCATATTTCCACAAACAGCGTAGGCAAGAGCGTAGGCAGCGTCATTTCCCGAACAAATTGAAAGCCCCAAAAGGAGTTCTTCCAAAGTCACGCTCTGGCCCTCCCCCAAAAACATAAGCGAAGAATGGGGCGGCATATTGCAAGCCCAACATTCAGGAGGTAAAGAAATTTGCTGGTCATAGGAAAGCCGACCAGCAGCGACCTCCTCTTCCACCACATACATAGCAAAAAGTTTTGTCATGCTGGCAGGAGGAATAATCTGGTCAGCATTTTTTTCGTAAAGAATATTTCCATTTGCGGTGTCAATTAAAATTGCAGACTGAGCCCAAATATCCGGCTCTGTTGCAGAAAAAGTATATGGAAGGGCTTTTAAAATTTCGTACTGTCCAGGGTATTCCGCCCGGAGAAGATTTTGCAGGGCAGTTTTTTCGGTCGACGATAAAGGACTGGCCTGGGTGTAGTTTTTAAACTGATAAGCTCGAATGCCTGTAAAAATGCAAAATGCCAGAAAAAGGCTGGCTAAGAGGATTAGGGAAGATTTTATTATAGAGGTAGATTTTTTTGAAGATTCGTTTTCCATATCCATTGCTATAGATTTCGGCCTATACAAATATAAAAAATTTTGTTATTCTTCTCGTATTGGAAATGCCTGACTCTAAGGCGGCGTCTCCCAAACTCAACCGGTTTTTCCGGAATTTGACTAAGGGAGGCATTGCGTGTGACTTTTGACAGAATTATTGCTGTTGTTTCTTGTTTAGCATCCATTATCTGCACAGTTATAGCAGTACTCTCATATCGAAAAAATAAAGATAAAGATGAGTAATAAATAAAGCCGCCCACTAGTCTCTAACATTGGACGGCTTTATGCCTAAACTGTGGAGACGACCGCATGAATCGGGCATTTCCTTTTTTTCTTTATCAAATATATCACTAAAATGCCTCTCCGTCAAACTCCAAACTTCATTACTTCATACCCCCCCCCATCTTTACCCACACTAAACTCTTTCAGTCCCAATAAATCCAAATTATTGAATTTACCCCCCAAATTCGTTATCATTCTATCCATAAAAAAACATACAGAGGTAAAATATGAATATTTTTAAGGGTGCTTTTACGGCTATGATTACGCCGATGAATGCTGACGGATCTGTTGATTTTGAAGGATTCCGCAAAAATGTTAAATTTCAGCTTGAACAGGGAATTGATGGGCTTGTTCCACTTGGAACTACTGCCGAAACTCCAACTTTGGACGAAAAACCTGGTAGCGAAGAAGACAAAATTATCGAAATCGTTTTTGATGAAGTTCGTAAATTTGAAAAAACCTCTGGTAAAAAAATTCCTGTGATTTTGGGTGCAGGTTCAAATAACACAAAAGAT
>CAZGDL010000179.1:0-3965 GCA_964525075.1 uncultured Treponema sp.
CCCAAAATCGGGGTCAAATCCATTCAAACGATAAATTATTCAAAAAAAATTAATCGACGCGTCTACGCGAAGATATGAGCGTCTTTTTATTCAATGTAGATTTTTTCTAGTTTACTAGAAAGGTTCTATAAAACTAGCAATTTTCTAGTAACTTTCTACCAATTTTCTAATATTTTTCTATCTTTTTTCTTGATTTTTTCTTAATTTCTAGCGATAATATAGATATAAAGAAATTTTCTTAAAAGTTTCTATATCTTAATTTTAGTGAGAAAAAAAATATGAAAGTTATTGGACTTGGTTTACAAAAGGGTGGAGTAGGAAAAACTTCCATCGCAATTGCCCTTGCAGCAGAACTTGCAAAAACATCAAAAGTTCTCCTGGTAGACTCTGACCCACAGGGAAATACCTCTGGAGCTTTATTAAAAGAAATTGGTTATGAACTGGCAGACGCACTTTTAAACAACTGCTCTGTCGATAAACCTGTAACAAAAACCGAAGTAAAAAATCTCTGGCTCATGCCAACAAAACCTTTGGAAAGCGAAGGCAAAGAAAAAAGCAAACTCCGCATCTACAAAAAAAATGTCGCAACAGAAGAGCCTTACGTCATGGACGACATTGCCAAAGAATTTGCCGACCAGTTCGACTACATGATTTTTGACACCAGCCCGGACTTCAGCACTTTTGAAGAAAACATCTTTTTTGCCTGTGACGAAATTATCCCTGTAATGAAGTGCGACACCTTCTCTGCAGACGGACTTACAATCTTCCTGGACAACTTAAACGATTTCCGCAAGCGCCGCCGCTGTGAAAAAGCTGTCATCAAAACTGTGGTCATCAACGAACACAACGCATCTTTTGCACTCGACACAAATATCAAAAATGCAATTCTTCAACAATCCGGCTACAACAAAATCATAGTTCCTCAGGATCAGGCTTTTAAAAAGTCCCAGGCTTATCAAAAAACTATCCAGGAAATTGGTGCCAAAGAAAACACATTAGCGGCTATTTCGGCCCTTGCAGAAGCAGTTAGAGGTTAATTATGATTCCAGCAGAAAAAAAAGTATCATTCACTGAAATCCCGGCAGGACTTGCAAATCAGCTTTCTCAGACTTTTTCTACAGCTGACGAAAAATCTACTACCGACCAAAACTCATCAGAAAAAGCTCAATTAAAAACTGAAAGTTCCGCTCCAGTTTCAAATGTATCAAAAATACAAACTGTTACAAACGAAACTGAAAAGTCGGAAGCTGCAAAATCAGCTAGCAAAAAAAATGATCGCCCTGGCCAGATTAACATCTGCCTTCCTCCAGAAATCAAAACTGAATGGAAGTTGCTTTTTACAAAAAATAATGTAAATATAACTCAGGGCATAATTTTTGCCGTTGAACATCTTAAAAACGAAATAGAAAGCGGCCAGGCTATTTTGACGGTTGGTGGGGTTATCTCAAAAAAATAGCTTTTCTTCTACTATGTTATACAAAATGAAACAGTTTTTATTAAACTTTCCACAATCCCCTGTTGAAAAGTCATTTTGATTGTAACAGTGTCTATTTTAAATAAAAAAGAGATGTAATTCCTTGCTATACAAAGACTTACATCTCTTTTTTTATATTTGCCAGTAACAGTTTTTATTAATCTTTGTCACATTTTTTATTCATTCTTCTATAATATCAATTAGTTAACAATTAGTTTTATAAGCAAGTAGTAGGCGAGTTTACAATGTTAATAGTTTAATAAACTTTGTTACAAATCAAATTCTTAATTTTTTTTGTTGATTTTTAAATTTTTTAAGTGAGGGACTATCAAAAATAGACATATTTTCTATTTGGTAGACAGAATTTTGATAAATTTAAAATATAAACTGTTACAAAAAATTTAAAAAGTAGACAGTTAAAATACAAACTGTGACAAAACTGTCTTAAATTTATGACAGTCTAATAATTTTAAAATAAAAACTGTTACAGAAATTTGTCATACTTTAAAATATAAACTGTGACAAAAAATCTAACATTGCAAGATTGCCCCTTATATGATATTTTTAATAATGGGTAGGAAAAATTTAAATGGATAAAAATCAACCGCCATTAGTTTTACAAAGTTCACTTTTTGAAGAAGAAAATCAAAATTTAACTCAGAACAGAAGTTATATTCCTTCGGTTTTTATTAGTGCTGCCCTGCCTCTCCGTGATACAAATCGTAATGTTTTTGTCCGTAAATACAACAATATTACGATGAAATTGACCGGTGCCGAAAAAGTTCCTTTTGGAAAAAACGGTCGTCTCCTTCTTTCCATTTTTACAACCCATGCCGTTCAGAGCAAAAATCAGGAAATCCCCAAAGACATTATCTTGCGTTACAATTCTTTGCAGGAACTTCTTGACGAAATGCAACTGCCCCGCCAGCGTGGCAAAGAAGTTATGGAACAACTGGAATGTTTTAAAGAATGTTCGTTTATATATGAAGAAATTAAATCAACAAGAATAAAACTTCCTTCTCTTTTTGATGAAGATCCTTTAGTTCCTGATGAAGACGGCAAGGTTAAAGCCGAAAAAATTTCTACAGGTTTAATTCCTTTTTTTGAAGCGATGCAGTATGTAAGAATTACAGACAAAGCTGAAAATCAGAGGAATATGGCTTTTGAAATTAAACTTTCATCGCCTTTTATAAAACTTTCCCAGCAACATTCTGTTCCCATTAATTACACTGTTTACAAAAATATTACTTCTGCTTTGGGCAAGGATTTGTACGCCTGGTTCTGCTACCGAAATAATTATCTTGGTTCTGAACCTTTGTTCGTACCTCGTCATTCGCTGGTAGAACAGTTTATGCCGGTTCAAAATACAAACAATCCTCAGGCTCAGGAATCTGTGAATTTTAACCACATAAAAGAACAGGTCGAAATTATCAAAGAAAAATATTATCCGGGATTAAAAGTTTCGTTCTTGAAAGATGGTTCTGGAATGGAACTAAGAAAATCTCCGGCGGTTATGCTCCCCGAAGATCCTCGCTACGTTTTGGTTACCAGTGACAATTAGTGAATCATAAATAAAAACTGTTACAAAACTTTTTTGGCCTTTTGTAACAGTTTTTATTAAGACTTTTGGATTTAAAATATAAACTGTTACAAAAGTTCTTCCAGCTTACGGCAAACTTCCTCGTAATTTGTAAAATGAATACCGTGTATTTTTTCTTTCTGGGCGGCTTCAACATTTTCCAGGCGGTCATCAATAAAAACTGATTCTTCCGGATTTAAATTGTACCTTGAAAGAATTATCTGGTAGATTTTAGGATCTGGTTTTACGACTTTTTCCTTGCCAGAAACTACCTGTCCGTCAACATAAGGGGCAAAAGTAAAGGTGTTTTCAAAATGGTAATCAAACATCCAGCTGGCATAATTTGTCAAAAGATAAACGTTCAAACCTCTTGCTTTTAAACTTTTTACCCAACCAGCAGAATAATCAAAAGAAGTGACAGTTTTCATAATTTCCTGGTGAAAAAATCGGTCTGCATCGGCCTTGTAATTTTCGGGAAGTCCTTCTTTCATTTTTTTGATGACATCTTCTTTATCCATAACCCCGCGGTCAAATTCTATCCAAAAAGGATTAAAGGCTGTGTGCTGGGCAATTACCTGGACTTCTTCTTCCGGAAGTCCCATTTCGCGTAAAGTTTTGGCAGGATCAAAAGCTACAAGAACGCCGCCAATATCAAAAATTATGTTTTTAATCATAGTGCTTTAGTAAGCAATTTTTTGAGCAAAAGGTCAAGCAAAAAATGCGGCGGAAAAAACTGTGGGGAGGGGAGGGCAGAAGTTTTCGAGTGGACTCGTTAAAATCGTAAAAAATTGTAAAAAATCCAAAAAAAATTTGCAAAACTTTTGCAGATTTATATAATCTAAATAAAGTCATTAGATTCTAATTTAGAATGGAGCCTCTAAAAATTGCAATTTTTAGAGGCAACTTTGAAAA
>CAZGDL010000180.1:0-3962 GCA_964525075.1 uncultured Treponema sp.
TCTCATTTTTCCTTCCCAACCAATTCAAATTTACTTCAAAATTCACTATAATCAAAAGTTCAATATGAATTTTGAAAATCCTTTGATTGTACAGGGCGACCGTTCTCTTTTACTCGATGTTCATGCTCCACTGGCGGAAGATTGCAGAAATGCTTTAATTCCTTTTGCAGAGTTGGAAAAATCCCCTGAACATTTGCACACTTATAAACTTTCTCCCCTTTCGCTTTGGAATGCAGCTTCGGCTGGGTTTAGTGCTGATGACGCTATCGGGGTTTTGCAAAAATATGCCCGTTATGATGTGCCTCAGTCTATCATCATGTGGATTAAAGAAATTTCTAGTCGTTTTGGTAAAATTAAACTGATTGCAGGTCCCGATATTGAAGTGCCAGTCAAAGAAGATTCTGCCGAAAAAATCACTGAACATTTTTTGTATTTGCAGGCGGATTCGCTTGCGGTTTATAAAGAGATTGCGGCAAATAAAAATGTCAAAAAACTTTTGACCGCTACGCTGGATTCTGATAAGGATGCTCCTCAATATTCATTTTTGCTAAAACTTACAGATCGTGGAACTATCAAACAACTTTTGCTTCAATCTGGTTGGCCGGTTGACGATAAAGTTGCCCTTTCTGATGGCGAACCTTTGGACGTAAGCCTTCGCAAAACGACCAGCCATGGTCAATCTTTGATTATTCGTGATTATCAAAAAAATTCTGCAAAAGCTCTGATTGGGGATAAAGGCCCTGGAACTGGTTTTGGGACAATTGTCCTGCCTTGTGGGGCTGGCAAAACCATTGTTGGTATGACAATCATGGATATGCTCAAAACTTCCACTCTGATTATCACAACAAATATTTCTGCAGTTCACCAGTGGATTGATGAGCTTTTGGACAAAACAAATCTGACTGCCGACCAAATTGCCGAATATTCCGGCGAAAATAAGGAAATAAAACCTGTTACAGTTGCAACCTACCAGGTTTTGACTTGGCGACCAGACAAAGAAGGCCCTTATCCTCATTTTTCAATTTTCCATGAAAGACCTTGGGGGCTTATTATTTACGACGAAGTTCATATGCTGCCCGCTCCGGTTTTCCGAGTTGTTGCAGAATTGCAGGCTGTTCGCCGGGTTGGGCTTACGGCTACTTTGGTTAGGGAAGATGGATGCGAGGGCTATGTTTTTTCTCTGGTTGGCCCAAAACGTTATGATGTTCCCTGGAAAGAACTAGAACGCGACCATTGGATAGCCTCTGCCGAATGTATTGAAGTGCGATTGGATTTGCCTGTTTCCCAGGAAATTAATTACGCTGTGGCAAGTGCCCGCGAAAAACACAAAATTGCCAGTATGAATCCGGATAAATTGGCGATAGTAAAAGAAATTATCGAAAAATGTCCTGATGATAAAATCCTTGTGATTGGGCAATATCTTGATCAGTTGTCGGAAATCGCAAAAACTTTGGGTTCTCCTATCATCACTGGAAAAACTCCTAATACTGAGCGCGATAAGATTTATGCTGATTTTCGCCAGGGGAAGATTAAAGTGCTGGTTGTTTCAAAAGTTGCAAATTTTGCGATTGACCTGCCGGACGCTTCGCTTGCCATCCAGGTGAGCGGAACTTTTGGTAGTCGCCAGGAAGAAGCCCAGAGATTGGGACGAATTTTGAGGCCAAAGGAACAAAAATCCAGATTTTTCACCTTAATCACCAGAAATACTGTTGAAGAAGAATTTGGTTCAAACCGCCAGAAATTCCTTGCAGAACAAGGATATGAATACAAAATCGTAAGATATGATGGAGAATTAGACATTGAAAGCTGAAAATGAAATTACCCGCTGGCAGGAAGCAATGGCCGCTCAGTCCGATAAGCAGTTTTTCAACACAATGCGCCTCTACCTTGGAGAAATCAAAACTCCTTACAACAAGCAACGCCTGATTGAGCAGTTGGCTGGCTTTATCCGGAAGCCAGAAAATACGCAAAGTATTTTGACTTTGATGGACGCTTTTGACGTCAAAGTTTTGACCGCCATTTCCATTTTGCCACAAACTAATCAGGAAGTTTTGCTGGATTTTTTTGCAGGTGAATATTCTGTCACAGAACTTTACGCCGAAATCATCAACCTTACAGAAAGGCTTTTAATTTACAAGGTTTATGATAAATATTCTGATAAAGAATTTTTGTACATAAATCCTTTTTTGAAAGATGAAGTTAAGCCTTATTTAAATACCAGCCTGCTTTTTCCGCCTTGCTCGGTTTCAATGTTTTCGACTGATGATATTTTTACCCTCAATCCAAATATTTTGACGGCCTTTATTTCTTATGTAAAAGTTCGCGGAATTTCCTGCAAAAGTGATGGCAGCCTCAAAAAAAATGACATTTCCCGCCTGCAGGAAATTTTCCCTGGCAGAGAAAAATTTATCCAGCTTTTGATGACTGCTTTTATAAATCTTTCGCTGGTAAAAGAGGGAATAAAAAACTACGAAATTGATCTGGCCCGCAGCGAAAATTTTGCCCGCCTGCCAGAAATTCAGCAGTACACCCTTTTGTGTGCCGCTTCGGTTTCGAGGTTTAGTCGGGATGGTTTAAAAAAAGAGGCCCAACTCCTGCTGGATTGTCTTTCTTCCATTCCAGAAAGTGGCTACAGTCGCCAATCTCTGCTCCGCCTGGCATTTTTGGTGGGAACTTACACAGAAGATGGTTCTGCCCTGGCAAAAAAAAGTCGTTTTTCTATGATTTTGGAAGCTGCCCGGTCAGAATCTATTGAAGATCCCAAGCAAAATGCAAATCTTTTGGACAGAATGATTGATTCCGCCCTGGAATTTGGACTTTTGCAAAAATTAGGGAAAACGGAAGACGGCCAGGAAGTTTTTACGCCAGGAAATTTTGGTGATTATTCGACGGCTGGACAATCAGATTTTCCTAAAGTTTTGAACATTGACTCCACTTTTACCGTCACCCTGATGCCGGGACTTCCTTTATCAGCCTTGCTTCCGCTCACATCTTTTATGATGATAAAAAAATGCGGGGTGGTGACTGAATTTGAAATTACAAGGCAGTCAGTTTCTACCGCTTTTGACCTAAATTGGACGCCGGATTTAATTTTCCAGACAATTTCAAAATATACCAGTTACGAAATCCCACAAAATCTAAAAATCAACATTTCGGATTGGTACAATTCCTACTCTTCGGCCATGCTCTACCAGGGCTACATTCTAAAAGTGACCGACAGCAATATCACTTTTGCCGAAAATAATCCAAATATTAAAAAATACATAAAAGAAAAGCTTGCTGATGGAATTTATCTTTTAAATATCCCAACTGATGGCGAAATTAGTCGGTTTATTGAGCAAAGTGGCCTGGATTTTTTGGGACACATTAAAACTTCCACTTCAACTTCAGAATATACAAGTTTCCCGAATTTGCGGCCTGGCCATAAAATCGGGATTATTCATGGTGATGATTTGACGAGCCAGACAAAAACTTCGGTTTTACAAGCGGATAAACTCATCAAAAAGTTGAAAGAATCTTTGCAAAAAAGGGAAATGGACCAAAATCAAAAAGAAAGTCTTGGTCACAGGATTTCCAGCCGTCTGATTTTGTCGGAAGACCAGCTTTTTAAGGCGTCAATTAGGGCGGAGATTTTGGAGGCGGATGGAATGGATTTTGCTGGGAAAGTTCATTTGATTGACGCCGCCATCAAAGAAGAAGATATGATGGAAATGCAGTTTCCAGATGCGAAGGAGGCTGGAAAATTTTTTACGGTGGTGGGAAAACCGCTTGGGCTTTCGCGTCAGGTTGGAGAGGCAGTTTTGCGGTTCCAGCTTGAGCCGACCAAGGAGATAGAAAATTTTTTGGTCAGCAGAATTACGCATTTGAGACGCTTGAGATTTTGATTTTGCCAGGTGAAGGGGATTTGCCCTACACCAGGGGCTTTTATTAATAGGAGGTGTGATAAAAATTACATCCGTGTA
>CAZGDL010000181.1:0-1300 GCA_964525075.1 uncultured Treponema sp.
AATATCTTCTTATAAAATAAATGGAGCACTTATGAGTAATTTTTCCGTAGCTGCAGTTTTTTCTGACCACATGGTCTTGCAGCGTAATAAATTTATTTCAATTTTTGGACAGGCTGATGACGGCCTCAAAATCAAAACCAAACTTTTTGATAAAAATCACAATCTTTTATCAGAAAATGAAAATTCTGCCATAAATGGCCGCTGGCTAGTTCAATTGGACGCCCAGGCAGCTCAAAACGACTGTCTTTTACAAATAACGGCAAATGATTCCACCATCGAATTTTCTGATATTGCCATTGGCGAAGTGTGGATTGCCGGGGGCCAGAGCAATATGGAATTTGAACTTCAAAACTGCACCGAAGGACCTGCAGAACTGGCTCAAAAATCAAATGTCCGTTTTTACTACACAAACAAAATAGCCTGGAAAGACGACAATTTTTACAAAGCCGAAAAACAAACCTGCTGGCAAACCTGTGACAGTGAATGGAAAAAAGCCTGGTCGGCAGTGGGCTACTTTTTTGCAAAAAAACTTTCAGAAGATTTGGGCTGCACGGTCGGGGTAATCGGCTGCAACTGGGGCGGAACTTCGGCTTCGGCCTGGATGCGAAAAGAATTCCTGGAAAAAGACGAAGATTTACGCACATATTTAACCGAACAGGAAGAAGCCACAAAAGGAAAATCAATCGAACAACAATGCAAAGAATATGACGACTACACCGTCGAAAACGACGCCTGGCAAATAAAATGCAACGCCTTGTATCAGGCAGAACCGACAATCACCTGGGCTCAAGTTCAGGAGCGAATTGGGCAGTGTAAATGGCCGGGACCAAAATCCTGCAAAAATCCTTATCGCCCGACCGGGCTTTACGACTGCATGCTTTCAAGAATTATGCCTTACACTGTAAAAGGCGTTTTGTGGTATCAGGGCGAAAGTGACGATCACAAACCACAAATGTATGCAAAACTTTTTTCTACTATGATTGATAACTGGCGAACCGACTGGCACGACGACAGCCTGCCATTTATTTTTGTTCAGTTGCCAGAACACCGCTATGAGCAGGATAAGGATTTCAAAAACTGGTGCTTAATTCGAGAGGCCCAGGCAAAAGTTCACAACACCGTAAAAAATGCTTTTATAACCTGTGCTTTGGATTTGGGCCAGTACAACGACATTCACCCAAAAGCAAAAAAAGTCCTTGCAGAACGCATGGAAAAAAACGCCCTGTCAAATGTTTACGGCCTTTTGCCAGAGAAGGAGGCAATGTCGCCAATGTTTGGTGAGGCCCTGGTTCAAGGAGGA
>CAZGDL010000181.1:1400-3882 GCA_964525075.1 uncultured Treponema sp.
ACCAAGGCAAACTCCATCGGCACAATCACAATCTCCCTTAAATATGCTGATGACGGACTTGAACTTCGCGACGACCAAAAAGAACTGGCAGAATACAAAAAGCTGGAAGCTATTCAAAATCAGACTCTTCCAGAAGACTTCACCGGCTTTGAAGTGGCTGGCCGGGATGGCGTCTACTACCCGGCAACATTTGCCTTTGGTGGAACAGACGGCAAACGCAACTTAATCATTCTTTCCAGCAAAAAAGTTCCAGAACCGATTTTTGCACGCTACGCCTGGTACAATTACGGGCCAGTCACAATCTACGGCAAAAATGGTCTGCCACTTGCCCCTTTCAGAACATCTCCAGATGACACAAAAGAAAAAACAGACCACGCCGAAATCCAGCAGATAATGACGGTCGGCTAAAATGATACACATTTTAGTTGTTGATGATGATAAAAATATCCGCCGCTTGATTCAGGCCGTTCTGGAAGCCGAAAACTACACAGTTTCGACCGCCGAAAACGGCCTGGACGCCCTGTCCATTCTCGAAAAAGAACACATCGACCTTGCCGTCGTCGACATCATGATGCCAAAAATGAACGGCTACGAATTCACAAAAATCCTGCGAGATACAAACAATAACCTGCCAATCCTCATGGTTTCTGCAAAACAAGAACCAGACGACCGCCACAAAGGCTTTATTGTTGGCACAGATGATTACATCACAAAACCCATAGACGAAGAAGAAATGCTTCTGAGGATAAAAGCCCTGCTCCGCCGTGCAAAAATTTCGAGCGAACATCAAATTGTCCTTGATGACGTGATAATTGACTACGACTCACTTTCCGTCAAAAAAGGAAATCAGACAGTGGAATTGCCCCAAAAAGAGTTTTTGCTTCTATATAAACTCCTATCCTACCCTGGAAAAATTTTTACAAGAATTCAGCTGATGGACGAAATTTGGGGGACAGAATCAGAAACCGGCTGGGAAACGCTGACAGTCCACATCAACCGCCTGCGAAAACGCTTTGAAGGCTGGGAAGAATTTCAGATTGAATCGGTAAGGGGATTGGGCTACAAGGCGGTAAAAAAGAATGACTAAAATTAAGCCGATAAAACCGATAAAACCAATAAAACAGATTAAAAAAAATCAAAAAAGCAAACGAATCGACAAAAAAGAACGGTGGGCTATTACATTTTTGCTAGCCGGACTTTTTACGCTCGTAATTGCGACCGTCTTGGTCGTCCTCTATTTTATTTTCAAAAATTTTTTGGGAATCAACCTGCTTGCTGCCTACAACAAAACAAATCTCGACACCGGCTCCCTCATTTTTATCATCATTGTGATTTTGATTTTCGTCTGCTACGCCTTTTCATTCAGCGTGAGTAAATTAATCACCATACCTATAAACAAGGCCATGTACTGCATGAACCAGCTGGCCCTGGGAAATTACAAGGCCCGATTGAACTTAAAAGGCCCCCTGAAAAATATTTCCTCGGTGAACGATTTTACATCATCATTCAATAAAATGGCTTCGGAATTGGAACACACCGAAACTTTGAGCAACGACTTTATCAACAATTTTTCCCACGAATTTAAAACCCCAATTGTTTCCATCGCAGGCTTTGCAAAACTTTTGAAAAAAGGAAACATTTCGCCAGACCAGCAACTGGAATATCTGACCATCATCGAAGAAGAATCCACCAGACTTTCAAATCTGGCAGTAGGCGTCATGACCATGATGAAGATTGAAAATCAGACAAAACTCGAAAATCAGTCGCGTTTTAATCTTTCGGAACAAATCCGCAACTGCATTTTGCTTTTGGAAGATAAATGGTCCAAAAAAAATCTAGGCTTTCAAATTGACTTTGACGAATTTTACATTTGGGCCAACGAAGAACTTTTAAAACACGTCTGGATTAATCTTTTGGATAACGCGGTAAAATTTACCCCCGAAAATCAGCAAATCATCATCGAAATAGAAAAAAAAGATAAAAGGCTTATCACCTCCATCACAAACACCGGAGTTGAAATCCCTGAAGAAAATCAGCAGCACATTTTTAATAAATTTTACCAGGCGGACGAATCCCACTCATCAGAAGGCTACGGAATTGGCCTAGCAGTCGTTCGCAAAGTCGTGGAATTGCACCAAGGCAGCGTTTGGGTTTCGTCGTCCAGGGGAAGAACTACATTTACCATCAGCCTGCCAGCGTAATTTTTTTATGGGCAACCATGGTTAGCATACAGTCACACAAATTTCCTTCTGCAAAGCAAGGACCTGGTCCAGTGGCAAGCCTGTACACTCAGCTATATCAGATGGCTCATAGTGTTTTTTAAGAAAGTTTTTCGCAGTTTCAAGACGTCCTTGAGAGAGCCCCTGTACAAGTCCTTCCTCAATTCCTTCAGCTCGACCTTCTGCCCAGCCTTCTTCTCGGTTTTTCTGAATCATTTCTGAAAGTGTCATATAGTCCTTCCTCTCTTGTGGGGATATTTTCA
>CAZGDL010000182.1:0-2361 GCA_964525075.1 uncultured Treponema sp.
CGTTATAAGGATTCTGATACAGGCGACCGCTACAATATTCATATTTCTTCGGATGTCGCCGATGGAAATATTTCTGCGGACACAATTTCCAATGTTCACATTGTTACGCAAAAAGGCCAGGACGTTTCTTTTGCCAACCTTTCTGATATAAATGTCGAAAAATCAATTTCGCAAATCAACCATTCTGACCGTGCTAAAACAATCACCGTTTCTGCCAGTCTTGTCAGCGAAAATACTTCCGGAGTTTCCAGCCGAATGAAGCAATATCTGGAAAAAAATCCTCTTCCAAACGGCGTAAAAAGTAAGTCGGGCGGAATTATGGCTTTGATTGGTGATATGATTACCCCGATGGCCACAG
The DNA here is from genome assembly GCA_964525075.1 of uncultured Treponema sp. Taxonomy (GTDB): domain Bacteria; phylum Spirochaetota; class Spirochaetia; order Treponematales; family Treponemataceae; genus Treponema_D. Next base: position 359 of record CAZGDL010000182.1, read on the forward strand.
CCATGATTATTGCGGTTTTCCTAGTTTACATCGTTATGGCCCTGCAATTTGAACGCTTCCGCCAGCCACTTTTGATTATGCTTTCAATCCCATTCTGTTTTATCGGGGTTGTTTTAGGACTTCTGATTTTTGGCTCAACGCTGAACCTGCTTTCGCTTCTGGGGCTTGTTTCGCTTTCCGGGGTTGTTGTAAATAACGGAATTATCCTTGTTGATTACATCAATCAGCTTAGAAAAGAGAAAAAACTTGAAATTGCAAAGGAGCGGGGAAGCCAGGATAAGGATGGCGAATGGCAGGTGGAACTTTCCGCCCAGGAAGAAAACGAAATTCTTGAAAAATGCGTTGCGGACGGTTCTGCCAGCCGAATTAAGCCGATTTTGATTACGACCTTGACCACGCTTTTGGGTGATGTGCCAATGGCAGTTTCCAAAGGCGAGGGTGCGGAAATATACGCCCCGATGGGGCAGGCCATTGTTGGTGGGCTTTTGACATCAACACTCATCACACTGATTATTATTCCGGTTATTTATTATATGACCGAGAAGAAAAAGGATGATGGTTCGAAATCGAACACCAGCCGTTGTCATGCTGAACTTGGTTCAGCATCTCATGAGATTCCGGAACAAGTCCGGAATGACGTGAACTGTGAGATTCCGGAACAAGTCCGGAATGACAAAAGTTTAGAAGGAGAAAATGAAGATGAAAAAAATTAAGTCTGTTTTGGCACTTTTTGCCGTGATTTTTTTTGGGATGATGGTTACTTCCTGCTACACAGTTTTTAGTGGCGGAACTGGAGGGCTGATTGTAGACGCAGAATCTACTTCCACCCCTAAATCTGGCATTGCAAATGTCGACGTTTATGCCTACACCAGCCAGTCTGACCGCGACAGTGATTTTGACAAGTGGAGTGAAGGGACAGTTTTTGTCCCGACTGCCGATTATTACGGCCACACCAGCACAGGTTCTGATGGAACTTTTACCATAAGCAAACTTGTTTGGAAAGAAAACAAGCCTGATTTTTGGCGGGATGGTGATTACACCGATATTTTCCTCCTCTACTATCACGAAAATTACGGACTTACAAAAGACAAAACAGTGATTGTTTCGGACAGTACCAGTGATACGGTTTATGCAGAATTGAAGGCAGTTCGCAAAACTACAAATTTGACCCTGAATTTCAAAGATGTTTCCAACGATGCTTTGACATCCAACGAAATTTACGCAAAAATTTCCGTTCCTCAGACTACCCAGAAAAATACTACGGCGACTGCAAAAGTTTACGAACTTACAGTTTCTGGTGGTTCAGGTTCTATTTCTGTTTCTTATCCTCGTTATCAAAGTGATGATGATAAAAATGCCGGCAAGGAAACTGAGCCGGTGATTTCTGTTTCTTACGTTCAGAGTGCTGATGAAATTACCTGGCAAGGTTGTTTTAATGGTGATAACGAAGATGGAGATTATTCTTTCCGAACTGATGCCGAGACTGGAATTGCAAAAACCATAAAAAATATTAATTATTCGCTGACTTTTTACGGAAAAGCGATAAAACTTTCTGTTCCGACAATTAACGGGCAGTATACGGCAGCCTCTGGAGCGTCTGCGTCTGCCAGTGAAAATAGCAGTTACGGCTCCCAATCTGATGACGGTGTGATAATTTCCCTCAAACTTGCCGATTCTTCTGGCTCTTACACAATTGACGGTGGACAAGTTACAACAACTTCCCAGACGGTCGGAACTTCCAGCACAGAAAAACACGGAGTTTTCAGCGGGTTGGGATCTGGTTCTTACTGGACAGATTCGTCTTACACCGGGAAATTTTCCACAATAAAAGCTCAAGTTATTGCTGATGACGCCGCCGGCACATCAAAAGAAATTGAACTTCGCAGCAATGATTCAAGTTACAACGTGCAGTTGTAAAAGTTGTAAAAATGGAAGTTTTATGAAGAAATCTTTTTTTGTAACAGTTTTTATGATGATTTTGCTGGCCGGGGGCTGGGGGGAAG
>CAZGDL010000182.1:2461-3788 GCA_964525075.1 uncultured Treponema sp.
CCCAGTTGCGTTCAGCCTTGCAGGCAAACAATCCCGAACTTTTGTCCCTGCAGGAAGAATATGCCCGTAGCCTTCTGGATTCAAAAGACGCCTGGGCAGAGCTTGGCCCTACCGTTGATCTGCAAATCAGTGGAACTTATATGCTTAATCCGCCAGTCGACGCAATTTATCTGAATGTTGACGATATTTTGAATTCGATAAACTGGCCGACAAGTGCAAAGCCAACTTCTACAGGCCAGTATGTAAAAATTTACGACGGAATGGAAAGTACCCTTTACAATTTTCAACTTTCCATGACCCAGCCGCTTTTTACCTGGGGAAAAATTCCCAACGCTATTGCTCTTTACAAAAAGACTTCGGAAATCAGGTTGACCCAGGTTGAATCAAAAACCGAGGAACTGGAAACCGAACTCAAATCTCGCTTGTTTACACTTTTGCAGTTGAAAAAAATTGCAGAAATCATTGATGAAGAAAAAATTTACGCCGACCGCCTTGTAAAAGTCAGTGAAGATGCAGAAAAGTCGGGAATGTTGCTCCATCAGGATGTTGTGGATGCGAAAATCCAGGCAAAAGAATTGGAAATTGCCCAGCGAGATTTGACCGAACAAATTGATAATCAGCTTTTGGAACTTTCGCGGGCGACCGGAATTGAAAATCTGACCCTGGAAAATCTGGATTTGGAAGCCCAGGATTTTATTGCCAAAAGTGATGGTGACGAAATCACAGAAATTTTGACTGCCGACCGTGCCGAAATAGAAGAAAAAGCCCTGTCTGGCAATCAGCTTTCTATAAAGCTTGTGACTCAGCTCAAAGAGGTAAATGATTTGGCCACAAAAATTTCCAAAGCCTCTGTAAACTGGAAGCCGGATTTTGCCCTGAAAACGTCGCTTGGCTATTCAGGTTCAAGATTTCCCCTTGTAGAACCCAACTGGCTCAAAAAAGATGATTATTCTGCCAATTTTTCGATTGGAATTAAAACTACAATTTGGGATGGTGGAAAAAAAGTCCGCGACGTGGCAAGAAGCCAAAGTAATGCAAAAACCGCCCAGATTAATCAGGATGATGTCAGAGTTACAATCAAAAAAACTTTGAACAGCCAGTGGAATACAGTGGATGTCTGCACTATGAAAATTGACTATCAGGATTTGAAAATTGAAGCGGCAGATTCCAAAATTGCCCAGAAACAGACAGTTTACGAAACTGGTTACGGAAGCGAAACAGATGTTTTGAATGCAAAAATCGACCGGTGTAATCAGCTGATGGAAAAAGAAAAACAGGTACTTTCGCGTGGAGTTGCCTGCCTAACAATTTTGTATCTTTGCAGGTA
>CAZGDL010000183.1:0-3785 GCA_964525075.1 uncultured Treponema sp.
GGTTTGCAGATGCAGGATGATGTTTCTAACAAAATCGAAATTATTGAATCTGAATCTGTTGCCTTGCAGGAAGCAAATACTGTTATTGCGGATATTGCCGAACAGACAAACCTCCTTGCTATGAATGCAGCAATCGAAGCGGCTCACGCTGGTGAGTCAGGAAAAGGATTCTCTGTTGTTGCTGATGAAATCCGTAAACTTTCAGAAAACTCAACTTCACAGTCTAACTCAATTGGTATGCAGTTGAAAAAGATTATTGATTCTATCAATGAAATGGTTACTGCTTCTGAACAAGCACACCAGTCTTTCCTTGCCGTTTCTACCGGTATTCAGACTACAAACGACCTTGTTCAGGAAATTTCAAACTCAATGTCTGAGCAGCAGGAAGGTTCCCGCCAGATTTCTGAAGCCCTGAGTGCAATGAATGATTCAACTTCCGAAGTTCGTACATCTTCTTACGAAATGTCTGAAGGAAACAAGGCAATTTTGGCAGAAATTAAAAAACTTCAGGATGCAACTTTCACAATGAAGTCTGGTATGGACGAAATGTCTGTTGGTGCAACTCAGATTAATAAAACTGGAACTGACCTTACAAACATTTCTGAACGAATGAAAGCTTCTATTTCTCAGATTGGTGAACAGGTAGACCAGTTCAAAGTTTGATAGAAATTGTGGTAGAAATATCGGCTTTGTCATGTTAATTTTGACGCCGTCATGCTGAACTTGTTTCAGCATCTCTTATTGAAACCTTCGGTCAAGTAGTGTAGATTGCTTCCGAAGGTTTTTTATTTTATTTCAAAAGGTGGTGCAGAAAATGCAGGGATATATTCATCAGTTGGAAAGTTTTGGTTGTGCGGATGGGCCTGGCAGTCGTTTTATTATTTTTTTTGCAGGCTGTCCTTTGCGGTGTCTTTATTGTCATAATCCTGATACCTGGAAAATGACTGACGGTAAACTTTACACGGTGGAAGAACTTTTAAAAGAGGCGGAAACTTGCCGGGCTTACTGGGGCAAAAAAGGCGGTATAACTGTGAGCGGTGGAGAGCCTTTGGCCCAGATTGATTTTCTGATTGAATTGTTTACAGAATGTAAAAAGCGGGGAATTAATACTTGCATTGACACGGCAGGTGGCCCTTTTACTAAGCAGGGCGACTGGTTTGAAAAATTCAAAAAGTTGATGGAAGTGACTGATATTCTTTTGATGGATATAAAGCACATCAACGAAGAAGAACACATAAAATTGACGGGCCACACCGGCAAAAATATTCGAGAAATGTTTTTGTATCTGGACGAAATCAAAAAGCCTATTTGGATTCGTCATGTTTTGGTTCCTGGCATTACCGACAATGACGAATATTTGACCCAGACCAGGGATTTTATTAGAACTTTGCACAATGTTCAGCGGGTGGAGATTTTGCCTTACCACGGTTTGGGAATTATGAAGTACCAGGCTTTGGGGATTGAGTATCCTTTGAAAGACCTGGAAGGGCCTACGGCAGAAAGAATCCAGAACGCCAAAAATATTTTGGAATGTGAAAAGTATACTGGCTGGAAGGATTAATGGGGTAGCGCTGGGAGCACCTGCGAAGGCTGTTTCAACAGCCGAAGCAGAACAAAAAAGGGACACTATATGTGGCCCTTTTTTGTTTGAGGGTTACCGAAGTGCGGACATAGCGACGGCAGGCTTGCCTGCCGGACCCTCCAAATTCCCCTGTTAAAAATCCTCTTGTTGAGAAGTCCATCAAAATTCATTATAATATTTGAACATTTCTGAAGCTCGCCAGGGCGATTTTTTAGGGGTGACGAAGGCTGCCTTTGTGGGAATGGGCCTCGTGGAATTGTACAAATTTTGGAGTTCAAATCATGATTGAAAAGTGGGAAATTGTAATTGGTTGTGAAATTCATACTCAGCTTTTGACTAAAACTAAGGCTTTTTGTGCCTGCGAAAACCGTTACGGTGGTATGCCGGACACTCGCGTTTGTCCTGTTTGTCTGGGATTGCCGGGGGCTATGCCTCGTATTTCTAAGGGTTATGTTGAGTTGGGGGCTGTTGCTGGTCAGGCTTTGAATTGCAATATCGCACGTTTTACGAAATTTGACCGCAAGCATTATTTTTATCCGGACTTGGCAAAGGGGTATCAGATTACTCAGTATGATATTCCACTTTGTACTGACGGTTATGTTGATTTGCCTTTCCGCGATTTTCCAAAAGATCAGCAGCCGGGTGGCGAAAAATGTCGTCCTTTGAATTTTAAAGGCCAGGATTGTATTGTTGAATCTAATGGCGAAAAATATCGTCGGGTTAGGGTTGAACGTATCCACCTGGAAGAGGACGTTGGTAAGTCTTTGCACTTGCAGGGCGCTCACTCTTACATTGACTACAACCGCTGTGGAACTCCTCTTATCGAAATTGTAACTAAGCCTGATATGACTTCCCCAGACGAAGCAGCTTTGTTTATGCAGACTGTTCAGGAAATTCTTCGTTATGTAAAAGTTACAAATGGTAACCTGGAAGAAGGAAATATGCGTTGTGATGCCAACATCAACTTGAATATTTGGGAAGACGGCAAACTTTATCACACTCCAATTTCCGAAATTAAAAACTTGAACTCTTTCAAATCTATTCGCGAGGCTTGTACTTACGAGGCTCAGCGCCAGCTTAAGGAATTCCAGGAAGACCGCCAGGAATTTGTTGCTGGTTATAAAAATACAATGAACTGGGATGAGGATAAGGGCGTAACTCAGGTTATGCGTACTAAAAACTCTTTTGTTGATTACCGTTTTGTTGTTGAGCCTGATATTAAACCTTTTAGCGTAAGTGAAGAGTTGATTGCAAATGCCCTCAAGCAGGTTGGGGAATTGCCGGAAGCTAAACGACAGCGTTACAAGAAAGAATATGGAATGACTGATTTTGATGTTGAAACAATCACTTCTACAAAAGATCTGGCTATGTTCTTTGAAGATGCGGCTGCTAAATCAAAAAATCCTAAAAAAACTGCCAACCTTATTCTTGCGGAATTGCTTGCAGTTTTGAACGAGAAAAAAGAAACTATAAATGATGTAAAAATCACTCCATCTCATATTGCGGAACTTTCTGACGCCCTGGAAGCTGGAAAAATTACTTCAAAACAGGGAAAAGAGGTTTTTGCCGAGATGATGGAAACTAATAAAATGCCTTCTGTCATCATCAAAGAAAAAGGTATGGAAGTTGTAAGCGACGCTGGTGCAATTGATAAGATTGTTCAGGACGTTATTGCGGCAAATCCTAAGGCTGTTGAAGATTTCAAGAGTGGAAAAACTAATGTTGTGGGCTGGCTCATGGGGCAGGTTATGAAAATGTCTCATGGTAAGGCAAATCCAAAACAGGCTACAGAAATTTTGAATAAATATTTGAGCCAGATGTAGGAAAATTCCATTTTTGCAACGTCATTCCGGTTCTGAATCAGGTTCAGAATGACGTTGCGGAATCTCATCATGACGACTTGAAGTGTAGTTTTTTACAATTTTCTACTACAATTTTTACATTGATAATAAGTCTCATTACCCCTATAATTAATAATTACAATTGCGAAAACGTTTGCGTAATTTTTCGTGACGTAGGGCAATGGCAAAGTAAATTTTTATTTTGAGGAAATCGATGAAATACGGTTATTTTGACGATGACAAGGCTGAATATGTCATCACTCGTCCAGATACTCCTACTTCTTGGAGTAATTATCTTGGATCTACTGTTTATGGAGCTGTCATTACAAACAATGCCGGCGGTTATGGCTTTTACAAGTCTG
>CAZGDL010000184.1:0-3784 GCA_964525075.1 uncultured Treponema sp.
ATTGGAATCAGGAGCTCTTATGGCATTGACAAATATCATAGGAGTTCGGAATGACACTTTGGAGTAGATTTCGTAGATGGTCTGGTGGGTTGCAGTAGGCTATGGAGCAGCTGCGAAGGCAGTTTCAACTGCCGAAGCAGAACAAAAAAGGCTCACTATTTGTGAGCCTTTTTTGTTTGAGGGTTACCGAACTGCGGAACAGCCGACGGCAAGCTTTGCTTGCCGGACTGCCCAAAAAATTATCATATTTTTATTTAATCATTGCGTGATAATCTTGCAGGGATTTTACATCGCCTTCGCCTTTGGCATTGTGAACGGCTTCAATTCCTTTGACTGCTGCAAGTGCACCTGCCAGGGTCGTGATGTAAGAAACTTTGTATTTTAAGCAAACTTTGCGGATTGTCTTGCGGTCTTCGGCGTAGTTGCGTTTTGCTTTAGGAGTGTTGATAACCAGGCAAACTTCTTTGTTCATAATCATATCAACTACATCTGGGCGACCTGCACCAATCTTGTTTACAAGGCCACACTTAATTCCGTGTGTGTTGTAGAAATCGGCTGTTCCCTGGGTTCCAACGAGGGTAAATCCTAAATCTTGCAAGGTTTTTCCGATTGTGAGAACCTGGTCTTTGAGCATTTCTTTGTCGCTCAGAGAAAGGAGGACTTTTTTGTTTTCCCAAGCTTCTGGAGCTTGTGGAAGTTCTGAACCGGCAGCTTCTTCGGCTTTGTAGAAGGCTACTGGGAAACTTTCGGCTAATCCCAAAACTTCACCGGTAGAACGCATTTCTGGTCCGAGGATTGGGTCAACTCCTGGGAAGCGGTTCCATGGGAGAACGGCTTCTTTTGCTCCGTAGTAAGGAATCTGCTTTTCTTTTAATCCCAGGGAAGAAAGTGATTCGCCCAGCATAAGTCTTGTGGCGAGTCTTGCCATTTGGGTATCACAAACTTTTGAAACGAGAGGGACTGTTCTGGAAGCACGAGGATTGGCTTCGATAACAAAAACCTTTCCATTTTCGATTGCGTACTGCATATTCATCAAACCGCAAACGTGGAGGTTTTCTGCAATTTTTTTTGTGTATTCTTTGATTGTTTCCAGGTTTTCTTTTGGAATGGAAACTGGCGGAATAACGCAGGCAGAGTCGCCGGAGTGAATTCCTGCAAGTTCGACGTGTTCCATAACGGCTGGAATGTAAACGTGGTCTTTATCGCAAAGGGCATCTGATTCACATTCGAGGGCGTTTTTGAGGAAGCGGTCGATGAGGAGTGGACGGTCTGGGGTAACGCCAACGGCTTTTTCTACGTATTCTTTCAATGTTGATTCATCGTAAATGACTTCCATACCACGGCCACCGAGTACGAAAGATGGGCGAATCATAATTGGGTAGCCGATTTTTTCGGCGATGGCTTTGGCTTCTTCAAAGTTGATTGCCATTCCTGATTCTGGCATTGGAATGTCCAGTTTTTCCATCATATGGCGGAAAATGTCACGGTCTTCGGCTGCATCGATAGAGTCTATTGAAGTTCCCAAAACGTTTACGCCGTTTTCCTGGAGTTCGCGGGCAATGTTGAGAGGGGTCTGGCCACCAAACTGAACGATAACCCCGTAAGGTTTTTCCTTTTCGTAAATCTGGAGAACGTCTTCTGTTGTAACTGGTTCAAAGTAGAGTTTGTCTGAAGTGTCGTAGTCTGTAGAAACTGTTTCTGGGTTACAGTTTACGATGATTGTTTCGTAGCCCAGTTCTTTGAGTTGCATTGCAGCGTGACAACAGCAGTAGTCAAATTCAATCCCTTGACCAATTCTGTTTGGTCCACCGCCCAAAATCATAACTTTCTTTTTATTGTCTGTGGCGGTAGATTTGTCTTGGGCATTGTATGTTGAGTAGTAATAATTTGCATTTTTTACACCAGAAACTGGAACTGCCAGCCATGCTTCTTTGATTCCCAGTTCATTGCGACGTTTGCGAATGTCTTTTTCTGAGATTTTGAGGATTTTGGCAAGATATTTGTCCGAAAATCCGTCTTTTTTGGCCTGGCGGAGTTGGTCATCAGAAGGCATAGAACCCATGTTTTTGAGAAGTTCTTCTTCTTCTTCAACAAGTTCTTTCATTTGTTCCAGGAAGTACATTTTTACATAAGTAAGATTGTGGATTTTTTCCAAAGAAACGCCTTTTCGGATTGCTTCGTAAATCTGGAAATAGCGTTCGCTGGAAGCGGTTTTGAGCATTTCGCAGAGTTCGTCAGCTGATTTTTTGTTGAAATCTTTGGCAAATCCTAAACCTGAACGACCGTTTTCTAGTCCGCGGATTGCTTTTTGGAATGTTTCTTTGAAAGTTTTACCGATGGACATAACTTCTCCAACGGCTTTCATTGAAGTGCCAAGTTCGTCTTTTACGCCGCGGAATTTTTCAAATGCGAAGCGGGCATATTTGAGAACGATGTAGTCTCCATCTGGAGCTCCACCTGGAGTGTATTTTTCCAGAGTTCCGTCACGCCAGTAAGGAATTTCGTCTAGTGTAAGACCAGAAGCGAGTTTTGCAGAGATGAGGGCGATTGGGAAACCTGTAGCTTTTGATGCAAGGGCAGAAGAGCGAGATGTTCGTGGGTTGATTTCGATAATTACGACACGGCCGGTTTTTGGGTCGTGGGCGAACTGAACGTTTGTTCCGCCAATAACCCCGATGTTTTCGACAATTTTGAAAGCCATTTTCTTGAGTCTTTCTTCCAGTTCTTTGTCGATTGTGAGGAATGGAGCGGAACAGAAAGAGTCACCTGTATGAACGCCAACTGCGTCGATATTTTCGATGAAACAGATTGCAATCATCTGATTTTTTGCGTCGCGGACAACTTCTACTTCCAGTTCTTCCCAGCCGAGGATTGATTCTTCGATTAAGCACTGGTGGGTGATTGAAAGATCCAGACCGTTTGCAACGATGGTGCGTAATTCTTCGACGTTGTAGCAGAATCCGCCACCCTGGCCGCCCATCGTGTAAGCTGGACGAACAACCAGAGGATAGCCGATTTCTTCGGCAATTTTTTCTGCTCCTTCGATTGAGTGACAAATTCCTGAACGAGGAGTTTCAATTCCCAGTTTTTGCATTGTTTCTTTGAAGATTTCGCGGTCTTCGCCACGCTGAATGGCTTCCAGATTTACGCCAATAACTTTTACACCGTATTTATCGAGGACGCCGGCTTCGTGCAATTCCATGGCCATATTCAAGCCTGTTTGTCCGCCGAGGTTTGGAAGGAGGGCATCAGGACGTTCTTTTGCGATAATTTTGCTTAAACTTTTTACGTTAAGTGGCTCGATGTAAGTTGCGTCTGCCATAACTGGGTCTGTCATGATTGTAGCTGGGTTTGAGTTTACCAGAACAATTTTGTAGCCCTGTTCGCGTAAAGCTTTACAAGCCTGTGTTCCGGAATAGTCAAATTCACAAGCCTGACCAATTACGATTGGACCGGAACCAATAATCAGAACTTTCTTGATGTCTTCTCTTTTCATCTTTTTGTTACTCCTTATAACTAAAAAAAAAGACTGAATATCTAAAAGATAATCAGTCTTAAAAATTCAAATCAAAAAAATAAGGATAGCAAGGGTCATACATTTCGAGTAATATTGCCTGTTTGGAATCCTTAACTTTCATATTGGGAAAGTATTATAAAAAAAATCAGATTTTTATGCTAGTATTTGGATTTTTTTGTGATTATTTTTGATGAAAAATTGATGAAAATTTGTATGTTGAAACTGCACAAATAAAGTAGTTATTATAGGGAACTATGAAATTTTTAG
>CAZGDL010000185.1:0-3767 GCA_964525075.1 uncultured Treponema sp.
TATGGGGTGCTTGTATGTTTAAAGATTGTCAGGGAAATCCTTATCCGGTTTATGCGGAAGGCTTGGTTGTAAGTTGTAATGTTGTAAAAGAAGCTGTACCTGCAAATTCTGTTTATGAGTTGAAAGTGAAGATTTGTGATAGAGCTGATGGTGATGATGGCCACCCAGGGGCTTCCATCTCCACAGAAAGGCCTGCTTTTTCTAGCCAGGCTTCCCATCCACTCCAGGAGCCGGCTGCCGGTCAATTTTATATGTTGCACGCCGTGCGGTCGGATGTTTTGCTTGGTCGGCCAATCAGTGTTTTTGATTCAAAGAAAAATGAAGATGGTAGTCTGACAATCACATTTTTGATTCTTGTAAAAGGAAAAGGAACGGTAGAACTAACTTCTTTGCGGGAAGGTGATAAAATCAATCTCCTTGGACCCTGCGGAAACAGATTTCCACTGCCGGACTTTGTGACTGGCGAGGGCAAGACTAGTTTTGACGGTCTTGAAAATGGAGTTGGCGGGGTTGTCAATTTACAAAAAGTTTGTATTGTCGGGGGTGGAATTGGCGTTGCTCCTGTTGCGGGATTTGCTTCAACTTTGCCAGATTTTTCTTATGATTTTTATGCGTCTTTTAAATCCGGTTCTTACGGTTTGCAAAATCTTAAAGCCAATAAACTTGTAATTACAACTGATGACGGCTCGGTTGGCGTTCATGGAATGTTGCCAGTTGCTTTGACTGCCCAGGCTCTCAAGGAAGGCAATTATTCTGCACTTTATGCTTGTGGACCAACTCCAATGTTGGCCTATCTTCAAAAAGTTTGCGAAGAAGTGGGATTAAAATGCTGGTTGAGCATGGAAGCAAGAATGGCTTGTGGGGTGGGCGTTTGCCTTGGTTGTGTTATAGACACGACAAAAGGAAAACTCCGTTGCTGTAAAGAAGGTCCTGTTTTTGACGGTTCAATCTTAAAATTTGAAAAAGTTGATCAGGTTGCAGGAATAAAAGTTCAACCTAGACGCGAGCCTTTATCTTCTGAACCTGATTTGTCTGTAAACATTGCCGGGGTAAAATTTCAAAACCCTGTGATTGGTTCTTCCGGAACTTTTGGATTTGGAACTGAATATGCGACCGTGTTCGATGTAAACCGCCTTGGAGGCATTTCGAGCAAAGGCCTGACTTTGGAAGCCCGCCAGGGAAATGATGGAATCCGCCTTCACGAATTTACCGGTGGTCTGATGAATTCAATTGGTCTGCAAAATCCTGGAATTAAGCATTTTATCGAAAATGAACTTCCTCAAATGATGTCGCTAAAACCTGTGGCAATTGCGAATTTGTCTGGTTCCAGCCTGGAAACTTATGTGGAAGGAGCAAAACTTCTGGAAAAAAGCCCCGTTCCGATGGTAGAACTCAACATTTCTTGTCCGAATGTAAAAGCCGGTGGGGCTGCTTGGGGAATGTCTTGTAGTGCTGCACAGCAAGTGGTGGGTGCGGTTCGCAAGGAAATCACAAAACCTCTAGTCGTAAAACTTACTCCTCAGGCAAAAGATTTGAATGATGTTGCCTTGGCTTGTATTGAAGCTGGAGCGGATGGAATTTCTTTGTGTAATTCTTTCCAGGGAATTGCGGTGGACATTGAAAGGGGCGTTCCTGTTTTTAACAATTTGAAGGCTGGAGTTGGTGGGCCTGCCGTTCGTCCGATTGCTGTACGTCTGATTTATGAACTGGTGGAAGCTATAAACACTTTACCGGAAGAAAAACGCGTGCCTGTAATTGCGATTGGCGGAATTGCAAGCTGGCAGGACGCGGTGGAATTCATAATGGCTGGGGCTTCGGCTTTGCAGGTCGGAACTATGACTTTTGCAAATCCTTACGCTATGGTCGAAATAATTGAAGGTCTTGCAGCTTTTATGAAACGCAAGGGCTACAAGACGATTGAAGAAATGAGGGGAATAATTCAGAAAAAGTAAGTACTTAGAAGGGTCATGAGATGCTGAAACAAGTTCAGCATGACGCAATTCGAGGGGGTGCAGGAAAAACTCCAGCATTGCACCTGGCTACTTATTCATTGCCCCTGTAATTTTCTTTGAAACTTCTACGTTTGTCATGGCCTCGTTTTCGATGCCGTGAATTACGTCTTTAATCTCTGAAACCTGAGAATCCATGCCTTCAACGCTGGATTGCAGGGAAGTTGCGATTGTTGCGATGTTTTCCAAAGCTGAATTCTGATTTTCGATTTCTGAAACGACAATTCCTGCGATATAACCTGTTTCGTGGGATTGTTTTACGACATCATTCAAAGAATCCATGATAGTTTTTGTTTCTTCATTGACGCTCAAAATGCTGGCAAGAATTGCTTCAATTGCGGAAATAGTTTTGCGGAGTTCTTCTGTAGTTTTTTGGGTGAATTTGTGGAAATCTGCTACCGAAGTGGCCGTTTCTTCTACAATTTTTGAATTTTCCTGCAAACCATCAGAAATTTTGCTGGCATTCAAAGTTGTGCTGTTTGAAAGCTGTCTGATTTCCTGGGCAATAACCGAAAATCCTTTTCCAGCTTCGCCAGCGTGGGCCGCTTCGATGGAAGCATTCATAGCCAAAAGTCCTGTTTTGGCAGAAATTGCATTTACCGTACTTACAAAATTTGCAATGTTGTTGGAAGAAGTCTGAACCTCTTCAACTTGACGAACCAGTTTATTGATTAAGTTCAGTTGTGAATCAAGATTATTCGCAATCAAACTCATTTCGGCCTTGTGTTTTTGAGCAATAGAACTCATCTCGGAAAGGGACTCGGACATTTCGTTCATCGCCTTATTTGTAGAATCAATGGCGGTGTTCTGGAGGGTAACTGTTTGGAGCATTTGTTCAGACTGAGATTTTACTTCAAGACTAGATTTACTGATTGTGGAAGTTTCTTTTGAAAGGTTGGAAGAGTTATCAGAAACAGTCTGGAAAAGTGTAGTCAATTCGCTGATATTATTTGTTGCAGTCTGGGTTGCACTGTAAAGGTGATTTCCAATTTCCAGTCCACTTTTTGATTCTTCGATGATTTTTGTGATGGAATTGAGGTGATTGCTAGCTTCTTCCTGCGATTTTGTAGCATTTTCTACAAGTCGCTGGTTAAAGTTATTTAGGATTAAGATGATTGTGTTTGCAACGTAAATTGCAAGTGAACAAATAATTATTCCTGAAACAGTGCCAGAAAAATTTGATTCGTAATGTGATTTGAACAAAATACAGCAGTTTATAAGCCACAAAATTGATGTCCCTGCAAAAAACAATTTGATTTGACGTTTATTCAAAGAAATAAGCTGATTACAAATCGCCATTGTTACAATAAAACTGGCATTTCGGTAAAAAATCAGGGTGCTAGGATAATCACCAGTAAAAAACAAAATAATAAAAATTGCAAAAATCAATCCCACTGTTACAAGTTTTGCAGCCGTGTACAATTTATCCTTTTTTACAAGAAAAAGGCTGATGAAAAACAGAAGGGTCGGAATAATGCAGAGCGAAGCACTCAATGGAAGTTTTATAGCAAATAAGGCCGTAGTCAGAAGCAAAAAACTTGCCATCAAAATAAAAGAGCCGTCTATAACGTAGCCGATTTGCTGGCGGTCGCGCATAGGCAGTGTGTTCATATATTCTTCAGATGGTTTAAATAATTTCCGTATTTTCATAGTGACCTTCCAGGTTTTTCAAAATTTCCCAAAAATAAGATGAGATTTTCAGAAGTTAAGATAATGAAAAGGGGGATTTATATCAATATTTCCTATATATTACAAACA
>CAZGDL010000186.1:0-2075 GCA_964525075.1 uncultured Treponema sp.
TGAATTTGAGGATTGTAAAGGGCGGTCGTTCCGTCTAAGTCAAGGGCGCAGTCTGTGACCATATCGTTTGTGGCTGCAATCATGGTGACAAGTCCTGCCGGCTGAACTGCCGATTCTATATAGCCCGGCCAGGTTTTGTAAATATTTCCGGAAGAATCTGTAGACGTGCCTTCGGTGTAGCCGGCAACTGAAAGTCGGATTGAATATTGGTCTGGGCGGTAAAGGGAATTTACGTATTTATCGGGTGAACCGGCAGAACCTGTGTAAAGTTTTCCGGTGGCAAAAGTTCCTAAGCCCGCAAATGTGATATTTCCAGATTTTGTGATTTCGCTTGTGAGGGCTCCAAATGAGTCGTGAACGCGGACATTGACCGTGTCTGGAAGGCCGTTTGTGAGACTTGCGGCTGTGGCTGGAAGCCAGATTTGGCTGGTGACATCATCATTATCATAAAAATTTGCTGCCGGATTTGAAGTTGTGGCAGTGCCAGCGGAAGGAGAACCAAAATTTACTTTTTCGGAGTAGCGGAATTCGATAAAGTTGTGGGCGTCATAAGATGGCTGACTTTCGGCTCCAACTGTAGAGTCGTAATCAGTGTGTAAATCCTGGCCTGTTCTTACTGAATAAAGAACTGGGCCTGTGTGGTCTGCAACATCGGTAAATCTATCATCATTTTCATAATAATTCAGGCGTTTGCCCCAAATATCGGTCAGGGGCAGAGAATTATTTGTAACAATTTCTATATAAGGAGTGACATTTTTGTGGACGCCATTGCGGTCGGTGCTTAAATTATCACTTGAGCCAGGGCTTGTTCCTGTGGCATCGGTATTCCAGCTTGTGGTAGCTTTCATGTAAACAGTTGCGGTGGATTTGCCAGAATCCTGGAGATTTTCGCTATCAGAAATTTGCTTCCTACAATCAGCATCCGAATAAAAACCTGAATAAGTTTCTGTGGCGTTTTTAAAGCGGAGGATTGCGTTTTTAAATTCGCCACTTGCATTACGAATTGGGCGATTGAAAGTTACGCAAATTGCATTGTCGCGGACTGTGAAAGCCTGGGTGATTTTAAAATCATCAAAAAGCCAGTTTACATTTGTTGAAGAGTCTGGCGTTGACTCGGTGCACTGGTAGGCTGGCATGCGGGAGTAAAGTCCGTCATCGTATCCGCTTGTCTGATTTGCGTATTCCCAGCAGCGGATAGTTGAATGGTCAATGTAAGAAAAATATGTTTCGGCAAATCCTTTTTGATTGCCGGTGTCGGTCTGGTCTGGCAGGTCGATGAACCATTGGCTTGTGCCTGTGAGGCCTGTGGTATCGGTTTCTGATATTTTAAGTCCGTTTGCGTAGAAATTTCCGCCATTTTCATCACCAATTTTTATGATGGAAGATTGGCCTGCGGTATAAATTCCCGTGAATGGGTTAGGATTTGAGTTTGTGATTGTGGTCAGACTGGTCCCGTCCGGCATTTTTGAGTCAACTGTGAAAAAGTCTTCTGATGATAAAATGCCGTCGCGGTTGCGGTCGTAATGCCAGGCGCCGGATGTCCTGTCCTGCTGGTAGATCCAGTCTTGGTTGGCTGTCTCTGAGATGCAGTTAGGATCGGTTACGGAGTAGGATTTGCCTAGCAAAACTACGTCCTTTGTGGCGTGGAGTCTGGCGTTTTTGCCGGTTGTGAGATTTCCACGGTAGAGAACTATGTTTTTGGCTGTGATGATGGATGAGTCGGCTGTCGTGTATGTTTTTTCTGAGTCAAAAATCAAATTGCCGGTAATTGTCATGTCGTTTAGGGTGATTGATGATGAATTTTCACCAAAAATGAAAAAGTCGCCTGTGAAGGTTGGGCCTGCGTTTGTGGTGGAACTTGTGCCAGTGGCTGTCCCAGAGCTGAAGCCTGTGCTTGTGAAACTTCCGTCTAGCATGATGTCCGGGGCTATGGTGATTGGGTTTGAAGTCGTGCTTGCGTCGATGGCCAAGTCGCCGGTTATTTTCAAGTAGCTTTGTTGTCTGGTTGTTGTGTTTTTGCTTGTCACGGAGTTTTTGAACGTGCTCGTGGCTGCGGTGATTGTGACAGGGGTGGA
>CAZGDL010000186.1:2175-3763 GCA_964525075.1 uncultured Treponema sp.
TTATTTTGCTTAGCGGATTTATACTTCCCACTTTATCTTTAAATGTTACACTTCCGCCTTGTCCTGTTGTTTCAAAAATCTTGTTTGTGGTGCTTGAACTGCCACTTCCACTACTGTCACTTGCCCAGTCGACGGTGGAATTGAAGGTCAATGAATATGATGATAAATCTATGGCAGAACTTGGCGATGAATCTGCGGTCAAATCTGCGGAAATTGTGACTTTTGAGGCGAAAATTGTATTTGCATTTAGAATAAAAACTTTTCCCAGGTTAATTCCTGCCGGGGCGGTCAAAATTCCTCCAAGGCTGATGCTTGGTGAGCCAGAAAAATCTAAACTTGAGCCTGTTCCTGTCAGGGTGAAAGAGTCTGTATCTTCATATCCAAAAGAAATTGAGCCGCCTGTCATTGCGCCGAATGAGAATGATGAGGCTTGGGTAGTCTGACCTGCGGTGCTTGCTGTTTGAGAAGATGATTCTGAGGAAGCGGATGTTTTTGCATTAAAACTGATTGTAGGATTTCCGCTGGCAGTGATTGAGCCTGTGACAGTGAGATTTTCTGCGGAGGTGAAAGCCCCGTCGGAAATTGTCAGGTCTTTGGAAACGGTCGTATCTGAATTTGAAGTAAACAGCTGGCAAGAAGATTCCAGGGTACCAGAAACATTTAAAGTCGAGTTTGCGACAAAATTTCCACTGGAAGCAGTCAGATTTCCTAAAACTGTCAGCCTTGAGTTTGATGTAAAACTTTGCCCACCAGCTGCTAGATTTCCAGAAACTTTTACATCGGCAGCGGATTCAAAACTTCCAGCCGTCTGGCTAAAATCTCCTGCCACCGTAAGCGGATATGAAGCTCCATTCAAAGAGCCTCCGCTTATTGTGACTTTTCCCTTTATATTTGTTTCTGTGGTTAAACTTGCAGAACCGCCCGCAATTTCCAGATTGAAATAATCATCATCTCCATAATCTTTTACACTTACATTTGAACCTGTGTATTTTACCAGGCCTTTTGCTGTGTCGTTTTGAGAAATGCGACCTGTTGATGTGTAAATAATCGTGCCGTAATTTGAAAGCCCGGAAGTTGTAGCCGAAATTGTCAAATCTCTTGCCCCAAGCGTTAAACTTGCGTCGTGGGTGGTAGCGTCGGAACTTCCAATAGTGAGAGAGCTTACAGAGTATGAGGTCGAGCCAGTGTCCGGATAGTTTGATTTTCCGTCTGGAATTAAAACTTTCGCCCCGGTGGAAATTTCCGGGTCTGTGGTGGAAGAGCCCAGGACGCCAGGTACAATTCCAATATCCCAGTTTGCTTTGTCTGACCAGGTGGCGGTGGCTGTTGTGCCTGCCCCCGTTGTCGCCCCCACCCAAGTGTAGGTTAAATCTCCAAGAGCCTTAATCCTCCAGCCGTTTTTTATGATTGTGGCGTAGGCTGCGTTTTCGTCACTCCCTAAATCTGATGGGAGAGAATCGGTGGCGGAGTAAAATCTTCCAGAAACGCCGTCTTTGTTTCCGCTAGAGTCTGTGATATAAACATCCGATGCGATTGAAAGGTATGAGCCAGTGGTTTGATTACTTGCCAGGCGGATGGATTTTCCAGA
>CAZGDL010000187.1:0-3748 GCA_964525075.1 uncultured Treponema sp.
GGATTATGAACGAAAGGCATTTGATGGAGGAATATCCTGTCATCATCATATCTGCATCTGGGGGCAACGATTTTATAAATCAAGCTTACAAACTTGGAGCGGTTGATTATATTCAACGCCCTTACAATGCCCTTGTTGTGCAAAGACGAGTTGAAAACACCCTTTTGATGTATTCAAATCAAAAACGTCTCCAGCAGCTTGTAATAAATCAGGTTTATGATAAAGAAAACAACAACAATTCTATGATAAGTCTGCTTGGAAATATTGTTGAATCGCGAAATCAGGAATTGGGAAGTCATACTTTGAATGTTCAGATGGGAACAGAACTTTTGCTCAAAGAAGTTGCAAAAATGTCGGTAAAATATACTCTTTCAAAATCTGATATAGCCATGATTTCTTCCCTGGCTGCCCTGCACGATATTGGAAAAATCAGAGTTCCGGAAAGTATTTTGAATAAGCCTGGAAAACTCACCCCAGAAGAATGGGCCATAATGCAATCGCATACGGTGGAAGGCTATAATATCCTCAAAGCTGCCCTGCCCGACCAGGAAAGTAAATTCGTAAAAGTTGCCTGTGAAATCTGCCGCTGGCACCACGAAAAATATGACGGAAAAGGTTACCCGGACGGTTTAGTTGGAGACGAAATTCCTATTTCTGCCCAAGTTGTTTCTCTTGCTGATGTTTACGACGCCCTCACCAGCGAACGTTGTTACAAAAAGGCTTTTAGTCACGACACCGCCATCCAGATGATTTTGAATGGGGAATGTGGAGCCTTCAATCCTCTGCTTTTGGAATGTCTCAAAAACATATCTACTAATCTCAAAAATATCAAAGAAAGCGGAAAACCTTACGACTTCCAGAGTGTGGCTACTTATGTTGCAGAGGAATTGTTGACCAGCAAGGCCCTGCCTACCAGCAATTCTATGCGGCGAATGATGGACAACGAACGCAAGAAAAAAGAATTTTTTATGGGATGTGCGGAAGGTATTCAGTTTGAGTATGACAAAGTTTTACACAAGGCTTGTTTCGTTTATAAAAATGAAGATGATACTTGTAATCCTTTGGAAAAAACGGTTTTTAGGTCAAAAGACAGCGAAGATAATATTTTGCCGGTAAATTACTGGGAAGATTTGAGCGAAAATCTCCACAAAAATGGGCGAGAAAATCCTCGTACCTGCCTGGACGTAAAACTTTTTCTGAATGGCGAATATGTTCCATATCGTGCAAAAGTTATGGCTATCTGGCCGGAAGATGGAGCAGATTACATTTACGTTTTGGGACATTTTACGAAGATTTAGGAATTACCCCTTCCACCAGGTCAATTTATTCCACAAATAAAAAAAAAGTTGTACACTTGCCCCAGTTTACAGGAGATTTTTATGGAAAAATATGCTGTTACTGGGATGGGCTGTGCGGCTTGTGCGGCTCGTGTTGAAAATGCCGTTTCTAAAGTGCCGGGAGTTTCTTCGTGTAGTGTAAATCTCCTTACAAATTCCATGGGAGTTGAAGGCTCTGCCCAAGCAGAAGATATTATTGCAGCGGTTGTCAAAGCTGGCTATGGTGCGGAAATTCTGGAAGGCTCTGGAAATGTTGACAATTCTGACACCAGCGACAGTAAAAAATCCACCACTGACCAAAATAGCTATGGGGGTGGCTGCAAAAAGGCCGTAAAATCCGCAAAAAAAGAAGATTTTCTGAAAGACAAAGAAAGCCCCCTCCTTTTTAAAAGACTAGTCTGGTCTGTAGGATTTCTTTTAGTCCTTATGTACATGAGCATGGGACATATGATGTGGAATTGGCCACTTCCAGCCTGGTTTATGGGCGGTGGGGAAAATCATTTGGGAATGGGAATTATCCAGATGATTCTTGCCGCTATCATCATGTTTATAAATAGAAAATTCTTTATAAATGGTTTTAAAAGCCTTTTTCATGCTGCCCCGAATATGGACACCCTAGTTGCACTTGGCTCAGGAGTTTCTTTTGTCTATTCGGTCGTAATGCTTTTTTCTATGGCAAGGGCTTTGCAGGTCGGCGATACCGCCAAGGCTATGACCTGCATGGACAATTTTTATTTTGAAAGTGCGGCCATGATTGTCACCCTGATTACCGTTGGAAAACTGCTGGAAGCACTTTCTAAGGGCCGGACTACTGACGCCCTCAAAAGTCTGATGAATCTTGCCCCAAAAACTGCCACTTTGCTTCGTGACGGCAAGGAAGTTGAAGTTTCGATAGAAGAAGTTCACAAGGATGATATTTTTGTAGTTAGGCCTGGCGAAAATATTCCAGTAGATGGGGTGATTTTGGAAGGCAACACGGCCATTAACGAAGCGGCTCTGACCGGCGAATCTATTCCAGTTGATAAAAGTTCCGGGGATTTTGTTTCGGCGGCCACGGTAAATCAGTCTGGTTTTATAAAATGCCGAGCTACAAGAGTTGGCGAAGACACCACCCTTTCGCAAATCATTCAGATGGTTTCTGATGCAGCTGCGACAAAAGCCCCAATCGCAAAAATTGCTGACAAGGTTGCGGGCGTTTTCGTTCCTGCCGTTATGGGGATTGCCCTGGTGACTTTTGTAATTTGGCTGGCGGTAGGTGCAGAATTCGCTTTTTCTCTGACCAGGGGGATTGCGGTTTTGGTCGTTTCTTGTCCTTGTGCCCTTGGGCTTGCCACTCCTGTTGCAATTATGGTTGGAAATGGGGTTGCTGCAAAACGAGGAATCCTTTTTAAAACTTCCGCCTCGCTCGAAGAAGCCGGCCGTTGCAAATTTGTCCTCCTCGATAAAACCGGAACTATCACAAAAGGCCAGCCTGTAGTCACCGACATTTTGCCAAATGGTATTTCTGAAAAAGAATTTCTGATAAAGGCTGGAAGTTTGGAAGCCAAAAGCGAACATCCTCTTGCAAAAGCCGTTTTGCTCAAAACCGCGGAAGAAAATCTTATGCTGTCGGAGGTTTCCGATTTTTCTGCCCTACCAGGAAATGGTCTTACGGCTACTCTTGAAGGCAAAAAACTTTCGGCTGGCAATTTGAAATATATAGAAAGCCTTGCCCCATCTTGTATTGATGATGATAGCCGTAAAAAGGCGGAAAATCTTTCATCTGAAGGAAAAACTCCCCTTTTCTTTGTTGAATTTGACAGAGATTTGTCTGAACCAAAATTGCTTGGAATTATTGGGGTTGCGGATGTAATCAAAGAAGATTCCCCTAAAGCCATCAAAAATTTGCAGAATATGGGAATTCAAGTTGTTATGCTCACTGGCGACAACGAAAAAACGGCAAATGCGGTTGCAAAAAAAGCGGGCGTCGACCAGGTAATTGCAGGTCTGCTTCCTGGTGACAAGGAAAAAATTGTCCGGGAATTCAAGACAAAAGGAAAAGTTTGCATGGTTGGGGACGGAATCAACGACGCCCCTGCCCTAACTTCCGCCGACACCGGCATGGCCATTGGCGCTGGAACTGACATTGCAATTGACGCCGCTGACGTTGTTTTGATGAAAAGCCAACTTTCTGATGTTTGCACGGCAATCCGCCTGAGCCGAAAAACGGTGAAAAATATCAAGGAAAATCTTTTCTGGGCCTTTATTTACAATATTATTCTGATTCCAGTTGCTGCCGGAGCTTACTACCACTGGCTGGGCCTGGATATGAGCCCGATGTTGGGAGCGGCTGCCATGAGCCTTTCAAGTTTCTGTGTTGTTACAAACGCCCTGAGATTGAATTTATTTTCGGATAAAGATAAAAATGAACA
>CAZGDL010000188.1:0-3740 GCA_964525075.1 uncultured Treponema sp.
GAAATCCTGTTTGCCTGGCCCAAGGTAACAGGCCGGATTGCTTCTAGCTTGTTTCGGGATTCAGCCGAAAGTGACGGAATTGAACCATAGTCAAAATCCGGCGGGATGTGGGTATTTTCCATTTTGTGCAGTTTTTCCACCCGGCGATCCTGCTTTTCGATGTAATATTTATATTTTGCTTCGATTTTTGCCTCGTTCCAGTCTTTTTCCGGATAGCCAGGATTTTCCATATCAGGCTTTTTTAAAATCTGAGCTTCAATTTCTTCCAGGCGAGCATATTTTTCGTTGATTGCGTCCATCTGAGCCTGACTTTTTAAGCCACATTCAAAAGCATATTTCGCAAGACGTCTGTCGGCTGTATCATGACGCAATTTCAAGCGATATTCCGCCCTGGCCGTAAACATTCGGTAAGGTTCTTTTGTTCCAAGAGTAACCAAATCATCAATCAGAACACCAATATAGGCCTCATCACGCCCCAAAATAATCGGCTTATATTCAGGAATAACTTCAAATTTTTCAAAACCAGCATTTTTCTGAGTTTTTGCGATAAAATCATTCAGTTCTTTCGTTTCCCGGTTAGAAATTTCTGCAAACTGATGTTTTTCTTCCGCTGTCATCTGATTTTTCGGCATAAAAGCACCAGGCTCCATAGAAGACGGCACGCCATTCAAACTAGAAGGCAATTCAGCCAAAGGCCCGCAAGTTGTGATATGAGAACGAGCATAAAGCCCGGCATTCATTCCGGCTATCAAACCTTGCCCTGCTGCTTCCTCATATCCCGAAGTTCCATTTATCTGGCCGGCATCAAAAAGCCCGGCAACTCTTTTAGTTTCCAGCGAAGGATAAAGTTGGGTCGGCTCAACAAAATCATACTCAACCGCATACCCCGGTCTGCTAGAAACTGCATTTTCAAAACCTGGCATCGTGTGCAAAAAAGCATCCTGAACGCATTCCGGCAAACTTGAAGAAAGCCCATTCAAATACATTTCTTCAGTTTCAAGACCTTCCGGCTCAACAAAAATCTGATGACGGTCGCGGTCTGCAAAACGCATAACCTTATCCTCAATGGAAGGACAATATCGCGGACCAATTCCATGGATTTTTCCACTGTAAAGCGGAGACCTCCCAATATTTTCCCGAATAATTTTGTGAGTTTCAGGATTTGTATAAACGATATGGCAAGGCACAATCGGACGTTCAACTTTTTCAGTTTCAAAGCTGAATGGGATAATTTCGTCATCGCCAGGATTTTCTTCAATCTTAGAAAAATCTATTGTCTTTTTTAAAATTCGTGGAGGAGTTCCTGTTTTAAGACGGCCGGTTGTAAAGCCCAATCTGTGCAAACTTTCTGTAAGCCCATAAGCCGCAGGCTCCCCAATTCGACCGCAAGGAGCATCGTATTCACCGATAAATATTCGCCCGCCAAGGAAAGTTCCGGTCGTAAGGACTATAGATCGAACAGGTATTACCCTGCCCCGCTCCGTTACAAGCCCGGTAACTTTTTGCCTCATTCCACTTCTGGCGGCCAGGGTTTCGCCCTGGTGACGGGATTCCCCAGGAATTGTTCCTTTTTCTGCCTGACTGTCAGCATTTGGTGGCAAGGGAGTAGATGAAGCCGTCGTCAAAATATCAATAACTGTGTCCATCAAAGTATAGAGATTTGGCGTTTTTTCGCAAACCTGACGGGCAAGTTTAGAATAAGTGATTTTATCAGCCTGGGAACGAGGAGCTTGAACTGCAGGCCCCCGGCTTTTGTTCAGCATTCGAAACTGAATCATAGAATGGTCAATGAGTTTTGCCATTTCGCCACCGAGGGCGTCAATTTCACGGACAATATTTCCTTTTGCAATTCCACCAATGGAAGGGTTGCAAGACATTCTGCCAATTGCATCTGGAGTTTGGGTGATTAAAACTGTTTTTAATCCCATTCTTGCAGTTGCCAGGGCCGCTTCAATTCCAGCGTGTCCAGCACCAACAACCGCTACATCATAAAAATCATAAAAACTCATGGAAACAAAAAAAGAGCACTTCAAACCGAAGTGCCCCTTCCTCCTAACTATATACACACTCTAACGAGCATATTCAACGATACGGGTTTCGCGAATCATTGTCAGACGAATACGACCTGGATAACGCAAATCGCTTTCAATCTGTTTTGCAATACTTCTTGCCAATTCCTTAACATCACCATCAGGGATTTTTTCGTTATTAACAAGAATGCGAAGTTCACGACCAGCCTGAATAGCATAAGCTTTTTCAACACCAGGGAAGCCTTCGGCAATTGCTTCAAGATTTTCAAGACGCTTAACATAATTGTCAATTGTCTCGCGACGAGCACCTGGACGGGCAGCAGAAATAGCATCAGCAATCTGAACTATTACAGCCTCAACAGTTTCTGCCTGAACGTCATTATGATGGGCAGCAATTGCATTAATCACAGCCTGACTTTCGCCCATCTTACGTGCCATTTCCGCACCAACTTCTGCGTGGTTCTGGTCGCTGTCATTTTCAGCACCTTTACCAATATCATGAAGAACGGCAGCACGTTTTGCAAGTTCTCTGTCTGCTCCAACTTCTGCAGCAATCATGCTTGCAGCCATTGCAACTTCTTTGGAATGGGTAAGAACATTCTGGCCATAACTTGTACGGAAATACAAACGACCAAGAGCCCTAACTCCATCAGGATTCATATTATGAATTCCCAAATCGAACAGACAGCGTTCACCTTCTTCGTAAATCTTATTCTGGATTTCATGAGTAACTTTTTGAACGATTTCTTCGATACGTGCCGGATGGATACGACCATCAGAAATCAAACGTTCAA
This sequence comes from uncultured Treponema sp., assembly GCA_964525075.1. Lineage (GTDB taxonomy): Bacteria > Spirochaetota > Spirochaetia > Treponematales > Treponemataceae > Treponema_D. The sequence goes on from CAZGDL010000188.1 coordinate 2,825, forward strand.
GAGACTGTTTTGCAATCTCCTTGCGAACAGGGTCAAAACATGAAATAACAACAGCTTCTGGAGTATCATCAATAATAATGTCGACCCCGGTAAGTGTTTCCAAAGTTCTGATATTGCGACCTTCTCGTCCAATGATACGACCTTTCATTTCATCACTAGGTAATGAAACAGTAGTTACAGTAATATCACTTGTTGTTTCTGGTGCAATTCTCTGAATTGTTGTGATAAGAATGTCTTTGGCTTTCTTTTCGGCTGTTAGTTGAGCTTCCTGCTCAATCTTATTGATAAGGGCCTGGGCATCATGACGTGCGTCATTTTCAAGGTTCTTAATGATAAGATCTTTGGCTTCTTGAGCTGATAATCCAGAAATCTTTTCCAATTCCTGTCTGTACAACTCTTCCTGCTTTGAAAGTTCTGACTCTCTCTTAGACATTGCAGATTTTCTGTCTGCAAGCTCTTTTTCATTTTTTTCAAACTCAGCCGCACGCTGATCCAAGAGTTCTTCTTTTTTGTTTACTCTTGCCTCAAAACGTTGTACTTCGGCTCGGCGTTCACGGTTCTCCCGCTCCTGCTGGTTTCTTTCCCGAATGAGCTCATCTTTTGCATTTAACAAAATTTCTTTTTTCTGTGCTTCAGCTTCTCGTATTGCTTCCTGCTTAACACGCTCTGCTTTCTGTTCAGAAGCAGTTAATTGAAATCTGGCATAAATCCAGCGAATAATCCATCCAAGAACAATTCCAACAACAGGGAGACCAATGTACATTACAATGTTCACGATCATCTCCTATTATGAAAAATTTAGAATAGTTCAAAGTCAATATTAACGGAAGAATGATTTGATGTCAAACTAGATTTAACTATGTGGATAATTTTTTATATCCGGCAATTCATCAAGGGTTAAAACATAATCACTCAG
>CAZGDL010000189.1:0-3698 GCA_964525075.1 uncultured Treponema sp.
ATTTTTTCGTGATGAGCAAGCAAATCTGAAAGATAATCAATAAGAGCCTGGAGTTCTTTAATTTCTTTCTGAAGATCTTCAATCTGAAGATGGGTAAGACGTTTGAGCTGCATATCAACGATAGCCTGAGCCTGTTCATCATCAAAATTAAAACGTTTTTCCAAAGCAAGTTTTGCGGCTTCTGTGTCGCGGCTTTCTTTGATGATTTTAATTACTTCGTCAATATTGTTGATTGCTGTTATCAGGGCAGACAAAATATGCATTCTGTGTTTTGCAACTTTCAAATCATAAATTGTACGACGAGTAATTACTTCATCACGATGATTAACAAAATGAGCAATCAGCTGCTTGAGAGTTAAAACTTCCGGCTTCAAATAAGTCTGTGGATATGAAACTCCGAACTCAGGTTCTTCGTAACGAGGAGCTCCTTCTTTTGGTTGAGGAACGAGAGCAAGATTTATTACTCCAAAATTCGACTGCAAATCAGTTTTTGCAAAAAGTTGATTCAAAACGATTTTTGTAACTGCTCCTTTTTTAAGTTCAACGACAAGTCGCATACCTGTTCGGTCAGATGTTTCATCGTTAGCATCAACAATTCCATCAATCTGCTTATCACGATTTAATTCCTTAATTCTTCGGATAATATTTGTCGTATTTACGCCATAAGGAACTTCAGTGAAAACAATTGATTCTTTTCCGTTCTTATGAGTTTCGATTGTAAACTTTGAACGAATTGTGATTTTTCCACGACCAGTTGTGTAAGCTTTTTTGATTCCAGATGTACCGTAAATTATACCGCCAGTCGGAAAATCCGGACCTTTGATGTGTTTCATCAATTCTTCGATTGAAATATCCGGGTTGTCAATATATGCAGAGATTGCTGACGCAACTTCGCGGAGATTGTGGGTTGGCATATTTGTAGCCATACCAACGGCAATTCCGGTTGTACCGTTACAAAGGAGGAAAGGAAAAGCTCCTGGAAGAACGGCTGGTTCTTTTGTCGTATCATCAAAGTTTGGAATCATATCAACAGTGTTTTTGTTGATGTCAGCAACCATCTCTTCGGTGATTTTTGACATTTTTGCTTCGGTGTATCGGTAAGCAGCGGCAGGGTCACCAGCGATTGTACCAAAGTTTCCCTGTGGAGTTACTGTCGTATATCTCTGGGCAAAATCCTGACCAAGACGAACAAGGGCATCGTAAACGGAAGCATCTCCATGAGGATGGTAGTGACCCAAAACTTCACCAACGATTGTGGCACATTTTTTGGTCTTTCCACCACTTGCAAGGTGAAGTGTGTCCATTGCGTACATGATACGTCGGTGAACTGGTTTTAAACCATCGCGAACGTCCGGCAAGGCACGCTGAACAATTACAGACATTGAATAGTCGATGTAGGCTTTTTTTACTTCATCTTCAATTGGGATTTTTATTACAATTCCACCTTCTGGGGTTTTCTCTTCTTCCAACATTTTTAGTTCCTTTAATTTTAAACTAACGAATGATAGTTAGTAATTATTCTTTCTTATATTTTCAAAAATTTTCTAAATATCCAGATTTGCATAACTAGAGTTTGTTTCTATGAATTGACGACGAGGCTCAACTTCTTCACCCATACAAACACTGAATATTTTGTCTGCTGCAATTGCATCAGGAATTGTTACAACACGCATACGACGATGAGCAGGATCCATGGTTGTTTCCCAAAGTTGATTTCCGTCCATTTCACCAAGACCTTTGTAACGTTGTACATCGGCTTTTTCACGCTGGTCACCAAGTGCTGTCAAAGCTGAATCGCGTTCGGCTTCTGAATAACAATAAACAGGTTCTTTTTTACCAAGTTGAACTTTGAACAAAGGTGGCATAGCAAGATAAACATGTCCTTGTTCAATAAGTTGTGGCATATAGCGGAAAAAGAATGTCAAAAGCAAAGTACGAATATGAGAACCATCAACATCGGCATCGGCCATAATGATGATTTTGTGATAGCGGAGTTTGGCGATATTGAAGTCTTTTCCAAATCCAGTTCCAAGTGAAGCAATTACAGGTTCCAGTTTATCGTTGTTCATAACTTTTTCTGGACGAACTTTTTCAACGTTGAGCATTTTTCCCCAAAGAGGAAGAATAGCCTGGTGCTTTGGATCACGACCTTTTTTTGCAGAACCGCCGGCAGAATCTCCTTCGACAATGTAAACTTCGCAAGATGCGGGATCGTGCTTTTCGGAACAATCAGAAAGTTTTTCAGGAAGACCAAATCCATCTGACGCATTTTTTTTACGCATATTGTCTTTGGCCTTGCGGGCAGCAATTCTGGCTTTGGCTTCGTCCATTGCTTTTTTACAGACGGCTTCCAAAACTGCAGGATTTTGCTCAAAATAAATTGTCAACTTTTCTGTAATAACCTGGTGGACGATTGTACGAACTTCTGTATTTCCAAGTTTTTCCTTTGTCTGTCCTTCAAATTCAGGCTCTGGAACTTTCATTGAAATTACTGCGGTAAGACCAGAACTCATATCTTCATAAGTGAGTTTTTCATCTTTATCCAAAGAACCAACTGCTTTTTTGAGTTTTTCGTTTGTATCAAGAGCCTTGTTGATTACAGTACGGAGACCGCTTTTAAAACCTTCCAGGTGAGTTCCACCATCTCGAGTATTAATGTCATTAACATAGGTATGAACGTTATCAGAATAACCACTGTTATAGTGCATTGCAATTTCCGTAACGACATCATCTTTTGTTTCACAAATATAAATTGGCTCTTCCGGAACTACTGCTTTGCCTTCATCAATATTTTTTACAAATTCATTGATACCGCCAACATATTGCAAAACTTCTTCTTTTGGATTTTCAAGACGTTCATCGCGAAAAGTGATTTTAATTCCAGAATTCAAAAATGCAAGTTCGCGGAGACGAGTTTTTAAAACATCAAAATCATAAGTTGTAGTTTCTGTGAAAATAGTTTTATCGGCCTTCCAACGAATTGTAGTTCCATGTTCGTCATCACCACAATCACCAATAATATCAACCTTAGACTTTGCAACACCGCGTTCATAATTTTGACGATAGATATGACCATCACGCTTTACTGTTGCTTCCATCCAATCTGAAAGAGCATTTACACAAGAAACACCAACACCATGCAAACCACCAGAAACTTTGTAAGAACCCTTATCAAATTTACCGCCGGCATGAAGTCTTGTTAAAACCAATTCCAAAGCTGAAATATGTTCTGTAGGGTGAATATCAACTGGAATACCTCGTCCATTATCTTCAACTCGAACAACATCATCTTTTTCCAGGGCAACTATAATATTGTCACAAAATCCAGCCATTGCTTCGTCAATGGAGTTATCTACAGTTTCATAAACAAGATGATGAAGTCCTCTTGGACCTGTAGAACCAATGTACATACCTGGGCGCTTTCTAACAGCTTCAAGTCCTTTTAAAACTTGAATGTTACTTGCACCATAATTTTCTGTTGACATTATTTTTTCCTTTGATTTGATTGACAGATATTTCCCACAAAATAAATGTCATTATAATAAGAATAAAATACATTTTATATTATTAAGGATTTAAATTCTAGTCTTTATCTAAACTAACACTTGTTAGTTATAATCAAAAAAAGTTATTTTTCAAAACTTATTTTACCCTTGCAGATTTTTTTGAACTAAAGGATAATATTTTTTATGTCTGAT
>CAZGDL010000190.1:0-3695 GCA_964525075.1 uncultured Treponema sp.
ACACGCTCCGCCCGGCATCACCTCAAACCCAATGACGCCCACCCCCATCACAGATATTCTTTCAAAAAAGGATATTCCGATAAAAATTCCTGACTTGGAAAGTCTTTTTTGAGCTGGCGGATTTTTTCTGAAAGCTGTGGGAATGCTGACGGCGCCCCAGGGCCACCCGCCCCCGGTGTGCAATTTTCCGCCCCGCCAGGCCCTTCCCCTCTCGTCGTCAAATCTCCCAAAAACTCCGCCTTTTCCTTACCCACTTCCGGCAAGCCCAAAACATCTTCCCAATCCGCCACCAAAATTCCTGGCGTTTTCAATCCCTGGGGACTCAGTGTAAAAGTCTGGACATCCGGACATTTTGCAAGTCTTGCTTCAAACCACCAGCTGAACATTTTCATCCGGCTGTCGGTCAAAAGAGGCTTGCCGGAATAATCCTCTGCCATAACCGCGTTGGCAGAAAAAAGTGACTTGGCCGTAAAATAATCCGCAGAAAAAAGTCTGTTTGAAATTGTGTGATAAGTCTGCTCGGCAGATGAACCTTTTATGTGAGTTTGCTTGCCCGGGAAGGAAAAATCCAGGCCAACGGTGTAAATTTTTTTTGCCCCACAAAAATAGGCAAAATTCCAGGCAGCCGAAGCAACCGACCCCCCAGTCCCCAAATCACCAAGTTGGCCAGCCAATCCTAATTTTTTTTCAAAATAAGAAGCCACAGGAAATTGAGAAGAGCAAAGGAGGATTTTTTTACAATCAAAACGAAAAACCGCAGGATAAGCCGAAAGGTCTGTTATCAAAATGGAAAATGGAGCGGACAGGCCGGCAATGTGCCTGTAAGCCCAAAACTGGGGGTCTGTCAAAATCACAAAATCGGGCTGGACACCCACCCTAAGCAGGGCTTTGAGGGCAGTTTCTACGCAGACAATCACAAAGCGGGAAGCCAAAAACTTTGCCTGGGGAAGAAATTTTTCCAGGGAAGGCCCCGCCCCCACAATCAAAAATGGCAGATTTTGGCTCGCCTTATTTTCAAAAATCCCGATACCGCCCCAGTTTAGCCTAGTTCCACCGGAGGCAAGAGTCTGGCCAGGCTTTACATCAGCATTTTCTGCCAAAAAATCAAGATTTTTTAGGGAATTTCTAACCCAGAGCCTGCCAAATTTTTTCAAAGTGGCAGCATTTATTTCGTTTTTCCGCTGATTTCTTTTTACGATTGCCTTTACCCCATCAAAATAAGGCTTTGCGTGGGCAGTAAAAGAAGGAATATCAAAATAATAGGCATCAGAAACGCCAGTATCCCCAAGATTTATTTTTTCAGAAGATTCCAAAAGCCCCAGAACCGCTTCTGGCGGACAGGCCAGGGCCAGGGCTAGATTTTCGTGGTCAAAAACCGGCGTCCAATCTATCATCATCATAGCCGCAAAAAAATGATTTATTTCCGGCTCAACCACAAGCAGTTTTTTTTTCTGAAGGTCTTTTTCCTGATGATTTTTACACCACTCCACCAAATGGTAGCCCAGCCCAAATCCGTAAAAAACAGTCGCAGACTTTTTAGAAACATTCTCGACGGAAACAGCCCCAGCCGCTTCCCTTTCCGGGTTGTAGGCAGAATGGAGACGGAGGCCATTTTCGCTGGCAGTAATCTGGCCATTTTTTGCCTGGGACAAAGTCCAAATTTTTTCGGGAGTAAAATCCGGGGCAGGTAGCCCAATCATCTGGGCCAGTTGGGGAAAACGATTTTTAAAAGCCGAATAATTTTTATTCCAGATTGAGTTCAATTACCATATTCTCCGTAACTGGCGTTCCCGGCTCTGGACTCTGGCTTGTAACCCAGCCACTTCCGTTTATATTCAACTTAATATCAGACCGCTCCATCAAAGGTAAAAGGTCTTTCTTAGACTTTCCTGTAAAGTCCGGGACTGTAGAACCAAGACTAATTCCAGTTGGAGGGTTCAAGGTGACTACCCCAGGATGTTCCAGCGAAGCAGCACCTTTTCGGCTCATTCCCAGGTGATCGATAATCACATCAGCAGCTTCACCAATTACAGGGGCAACAATTCGGCCACCGTAAGTCTCCCCTTTGGCTTTTTCAACAACTATATACAAAACAATTTGAGGATTTTCTACCGGGAAAATTGCCATACAACTGGAAAGAAAATCCGTTTCAGAATAACCGCCATTGACCTTATCAGCCATCTGGGCAGTTCCAGTTTTTACCCCAATCGAAACATCCCCAAGATTAGCCCGGTGACCAGTTCCTTCTTTCGCAACCGTTTCCATGCAGGACAAAATATAATCAGCAGTATTTTTAGAGAAAACCCGATTTTTCGTTTCAGGCTCGTGCTGAAAATAAGTCGTTCCATCTTTATTTGTAATTTTATGAATAAAAGTCAGTTTTACAGGAAGCCCACCATTTGCAATCGCCGTAGCCGCCTGAACCATTTGCAGGGCAGACACAGAAATTTCCTGGCCAATCGCGATTGTCGGCTTAGACCTGGCAGACCAAAGCGGGCTGGTCGTGTCTTTTACAGAACCGGCAGTTTCGCCAGAAAGTTCCACCCCAGTTTTTTGACCAAAACCAAGTTGGCGGATTCTTGCAATAAATTCATCCTCATCAATACGGTCAGAAATCTGGCCCAAAACATCATTACAAGAATACATAAGGCCACCTTTTGGAGTCAGATAGCCGTGATTTTCCAGACAGCGGATTTTGACAGTTTCGCCATTCGACAACCTTTTTTCGTACATTCCATCACACAAAAAAGAATCGTTAGGAGAAATGCCATGCTCATCATAAACAATCCCAACCGTAAAAATTTTAAAAACCGAACCAGGCTCGTACATTGTCATGGAAGGCAAATCCACCTTGGCCTGTTCAGTAGAAGAACCATATTCATTCAAATCGGCAGACGGCAAACTGATGTAGGAAAGAATTTCCCCAGAAGTAGAATCCGCCGCAACCAGCATCATCCCCTCCGCTTGAGTTTCGTCCATCACCCGGTGACAGATTTGCTCAAGTTTGTACTGCAAATTCGCATCAATGGTCAGGTAAATATTTCGCCCCTGAGGCTGGTCCTCAGCATTTTCATCGACTTCCGGTTGCAAAATAGACTGTTGGGAAAACTCTATGCCGGCCAGGCCCTTGCCATCATCCCCCATATAACCAATCAACTGAGAAGCCAGCGAGTGATTAGGATAATTTCGCCCAGGGATTTTTTCGTAACTCACAAAATTATAATTTTTTGAGTCAGTCAAAGCCTTCACATTTTCGTATTCAGATTGAGTGATTTTCTTTTTAAGGTAGGCAAAAGACCGGCTAGTGTTTATAGAAGAAAGCACCTGATTTTCTTCCAAGCCGAGAGCCGGAGCAATATCCTGGGCAAATTTTTGTTTATCGCGGATGTTTTTTACAGAAACGCCGACATGGTAAAAATTAGTCTGAACCGCAAGAGGAAAACCAGACCGGTCAACAATCGACCCCCTTTCCACCGCCGGCCGACTTTGCGAAATAGGCGTAACAGGCTGCACCGCAAGCTTTGCAAATTTAAACAAAAGAGCAAAAATACAAAGCCCACAGCAAACAAAGAAGAAAATTAATTTTTTTTTCTTAAAAAAATTATTCAATTAGAAAAATCCACCCGCCTTCATAATATAGGCAATCCGGGAAAAATTCTATATTAAAAGAAAGGTTTTATTTTGGGGGAAATTAG
>CAZGDL010000191.1:0-3675 GCA_964525075.1 uncultured Treponema sp.
GCGTTCACTCCATCATTTATATTATACAAATAATGCAAATAAATGGAATAAACGCCTTTATTTAAAACATGTTGATTTCGGAACGAGTCCGGAATGACGTTAAGTCTAAGATTCCGGGTCAAGCCCGGAATGACGGTTCATCAAATCTGCGATGGTTATGCTGTCCAAATAACCTTCGATTAGCTGGTCAAGTTTTGTCCACATGGGAAGGGTTCGGCAGTCGGTCTCGCGGGGACATTTTTCTGCCCCCTCGGCAAGGCACTGGACTGGTGCCAAAGTTCCTTCCGTCACCCTCAAAATATCACCAACTTTGTATTCTGATGGCTGGCGGTTGAGCCTGTAGCCACCGCCTTTTCCGTGCACTCCATCAACAAAACCATTTTTTGAAAGCAGGGTCATAATAGCTTCAATATACTTTTGCGAAATTCCTTGACGTTCCGCAATTTCTTTTAGGGGAATGCGTGAATCTTCGGAATGTTCTGCCATATCGACTAAAACTCGTAAAGCGTAACGTCCGCGAGTTGAAACTATCATTTTTATCACACTCCTTTAATCTGGGCTAAATTACAGTTTGCCGCCTTCGACTACAAGGGCATCTGCATTTGAAGCGGCACCGTAAACAGAGCGGAGGGTTGCTTCGTAATCAGCATGGAAGAAATTTTCTTTTCCAAGTTTTTTGATTTCTTCGTTAATCCAGTTTAAAAGGCTTGTATTTCCTTTTGAAACGGCAGGAGCGATGGTGTCCAGTTCTCCAAGTGATTCAATTCCAACTGCAAATCCTGGATTTTCCAGAGCCCAAGCCAAAACTTCGGTGTTGTCGGTAGAAAGTGCGTCGCCACGTCCATCGAGCAGGGCATTGTAGGCTTCGGAATACTGGTCAAATTTTAAAAGTTTTACTTCCGGATAATTATTTGTGAAATATGTTTCGGCAGTAGTTCCTTTTGAAATAATCAGAGTTTTGCCTTTCAACTGTTCCACGTCTGTAATCAGATTATTTTTGTTGGAAACAACGCCCAAAGCACATTTCATATATGGAAGGGCAAAATCAACTTTTTCGGTACGGGCTGGAGTTACCGTGAAGTTTGCAAGGGTGATGTCAACCTTACCGGTTTCCAAAACTTCGACGCGGGCAGCGGCTTCTACCGGAACATATTTGATTTTTACGCCCAGGTCTTTTGCCAAGCGTTCTGCAAAATAAATATCATAGCCCTGGTATTTTCCGTATTCATCAACATAACCAAAAGGTTTTTTATCAGAAAAAACTGCCACACGGAGAGTTTTCTTCTTTTTAATTTCATCCAAAGTGCGGTATTTTGCTTTTGCTGTGAGAGGGGCGGTTGCTGCCAAAAGTAGGGCTGCAGTAGCCAGGATTTTTGTGAATGATTTTTTCATAACAAGTCCTCCATGAAAAATCTATGTAGTTACCTATTAAGTTAGTAGGTATATAGTAATATATACTTTTGGGAGGATTTAGGTCAAGTGGGGGATTTTACTTGTGCCTGCGGCTTTCAAATTCAAATGTGTGGAGGAATTTTTGAGCTCGCTGGGTTTTTGGATTTGTCCAAAACTCTTCCGGGCTGCCTTCTTCCACAATTTCGCCTTCATCCATAAAGATGATTCTGTCGGCAATGGCTCTGGCAAATTCCATTTGATGGGTGACGATGAGCATGGTTTTGCCGTCGTTGGCAAGGTTCATCATAACGTCCAGAACTTCACGAACCATTTCCGGGTCCAGGGCGGCCGTAACTTCATCAAAAAGCATAACTTCGGGGTGGAGACAGAGCATTCGGACGATTGCAACTCGCTGTTTTTGTCCGCCGGAAAGCTGGCGAGGGTAGGCATTTTTTTTATCAGAAAGGCCGACCCGGTCAAGCCACATTTCGGCTTCTTTTTGAACTTCGTCCATACTTAGGTTAAGTTCGTGGGCGTGTTTTGGCCCAAGAAGAAGATTTTTCATTACGTTCAGGTGAGGAAAAAGGTCGTAACTCTGGAAAACCATACCGATTTTCTGGCGAACCAGGTGCATATCTTTTTTGCGGTTAGAAATAACCTGGCCGTCTAGGAGGATTTCGCCAGACTGAATATTTTCCAACCCGTTGATGCAGCGGAGGAGGGTGGATTTTCCACAGCCGGAAGGTCCCAAAATCACAATAACTTCGCCCTTGTTAACGGTCAAAGAAATGTTTTTTAGGATTTTTGCGTCTCCAAAAGATTTTTCGATATTTTTGATTTCCAGTAAAGACATTTTCTATACCTCTTTGAAAAATAAACGCGAGCCTGGTCGGGCTTTTACCGTTTTTGTTTGCGTTCAATAGCCCTTGCCGCTAAACTCAAAACCCAGCAGACAAGGAAATACATCATAAAAATTACAAAATAAACGGCGATTGACGCGGTTGGTTTTGTAAGACGATTTCCTTCGATAATTTGCTGGCCAATTTTTACAACCTCGATGACGCCGACAAAAACTACCAAGGAAGTTGTCTTAATCATACGAGTGATGAGATTCATACTCAAAGGAATTAAAGAACGTAAAGTCTGTGGAATGATGATGTAAAAGAAAACCTGGCGTTCTGTTAATCCGATGGCACGCCCAGAATCATACTGATGCTGGGGAACCGATTCCAGGGAGCCACGAACTAAATCGCCCATTTCGGCAGTTCCCCAAAGAGTGAAAACCAAAATGGAAGCCGCTTCGCCGGAAAGTGAAATGTTGAACATTCTGGTTAAGCCGTAATATGCAACAAAAAGTAAAACCATCTGTGGCATAATCCTCATAATTTCCAGGTAAACTTTGCAGATGGCACGGATTATTTTGTTTTTCCGGGTCATCAGCATACCAAAAAGGAAGCCCAAAATGATAGAAAAAGCGACAGAAACAAGGGCAATCCAGACGGTAACCCAAAGGCCGCCCAAAAGTCTGAGGAAATTTGTTCCCATGGTCAAAACGCTGAAGGCGTCTATAATTGCATTAATGGTTTCCGAACTGTGCATAACGCAATCTCCTTTCAGCAAATGCAGCCAAAATTGAAATTGGCAGCAACAAAATCAAATATGAAATACAGAGCAGGGTCAAAGCTTCGTCAGTTTTGTAATAAAGTCCGATTAAATCTTTGGCCACGAACATGAGGTCGGCAAGGGCAACGGCAGAAAAGACTGAAGTTTCTTTTATCAAAAACATGATATTTGCACAAAAACCTGGAATGGAAACGGAAATGGCCTGGGGCAGAATTACGTACTGGGTAATTTGGCGACGGGTAAGGCCGATACACTGAGCCGATTCAATTTGGATTTTTGAAACAGATTCCAGGGCAGAGCGGAAAGTTTCTTCCATGTAGCTACCACCCAAAAAAGTTAGCCCGATGATGGCACATTGAACGGAAGAAAGTTTGATTCCCATTCGCGGAAAAGCAAAATAGAGGAAAAAAAGCTGAATGAGCAAAGGGGTATTTCGAGAAAATTCGATATAAATGCTGATGATTTGTCGGAGAACTGGCAACTTGAAATATTTTACAAGTGCACAAATGAGACCGACTGCTATTGATAAAAGGATTCCGATTAAGGCAAGTCGAAGGGTGAGCCCGGCTGCTTCAACATACATAGGAATGACTTGTTTGATGAATTCAAAGTCCATAAAGTAGGACATTTTAAATTTTTAAGTGTGCTTAGTCAATGTTT
>CAZGDL010000192.1:0-3642 GCA_964525075.1 uncultured Treponema sp.
TAAAATCAAATTAAACTCGCAAGGTCTAGCCTAACGAAACTTCGCCATTCTCGTTGATTGCAATAATTGAACGGCAACCAGAGCAGCGGAAACGTCCCGACTTAGTAGCCCGCAATTTTTTGCTACAAACTGGACAACTGATGACAAGTGGGAAAGCCGAGTTGTCAGAAGAAGCTCCGCCAGTCGAAAAATAAGAAACAGCTTCTTCGGCAGTGCTTTTAATATTGAAGAACTGAGAAAATCCTAAAAGCTGGAAAACTTCATAAACTTTTGGCTGGATTTCGAGTAAAACAATATCTCCGCCCTTTGGTTTTACAACTTTCAAAAATACAGTAAAAGAACCAATCCCAGTTGAAGAAACATAATTCAAAGAAGAACAGTTAAAAACCAAGTTTACAAATCCAGCATCAATTACTTTTGACATTTGTTTTTGGAAGAAACTTGAATTATATGTGTCAATATATCCACTCAGATAAACGAAAATGCCTTTTTTGATGCTATCAGCCTTTCTAAGAGTGATTGTAAGGCTGTCATCTTTTTCGTTGTCAAATCCAGGAACTATTGCGTTATTATTATCCATTTTAAAACCCTATACTTGTCCGTCTGTCTATTATATCTAAGAATTTAGTCTTATGTCAAACCTATTATCGGAATTAAGACTTTCTTTTATTAGTTGAAATTAACCAAAATTAGGTAAATTCGGCAAAATGGAAGCAACTTTGTCCTTAATGTTATTCTTTTTTAATACGATAATTAAACTGTAGTAGTAGCGATAGGAGAGACGAAGGATAACTATGAAAAAAGCATTAAACTTATTAATCATTTACCTGCTTTTCTTTTTGACAGGTTTATTTTTTGGAACTTTTTTATATTCTTTTTACCTGAATCTTTTGAATTTTATTGCCGGTCAGGAAAATCACTTTTTTTCTGGCCAAGATTTGTATAAGGCGATTTTTTATGTTGCCTACTGTTTGATTTTTTTAATTTGTCCTTTGGTTTCCTATTATAGGGTACGCCATCCAGGTGGGCTACCTCAGACGATTGTTTACCTAGTTCTTTGTCTTTTGACCTGGCTGGTCTTTTTTCCCTGCCTTTATAAGTTGAATAATTTTTGCGACAGGCATTTTTCTTTTGAGGTGGAGGATAATTCCCTTTCCAGCGGTTATTTCCGCCAAGCTGATGACGAAGTTTACTATTTTACAAATGATTTTAGGACAGTGGCAGGTGGGGCAAAAGAGGCCGACGCTGTAATCATCAATACTGGTGATAAGGTTAGTGGTGATGGTGATGATAGTTCTGTAAGTCTGCAAAAAGTCAAAGATGGTAAGGATTTTATCCTCCGTCAAAAAGCGGAGCCTTACAACGATGTTCTGGTAAAAGACGCCTTTAATCATAACGGAATTTCTTTGCCGGTTTCTTTTAAAATTCTGGTAGAAAAATTAAAGCAAAGTTTTGATGATGGTTTTGGCTCTTATCTGGCTTTTCTTTCTTTTGCCCTGCTTCTTTGTTCTGTTTATGCTTTGTCAAGTTTTTTTGAATGGAAGCTTATGAACACCTGCCTTCTTGTTTTTGTGACATATTCAATTCTGGTCGTCAATTCGTTTTACTATCTTCCTGTTCTGCAAGTTCTAAAAACTAAACTTACATCGAACGTAGCCATGGAAAAACTTGGAAATTACATCAACGATCCTTTGATTTTTGTAATCAATATTTTATTTACCATAGCTTTTCTTGTCGTGGGAATTATAAAATTTGCAGTTCACAAGCATGGAAAAAAGGATAATTAGAGGGGCTTTATGAAAAAGATTTTGGGAATTTTATCATTTTTTCTTGGTTTAGGATTAATCGTTTGTCTGATAATGGGATTTTGCTCAAAAATTCCTTCTGGAATTTCTGATAAATCTACATTTTTGTATAAATTTCTTACAGGTCTCCAGTATTTTTTGCTTTACTTGCCACCCCTTGCACTTACCGGCCTGGTAGTCAGCTGTTCAATCCACTTTGGCCATAACCCGGAAGGCAGTTCAACTCGTTTTTCAAAAGCAATGGCAGGGCGTTTTAAAACTGTCATGATAATCGCTTTGATTATGGCAGCTCTTTTGACACTTTCGACAGAAGTTTTTGGCCTTTTGGTAAGACAGAAAAAATCATCAATCATAAATCAGCCAAAACTCATAAACGATTATATAAAAGTTGGAAAAAATCTTTATGAAAACGGATATTACGAAAGAGCTATGCGGTATGCCGATGCAGCTTTAAAACTGGATCCAAATGCGAACGAAGCCATATCCCTGCGTGATAGATCTGATGTAGAAATAAATAGGGCTAGAACTTCAAATATCAGATTTAAACTTTATGAATCTGTAGAAGAAGCCGAAAAAGTTGACCGAGTAAAAATTGACGCCCAGCAAATAAACGAAGTTTACCAGTGCTATCAAAAAGCAAAAGAAGCTTATGATAATAAGGAATGGTTCAACGCCCATTATTACGCCCAGGAAGGAATAGATTTGGCAACCCCAAAAGATCCAAATCTTGAAGAACTGAAAAAACTTTCGACCCAAGCCTGGAATAATCTGACCGAATATCACAATCTGGAAAAAACTGATGACCAGAAAATTTTTGACAAAAAATATCAGGGCTACCTGGCCCTTGTTCAAAAAGATGATTTGAAAGCCTATTACATTTTTAATGATTTATATCATTCTGGCAGGGAATTTCAGTCCGACCCGGATGTAGTTTTTTATCTGCAAATTGCCGAAAACCGCATAAATGAACGAAGCTTTTTTATAGACGAAACGCTGGAACTGGAAAGTTTTGAAAATGCCAACGATGTCTATTTCTCCTATTTTTATGCTGATGGTTCGCAGGATATTATTTACATAAAAGGTGTGACGACAGTCGAAGAAACCGGGAATTCAATTCAGTTTTTGCGAGATTTGACAGTTACTTCGGTAGATAATCGCGGAAAATTTTACAGAACTATGCACGTTCCTTATGCAAAAGTTTTGCCTGTTTCGGTGAAATCTTTTTCTGCAACTACAAAACTTCTTATGGGGATTGATGATAAAATTGAATATCTTCCATACATTATGCTCAAATCTGTGAGCCGGGATGTTGAAGGACAAGAAATTACTCCAGTTTATACATATTCAGATAATTATGATGGAATAAAAACAGATTTGGATTATATGCTACTTTCTATTCCTTATGATGATTTTTTGATGCTGGAAAATTCAACAAGCAATCCGACAAATCTTCCTATTGCTTCCTTGTTTAAACTTGTTTACAAAGCTGCCCAATACGGATATTCCGCCGAAGTCTATGGCCAGGTCTTAATGAACAGACTTTTTTACCCTTTGTGGATTGTGATTATTATCCTGCTGCTTGCGTCTTTTGCCTGGAATAACAGGATTGGGCTGAACCAGTTTTTTAAATTCAGCTGGATTTTTGCATTTCCTCTGTTTTTGATTATTGGATGGGCTTACTATCAGATTGTAGCTTTCTTTTTTAAGCTGATAAATTATGTTCTTTTGGGGACTTTTGGTTCAACGGCTGGGCTGGTGGTAGGACTTGTCCTGTATCTGATTTTGTTTATTGCCGATGCGATTTATTTTCTGGCTAGAAGAGGAAGCGAGTAGGGGG
>CAZGDL010000193.1:0-3583 GCA_964525075.1 uncultured Treponema sp.
TTACCCTGCCTTACTCTCCACCCAGCCTGTACTTTTCGATGCTCATGGAAATGAGGCGGGAATCGTTGGTGTTTTTGTTTTCGGTCATGTGAATTGACGAAATGTAGTCTTCCACGATGTTGATTTTGTCGAGCGGGGTGACGGTCATAAGTTGGAGGCCCAACTGCTTGAAAAGTTTCATGGCGTATTCGGAGTTGGCGGCGTCGCTCTTGCTGAATGCTTCGTCGATGATGACAAAACGGAAGGAGCTGGCGGAATTTTTGTCTAGGCCGAACTGGTAGGCAATGGCGGAGGCCAGAATTGTGTAGGTAAGTTTGGCTTTTTCGCCACCGGAAAGGCTGGCACTGTCGCTGTAGAATTGTTTTTGGCTACCGTCTTCCGTGTAATTTTCGCTGGCGGCAAAATTGAACCAGTTGCGGACGTCAAGCACAAAGTCGCGGAAATTTTGATTTGCCTGCATGGAGTTCAAAAAGTTTTTTATCTGGCCAAAAAGTTTTTCTTCGTATTCGGTGCCGTTCATTTGTAGCTGGATATGGTCTGGAATGGCGTTTTTGAGTTTGTTACGGAATTCGCGGATTCGCTGGTCGGCGGACGGATTTATGATGAGTTGCAAAAATGTGTCTGGCGAATGCTGGTAGACAATCAGTTTTAGGCTTTTGTTCAGATTTTCGATTGCGGTGCGGATTTGCTGGCAGCAGTTTTCGATGTGCTGGTTAAAATCGATTATGTCTTCGTTGATTGTGTCGTGAAGATATTTGTGGAACTGGGTCTGATATTTTGGCAGGTCGTCTTTTAACAGGCGGTTGTAAAATGTTTCAAAATCGTCAAAATACGAAAAACTTGCGTCAAAGTCGCTGAACTGGCTGGACCAATCGCCGAATTTTTCTTTGATTTCTTTTTTAGGATTGATGACGTTCAGCATTTGCCGGGTGAGAGTTTCGTTCAAAGTGGCAAAATCTTTTTCGGCCCGTTTTAGATTTTCGTTTATTGTAGCAAAAAGATTTTTATGGATTTCCTCCAGTTCTTCAAGGTTTGTGATTTTTTGTGCATTTTTTTGCTCGGGCTTCAGATTTAGCTTCAAATTTAGGCTGAAGCGTTTTTCCAAAAGTTCAATATTTTTTTGCGTAAGTTCAAAAAGTTCTGTCTGGGCAGTGTAAGTCTGCCAGATTTTTTCATTCTGATTTTTCTGACTGCGGATTTTTTCAAGATTGTCTTGGAGGCGACCCAAAGTTCGGTTCAATTTTTCAATTTGGGAATCAAGGGCAGATTTGGCCTCTTTTTTTGCGTCCAATTTCTGCATAAGTTCCTTGATTTCTTTTGAAGAAGCAAGTTTTTTGCGTTCGTCGTTCAAAAGGTCAATTTGTTTTGCAAGCGTTTTTACGTCAAGTTCGCTCCATAAAAGAAATTCTTTTACAGAATGCAGGGCTTCGGTCTTTTCCTGATTTTCTGCCAGGCTGATTTTGATTTTTTCAAGTTGGCTGGCATTTTCCTGCCTGCCCTTTTCCAAAGAATCCAGCTGCCCGCTCAAAGCCTGCCTTTTTTGCGTGTTGTCCCAGCCCAAAACCTGGGTAAAATTTTCCCGGATTTTTCTGCGGTCGTCTTTTTCGTGGCGGAGACCGTTTTTTACCAGCCCCGTAGAAGAAAGTGCTTTTTCTGACTGGGCGATTGTTTCTGTATCGTCGCTACAAATATAGTCAAAATGATTTGCAATGTAGTCACAAAGCCAAGTGGCGAGGGAGTGGCGGTTTTTGATTTCGATTTTTTGCGGAAGATATTCGGGATTTTTGCCTTGTGAGATTTCGCCTTGCGAAAACTGGCCTTGTAGGGCGTTCATTTTGTCACCGAGGGCGGCACGGTTGTCGCGGGCGAAAAAATCCCCCTTTTTCCCAAAAATCTCTTCCTCGGTTTTTAAATAAACCAGGCGACCACCCAGGTCATTTTTGCGAACATAATCCGTCACAGTTTTGTAAAGTTCCGGTCTTACAAGAACAGTCAGGGCAAAATTATGCAAAAGCCGCTCAATCGCAAAAGTCCAATCCTCTTCCCCCTTTTTCACCTGTATAAGTTCGCCGGCAAATGGCAGATTTTCTTCCGGGATTTTCAGGGCGTCACAGATTTTTTTCCTAATCAGAATATTTTCCAGCGGAATGTTTGAATTGCGTTCGCCCAAAGAAGCGAGTTCCTCTTTGATTTTGCTGATTTTTTCCGCGTCATCATTTATTTTTGTCTGAAGATTAAAACGCTTCTGCTCAAAATTTTCTTTCTGGGCGGTCAAATCGTCCTGGACTGCCGAAAGTTTTTCTTTATTTTTGTTGAATTGGATTTCGGTGGCGGGAATTTCAAGTCCGATTTTTGTAATTTTCCTGGAATAATTTTCAAAGCGGTTTTGAGCCCGGGATTTTTCTTCGATCTTAGCTGAAATTTCCGAATCCAAATTTTGAATCTGTCGGGCAATATCGTTGGAAGCCAAATCCGCCTGCAAAATGTTGATTTCGTTTTCCAGTTTTTCTTTTTCGCTTTTTGATGAAAAAAGTTTTTGATTTTCTTCTTCAAGTTCCCCTTCAATTTTCTGATTTTCTTTTTCCAAAAGTTCAAGGGCGTTTTTCGATTTCCAGGCCGGCAGCGTTTCCGAAAAAATCTCGTTTTCCTGCTTTTTGATTTCGGTTTCTTTTAATTTGTGGCCGGTCGAAACGACTTTTTCCAAAAGTTCCAGTTGCATTTTTGTTTTTTGGATTTCGTTATCACACTGCAAAAGTTTTGTGTAATTTTCCTGGAGTTTTTGGAATTCTTCTTCCGTGCCAGTTTGTTCCAGCATATTCTGGCGGATAAAATCCGTAAGATTTCCAAGAACTTTAAGTCCCACAATTTGCGAAAAAAGTTTAAGGGCCTTTTCAGAGCGGAAGCCAAAAATTTGTGAAAAAGTTTCGCTGTATTTTTTAAAATTATCCCCAAAGAAAACCGTACCAAATGAATTTGTCAAAAGTTTTTTCCACTTGCCGGCCCGATCAATAGTCAAATTTTCTTTTTCCAAAAAATCATAAATATTTTCGATTGTAAGATTTTGCCTGGTCACTGCAAAAATCCTCACTAGAACATCTGAAGCAAAATACCTTACCTGCAAAAGTGAAACGTAAGAATCCAGCTGCTGATTATAAAAAACACCGTTTAAAATGGAAATTGTATCTTTTTCGCGCAAATATTGAGTCTTGCCACTAGAACCATCATCAGACTGGCGGCTACCATAAGCCCCAAGAACATAACTTTCTTCGCTACGGTCTTTTTTCTTTGTCGACCCCGACGATTGATTGTAAAAACGCATTTGATTTGGAACGAGGAGAGTTACAAGGGCGTCAACGAGAGTTGTTTTTCCGCTGCCGTTCTGGCCAGTCAAAAGAGTTGATTTATTTTGGGCGTCCAGAGTGTAAATATTTTTGTCAAAAACGCCCCAATTCAAAACCTGGAATTTATCAAGACAAAATCCGCCCGAAACTTTTTCGTCAATCAGATTTGCGGCGGAAAAAAGGTCCGGGGTTAGGTCAAAATCCGTCAAATTTTTATCACTCATAAATTAAACTCCAAGAAA
>CAZGDL010000194.1:0-3569 GCA_964525075.1 uncultured Treponema sp.
ACGAGTCCGGAATGACGTGGATGCTGAGATTCCGGAACGAGTCCGGAATGACGTAAGGCTGAGATTCCTAGACAAGTCTGGAGTTCCCTATGAAGTGGATTTTTTAGTCGGTCTACTGGGGAAAAAATCTTAAATCCTGCTTAAAGCGGAATCTAGCCATTTTTTGCAGAGAACTGGGAATGCCTGTTCAACTTTTATAAAATATTTTACAGCGTTTTCGTAATTTCCCAAAAAATATTCTGATTCACCTATGTAAAAATAAGCCCTGTTTCTGGTATTTTCGTTGATATTTGTACCAGTCAGGCGGGTCAAATCTGTAATGGCCTGGCGATATTTTTTCTGAACAAAAGTTGTTTTCAAAATTTCAAACAAAAAGTAATCATCACCAGCATCCGGCGAAACTAAATCTTCCTCAAAAACGTAAAGTTTTAAAAGCGGCTGTTTTTTGTTTGCACTTGTGATTAAAGAATTTGTCGCTTCCAAGCTTTCATCAGAAATTATCTGATTTTCTGGAGGGGCTTCTGTAAGTCCGTCAAGTATATCTATAAAAGGAAGGGGTTTTTCCCTCAAAGTTCCTTCCGGATAAAGTTTTTCACTTTCAATTTTTTCTGGCTCTTTTACAGAAGTTTTTGCATTTACATGAACGCCGGTGACTGTGGAATTAAAAGACAACAAAATCAAATCAAAAGTTTTATCGGTAACCGAAACTACGGCGTAAAAATAATCATTAAAATCAGAAACAGAATCCGTATAGCCAATAGAATCGCCGGAAAGTTCTGCGATTGGTTTTAAATTTTCAATCTGCTTGTAAGAAGAAATCTGTTTTTTATCTCTATAAACTAAAAGTTTTGTGATTGGCTTTTCAACTTTGGTGGGAAGAGCCCACAAAATGTTAATTTTTCCACCTTTTCCCGCCTGGGCTTGAATGTCCTTTACGATTGGCTGTTCAGCAAACAAAAATGTCGAAACAAAAATAGAAAATAAAAGTGTAAATAGCAGGCAAACTGATTTTTTCATATCTGTTAATAATATAGTTAGAATTGCAGAAAATCAATATTGCTGATATTCTAAGCCTTATGTTAGATGAATTAAAAATGCCGATTGCGCAGTTGCGCGAAGATATTATGAATGTTTGGGGGCGTCTTTGACTCGGACGCTATCGATAAATCAATAAAAGAAAAAGAAAAACTGACAGAAGCTCCTGGCTTTTGGGACGACCACGAAGCTGCCGAAAAAGTTATGGCTCAAATCAGAAAACTCAAAAACAGGGTTGAACCATGGCGAAAACTCCTTGCTGACATTGACGATTTGGATGCAATGTATGAATTGGCTTTGGAGTCTAATTCTGCTGATGATGAAGCGGAAGTTCGGTCTATGTATGATGCCGACAAAGCCCAATTTGAAAAACTCAATATCCTCAATCTTTTGAGTGGGGAAGTTGACCAGAATGATGCCTTTTTGACAATTCACGCAGGAGCTGGTGGAACAGAAGCCTGCGACTGGGCCTTTATGTTGAGTCGTATGTATTTGCGGTGGGCTGAACGTCACGGTTTTAAAACAGAAGTTATGGACGAACTTGAGGCGGAAGGTGGAATAAAATCCATCACAATTCAGATTTCCGGTGATTTTGTTTACGGATATTTGAAGGGGGAAGGGGGAATCCACCGTTTGGTTCGCATTTCTCCTTTTGATGCAAATGCAAGGCGTCACACATCTTTTGCTTCGGTTTATGTTTATCCTGTTTTGGATGATACAATTGAAGTTGAAATTAAGCCGGAAGATTTACGGGTGGACACTTACCGGGCCGGTGGAAAGGGCGGCCAGCATGTAAATAAAACTGACTCCGCCGTTCGTTTTACCCATATTCCGACGGGAATTGTTGTTGCCTGCCAGACTGAGCGCAGCCAGATTTTTAACCGCCAGGCTTGTATGAGCATGCTCAAGGCAAGACTTTACGAATATTACCGAGAACAAAAAGAAAAGGAAAATTCGAAATTTGCTGCCGAGAAGAAGGATATTTCTTTTGGAAGCCAGATTCGGTCTTATGTTTTCTGCCCTTACACGATGGTAAAAGATCACAGAACAAAATATTCGGTTGGAAATATTCAGGCTGTTATGGATGGGGATTTGGACGAATTTATGAATGCCTATCTTGTGGCTAAGTGGAAAGGCCTGCCAATGGACGATTCAGGGGACGATGACGAAGAATAAGTCAGTTTTTAAAAAGCTGTTTTTTACATTTTTTTTACTTTTTCTCACAGGTTTTCAGTCTTTTTCTGCTGATTCGACCACCTCCTGGGTGATTGCGGCAGAAAAGTTTAAATATTCAAAGGGGCAGGCAGAAAATGTGGTGACAAATGCGACCGCCGAAATGCTTCCTGCCAGTATTCTTGAAAAGCTGAGCCAAAGCCTGGAAAGAAATGTCTTTCCTGATGAAAAATTTGAAAGGGAAAGATATTCTCTCAGAACAAAAAGGCAGTCTTTGTATTTGCAACTGTCATCAGCATACAAAAAAAGGGACAGTCATGTTTTGTATGATTATTCTGATCAGGTTTTAAAGGCAAAAATCAAAGAATCAGAAAAAGAAATTGCAGATATAAAAAAACAGATTGACGAAAACTTAAAGGAACAAAAAGAAAGTCAGGAAAAAGCAGAAAATCAGATGGATGAGGCTCAAAAAGAACTTTCAACATCTGATGGCAAAGAAAAAAATGAGTTTGAACTTTACAAAAATCTTTTCAAAAAAATTTTTGTAAAAGACGAAAGTATAATTTCCCAGGAAAATGTCAATCTTTATCAAAATGATTTTACAAAACTTTTTAAAGCGTCGGATTCGGCCTCTCAAGCGGGCTATCAGTCTGCAATTTACGAAAAAGAAGTTTACAATGCCAAAATAAATACCTTGATTACTGGGGTAATTTCAAAATATGGGGATTATTTTTCTGTTTCTGTGGATTTATATCTTTATCCGGGAGCAAAAAAACTTGGTTCGATAATGGAAATTGGTAGTATGCAGGATATTGATATGGTGACGTCTAGCATAGCCGGCCAGTTGATTCCTCTTTTGACAAATGCAATGCCGGTCGAAGTTTCTATTATCATAAATCCTCCCGAAGCTGCTGCTAGTGCTAAGGTTTTTATTGATGATGTTTTGCAAACTTCCCAGAATTCTAGGATGGTTTTGCAATCTGGACCTCACGCAATAGAATTTATTTCGGACGGTTACAGGCAGGCTTCTACAAATTATTATTTTATGGGAAATACAAAATACGAAATTGAAATCCATTTTGAAAAAATAACTGATGGCTATATTCAGATTGAAATGATAAAACCTTTGCAGGGGGATTTGTTTGCGAATGGAGAATTGGCCCAGCAAGTCACCGATAAAAAATCCCAAATCAAAATAAACGGCTCCAGTATTCTTGGCGAATTTGTTGCAGAAAATGGGGAAACGGCTTTTTATTATATTCCGAAAAAGCTTTATTTTGATGGAAGCGTCGCAAAAATTAAGCCTAAGCCTCGTGATAGAGAAAAATACATTGATTCCAGGCGGCGGTGGCTTTACACTT
>CAZGDL010000195.1:0-3563 GCA_964525075.1 uncultured Treponema sp.
TTAATTGTCATTTTAGAATTTGCCTTTTTGGTGTAAAATTGTAAGGTCGTAAAATCATAAAAAAACGAGGTTGAAAAATGGATTATTTATTTGCCCTTCAAACAATTCGAGAAGCTGGCCCTGATATTGTAAATTATATTTTTCTTTTTATTTCAGAATGTGCCTTGTATTTAGGTGCTCTGATTACTGCAATTATTTACTGGAGTGTGAATAAGGAAGATGGAGCTTACATTTTTATGGGCTACACCGGGGCTTTTGGCTTAAATCAGATTATCAAAAACCTGGCCTGTATTCACCGCCCTTGGATTTTAGACCCGAGACTTCACGTTGACCCTCTTGCATCTTCATCAGCAACCGGCTATTCATTTCCAAGTGGACACACAACGTCGGCCGCTTCGTTTTACGGCGGATTTGCCATAGCCCAGCGAAAAAAGACTTGGTTTGTTTGCCTTATGTCACTTTGTATTTTGCTGACTGCCTTTTCCCGCAACTGGCTGGGCGCCCACACCATGAAAGACGTTCTGGTAGCGATTATTGACACCTGCCTGGTTTTGTGCCTGGTCAATATTTTGCGATATTTTGTTTCGCGAAATCCTAAACTGGACACCCTGGTTTTGATTTTTGGTTCTGCCATCACCATTCTTATGCTTTTGCTTATGATTTTTAAACCATATCCTCAGGTAGTGGATTTGAATGAAAAAATCCTTGTAGACCCTAAAAAAATGGTTACTGACTGTTTTTCTTCAGCCGGCGGACTTTTGGGATTTTTTACTGGCTGGTGGCTTGAAAGACATTTTGTAAAATTTGAAACTCAGGTCGAAAAAAAATCAAAAATCCTGCGTTCTGTGATTGGCTCTGTCATTATGATTTTCTGGCTCTTTTTGGGAAGTCATATTTTTAAATTTATGGGGGATTGGGGCTATCATTTTATGAAATACCTTTGCGTCATGTTTTTTCTGATGTATCTTTATCCTCTGATTTTTACTAAAATTTACAATGGAAAAAAAACAAAAAAGGCTGCTTAAATGTATGATGATGTAGAATCCGATTTTTGGAAGGAAATTTTTGTTCATCTTCTTCATAAAAATATGGTAAGCTCTGGGGCAGACCGCCTGACCCCAGCAAATTGTAAGGCGGTTTTTGATGATTTTTCTAGGCGAAATCCCAAGTTAAAAGTGACTGCAAGTATTTCTGCCTCTTATGCGACCTGGGAGGTTTTTGTCACTCCGACAATCAAACTCCGGCTTTTTATTCAAAATCAAATAAAGGCATCTTTGCTTCAGGCTGATGGAAATGATTTTGTAAAAATTGCTGATGCAAAATTTCCAAACAATCCTTTTCCAGAAATCGAAGAATTTTTGGGAAAGCGGGATTTTTATCAAAAAGACTTGGAAGATAAAAAGCAAGAATCCCTTTGCAACGAGAAAAAACAGAAAATCCTCTATCAGTTTATCAAAGCTCATTTAATAAAAAAGTTTTGTGATGATGGCGAAACAATCTGGACTCTGGAGCAAAAGGGGCAAAACTTTATCCTTAATCTTCAAAAAGGCAAAAATCAAAAAAGTCTGGAATTGACCGCAGAAAATTATCAGCAGGCTATTTTGAATCTCTCCACCACGTCATGCTGAATTTATTTCAGCATCTCATGAGATTCCGGAACAAGTCCGGAATGACGGTGAGTCTGAGATTCCGGAACAAGTCCGGAATGACGGTGAGTCTGAGATTCCGGAACGTCACCCTGATCTTGTTTCAGGGCCGGAATGACGAAAATATATTGCATATTTTTACAAAAAAAAGTATATTTTTTGTATATTTATGCAAAATTAAAGCTGTTTAAAGCTTCAGGAGTTTAATATGGCAAAAGATAAAGTAATTTTGGCTTATTCTGGTGGACTTGATACAACTGTTATCATTCCATGGCTTAAAGAAAACTACAACTATGATGTAATTGCAGTTTGTATTGATGTTGGTCAGGGTGATGATTGGGATGCAATCAAAAATCGTGCTTTAAAAACTGGTGCAGCTGCTTGTTATGTTGTTGACGCAAAAAAAGAATACATCGAAGAATATATCTGGCCTGCTTTGAAGGCAAATGCAGTTTATGAAGATGAATATCTTTTGGGAACTTCAACTGCCCGTCCTCTAATCGGAAAAATCCTTGTTGAATATGCTCGTCAGGAAAAAGCCGTTGCAATTTGCCACGGTGCTACCGGAAAAGGAAATGACCAGGTTCGATTTGAATTTGCAATCAAGGCTTTTGCTCCAGATTTGCAGGTAATTGCCGCTTGGCGTGATGATAAATGGAATATGGATAGCCGTGAAGCCGAAATTAAATTTTTGGAAGATCGCGGACTTGAAGTTCCAATGAAAAA
Source organism: uncultured Treponema sp. (assembly GCA_964525075.1). GTDB lineage: Bacteria > Spirochaetota > Spirochaetia > Treponematales > Treponemataceae > Treponema_D. The sequence continues at coordinate 2,373 of CAZGDL010000195.1, forward strand.
AGACCAGTCATATTCTCGTGATGAAAATATCTGGCACCTTTCTCACGAAGGTCTCGAGCTTGAAAAAACTGAAAATGAACCAAATTACAAGCATATGCTCAAAAACACAGTCGTTCCAGAAGAAGCTCCAAATGATGGCGAATATGTCACAATCGAATGGGAAAAAGGTATTCCAGTTGGCCTGAATGGAAAAAAGATGGATTCTTTGGAACTTTTGACAGAATTGAACACAATTGGTGGGCGAAACGGGGTTGGCCTGGTAGATATTTGTGAAAACCGCTTTGTTGGAATGAAATCTCGTGGGGTTTACGAAACTCCTGGTGGAGCAATCCTTTACTATGCTCACAGAATGATGGATCATATCTGCCTTGATAAAGAAACATACCACTTCAAACAGCAGGTTTCTTTAAGAATGGCTGATTTGATTTACGAAGGAAAATGGTTCACCACTTTGATGGATTCTTGTATGGCTTTTGTTGATAAAGCTGAAGAAAACGTTACTGGTTGGTCTAAAGTTAAAGTTGTAAAAGGTGCAGTTCGCGGAGCCGGCTCTGGTTCTAAATATTCACTTTACAATGAATCAATTGCTTCGTTCGCTACTGGTGAACTTTACAATCATAAAGATGCCCAGGGCTTTATTACTTTGGCTGGACTTCCATTAAAAGTTCGTGCAATGATGGAACAGCAGGTAGGTGAAGGCCAGGCAATTGCAGAAAGCAAAAACCTGAAGAAACGCCCTACAGAGTAAGGGGCTGTCCTACAGAGTAAGGAAAACCGCCTGGTAGGGGGACCACCTGCCGGGGAAGGCTGTCGCTGTCGCTGACGAATTAGTTTTTCTGATAAAAAAAATCCTGCCATTAAAAAATGACAGGATTTTTTTATGCCTGGTAATAAAATCTACTTACGCTTTAATGTTGTAAGCACCAAATCCCGGGTAGCATGCAGAATCTCCCAGTTCTTCTTCGATGCGGAGCAACTGGTTGTATTTTGCAACGCGTTCTGAACGGCTTGGAGCACCAGTTTTAATCTGGCAGGTATTCAAAGCAACTGCCAAATCTGCAATTGTGGTGTCGGCTGTTTCGCCTGAGCGGTGTGATGAAATGGCAGTGTAACCAGCCTTGTGGGCCATTTTAATTGCTTCCAGGGTTTCAGAAACAGAACCAATCTGATTGAGCTTAATCAAAATTGAGT
>CAZGDL010000196.1:0-3542 GCA_964525075.1 uncultured Treponema sp.
GCTCGGCCTCCTCAGCTGAGCCAACTTGCAGGTAGCCTGCAAAATCCCCCCTGGGTAGTGAAAATCTTCCCCCTGCCCAAGAATTTTCTCCCCCCCGGCCCAGCTTGCGGTGGCTAAACCGCTCCACGCTTGGTGGCCGCCCACCTGGCCGGGCTAGCAAAATGTCACCTAAAATTCCACTGCGTCAATATTCAGCTTACCCTTCAAAATCTTAATACCGGCCTCATGCTTTTTATTTTCCAGTCCATTCACAAAAACCAAGGCTTCCCTGTTCCCGGCTTCCAAAACCCGGTATTCTTTATCATAAATTTTCCCGTCAACAGAAATCTCCACACTTGCCATCTCCCCTGCAGAACCTGTAATCAAAAACCTAGTCCCCTCAAAATTCAACTTACAAAGAGAATTTTCTCCCCCTTTCACGACAGTTCTTTTGTACTGCTTAAAACTTTCCATCAAACCAAAATCCCATTTTGAATTTTGGTCCTGGATATATTCAAAACAGTCGTCCAAACAGTCATACCGTCTGATATAAGGATTTTGACCGACCGGCAAAACCTTCAAATCAGCAAAAGAGTTTTTATTATAGGAAGAAAAAATAGCAGCCCGGCCGCCCCCCTGCATGGTAATTCCAAGATTTCCAGCCAACTCGTCCAAAACCAGGACGTCATTTATCCAGGCAGAAAGTCTATCATCTTCCACCTGGATTTTCATTTTATTCCATTCGGTAAGCTGGGATTTAGGAGCAAGCCCGTCCGGTGTGATTTTCCCAGCCCCACACAACTTTTTTTCGCCCGGTAGGATTTTCCCAGCCACGTCATCTTGGTTTTCACCACCAGAAGGATTTTCACGCCCGCCAGGTGATTTTTCCCCCACCGCAATTTTCCCACTTCTCACGCATTTATCATTTCTATTAAACTTCCACTCCCCATTTTCAAAAAGCTGAAGCCAATATCCATTTTTCCCAGAATCCGGCAGATTATAGCGCAGGCCAAGTCCAATATAATTTTCAGCCTTGTTTTCAGCTACCTCAAAACTTCCATTTATCTCCACAGAATAATTAAACCATCTGTCATCCCCAAAATTCGTAACAGGGTCTGGCGTATATCCCCATTCTTTTGCCCTATCCGCTTTTGCAATCTGCTGGCGTAAAACATTTTTTTCAGGGCCTTTTTCAATCTCAAAAGCACCGCCTTCGTCCGTCATAAACAAAGGAGCATTTCCCCGCTTTTCCAAAAAATCATCAGCAAAATCCGGATAAGAAAAATCATCACAATAAGGCAGCTTCAAAATCTGATTAGCCCCCGACTCCTGGTCAGATTTTCCAGCCTGGCCATAATTCCCAACCTGGTCAAAATTTTCAGGTAAATTGAAATTTTCTTCCAACCTGCTGTTTATATTTTCCTTGAGCCCTTCCATCGGATTTTTATTTATTGTCGAAATCGTCACAATAGAATTTGGCTTAATCTTTATAGAAAGCTCTTTTTTTCCACAACCTAAATCAAACTTTTTCAAAATTTTATCTTTTGTAACCCCAGAAGTTTCGTAGAGATAAAAATTTTTAGCCAAATCCACATTTTCCAGTTCAAGCTGATATTCAATTTCATTTTCAGTCGTGTTTGTAATGACGCAAGATAAATCTCCAGTCTGCAAATCCAAAGACGTCAAGTAAGAATATTTTGCCCCAGCCAGAGCGTGACCATCCCCAGCAGGCTTTCCATCCCCATAACAAGCCTGGTCAACCATAGCCCACCCTTTTTTTATAAACTGACTAAAATGCAACATCATAAAAAATCCAGGATCCAATTCATAAAAACCAGACCAAGGGCTACTTGCACTTATAAATTGCTTATGACAGTAAGTCACCCCATCATAATAAGCGGCAACCACCGGCTGAAATTCGCACAAAGTCATTTTTCCACCCGGATACATTGTTATAAATCTGTTAGCAACATCCAAAACGCCATTCAAACCGCCCAAGCCAGAACCATTTCCATCATATTTATAAAGATTTTTTGAATATCCCATAGGCGAAGAACCTTCGCTAAACCAGATTTCCTTGCCCAGCTCCCTCAACTTCCAGACATTTTCGTTAGACCATGAAGTATAATGACTTCCAATCACGTCAACCGCATTCAGCAAATCCTGGTCATTCAGCATCAAATCCGCCTGGTTCCAAGTACAAACTTCCTCCCCAGCCACAATTTTTATTTTAGAAAAATCATAAGGACAATTTTTTTCATTTTTCAATTTTGCAGACAAAAACTTAATCCATTCCGGATCCCAGCCCCTTTCATTTTGAGTAGCACTTACAAAGTCAAATTTCAGGCCAAAAACCTTATAAGCCTGGACCAGATTTCCCTTGTACCAGGAATATCTGGCTTCGTAAAGATTTTTCTTTTGAGTAGCCAGCCCGCCAGTGTGATTTTCCGCCCCGGCAGGTACATTTTCCGCCCCCCCAGGGCAATTTCCAGCCCCTTCAGCGAAATCTCCCGCCCCGGCAGGCAAATCTCCCTCACCCCCAGGCAAATCACCCGCCCCAGCAGGCCCATCATCCCCACAATCCTCAATCCACTTAGGCTCCCCCCACCACAGCATATCCAAAGTCAAATCCGGATTAATCTTTTTCGCGTCAGCAGCCAGGACAAATCCCGCCCCCCGAGTCACATCAGCCACCTGGTCAGCCGCCCTCATAGTGCAAGGTTCAGTTCCGGAAGAAGAATTTATATCCGCCCCCATTTCAATTTTCAAATGCCCAATATTTAAACCTTCTTTTCCAAACATTAAATTCAAAAGTTCCAGATATTTATCAGGATGCAGAGCCTTGTAATCAATTAAAAGCCTGGAAGAATTGTTTCCGCTTACCATTCCAAGCCCTCGCCAAAGTTTATTTTCTTCCCTAGAAACGTCATTTGCCTTTATGATTATTTTCATAAATATCCTCCTGCCTTCTTCGCCCTGCACACTCTCTTCGCCCTGCCCCCTCTCATCGCTTCACTATCCATTTTACCCTTTAAAACAAAAAAAGCACGCCCAAAAAGCGTGCCTTTTTCAAGTTGTCCACAGGACTAAACTTATTGATTGTCTGCCTTAATACCATAACGCTTGTTGAAACGATCGATACGACCTGCAGTATCAACAAGTTTCTGCTTTCCAGTATAGAAAGGATGGCATGCAGAACAAATTTCAACGTTGATGTTTTCAACAGTTGAACGAGTTTCAATTACATTACCACATAGACATGTGATTTTTGTAAGTTTGTAGTCTGGGTGGATTCCCTTTTTCATTTGTAACTCCTGATCTTGCCCGGTAGTAAAGAAAGCCCGGTAACCACTAGCTTGTGCAAGAAAACAGCACTTCTATCATTCCGTCACCGTTAACAATCAAATTATTACCACAAGAATAATAATTTTATCCTACCAATATAAAATAAAATAGGCCTTTTATTCAAGGGCTATTTTTTTAGTATTTTAGCAAAATTTGAACACCAACAAGCCTAAAATCGAAGAACCGTTAAAAAACAAGCGCGAAAGCGGTTGTTTTAG
>CAZGDL010000197.1:0-3424 GCA_964525075.1 uncultured Treponema sp.
GCTTATATTTGTTTTGACGTTAAGGTTGTAAAATAAAGTCAGGGCAGATGTAAGGTTGCCAGATGTAAAAAGACCGTGGATGAACCACGGTCTTTTTTTTATTCTACCCTAGTCATTGGAGCAACCTCAAAAAGGCTCTTTGTTGCTTCGTAAATTTTTCGGGCAACTAATGGATTGTTCATTGTGTAAAGGTGGATTCCGGAAACTCCGTGGGTAACGAGGTCGACAATCTGGTCGATTGCGTAGGCAATTCCTGCATCGCGGATGGCGTCCTTGTGGTCGGCGTAGCGATTCATCATATCTGTGAATTTTTTAGGAAGGACGGCATTTGTCATGCTGACCATCCTTTCTATGGATTTTTTATTTGTGGCTGGCATAATTCCAGCTTCGATTGGAACATTTATTCCTTTGATGACACAACGTTCTTGGAAACGGTAGAATTTTTCGTTGTCAAAGAAAAGTTGTGAAAGAAGATGACTTGCACCGGCATCAACTTTGGCTTTGAGACCTTCCAAATCATCATAAACAGAAGTTGATTGCGGATGAAGTTCCGGATAGCAGGCTCCCAAAATCTTAAAATGTTTGCCATCTGTTCGTTTGCTATTGTATTCTTCGATAAATTTGATTAAATCGCTGGCGTGAGGAAAATCGTTGCAAGGGGTTTTGCCTTCGACTTTATCCCCGCGGAGGGCAAGAATATTTTCAATTCCGGCTTTTTCAAACTGTTGCAGGCAATAAAGGGCATCATCTTTTGTCATATTGATACAAGGCATATGAATTACGGATTCAACGTGGCATTCATCTTTTATGCGTTTGGCTATGGCCAGGGCATTTTCGCAATTTTCGCTACCACCAGCCCCGAATGTTGTAGAAATAAAATCTGGTTTTAAATCTTTAAGTTCGTCCAAGGTATTAAAAATAGTGTCTATTGGCATATCTTTTTTGGGTGGGAAAACTTCAAAAGAAAAAATTGTTTTGTTCTTAAAATCACTTTCAATAATCATATTTACCTCATAATTTTTTATTTCATGGAATAACTACTCAAAATCGTCATTCCGGACTCGATCCGGAATCTCAAGAGATTATTAAGATAAAAAGCAATATTCTGAATAGTTACTTTAATAATTATAAAGAAAAAGAGGATTGTTATAAAGGGCAACTTCCTAATCATTTTTTGTGATATAATGACTTCAAATGTCTGCTTTTAGAAATTCTGGACATGCGGATTTGCCTCTTCACACTGGAACGGTGCCTCGTTGGCTTGCCGACCGAATGATGGTTTTGGGAACTCTGATTACGGAGTCGCTGGTTGATAATTTTGGGCCGGACGAGGTTTTGGTTCGGCTGAGCGATCCTTTGTGGTTTCAGTCTTTTGGGGCTGTGATGGGGATGGATTGGCATTCTTCGGGGATTACGACTTCGGTGATGTATGCTTTGAAGCGGGGCTTGAATCCGCGGGCTAAGGAACTGGGGATTTATGTTTGCGGAGGACGCGGAAAATATTCGCGAATGACTCCTAATGAACTTTTGGGGATTGCGGACAAAACCGGTTTGAATGGTGATGAGCTTGTCCGCGACAGTAAACTGGTGGCAAAAGTTGATAACAACGCTATTCAAGATGGATTTCAGCTTTATCAGCATAATTTTATTTTGACCAGGTCTGGGAATTGGGCGGTTGTTCAACAGGGAATGAATGTTGCAGAAAAAAAGGCCCGACGCTATCACTGGTGTTCGGCTGATTTGCGATCTTTTGTGGAAGAGCCGCACACTGGAGTGGTTGGGGATAATCGGGGGCAGATTCTTAATCTGACGGATTGTAATGCAAAATCTGCCCGGGACTCTATTTTGGATATGTCTTTGCAACAGCCGGACAGAATTCTTAAAGAAATTTTGCAGATTGGAAAGCCTGAAAATGAAATGATTTTGCTGAGCGGGGGCAAGGTTCAGAGTGTAAGGAAGACGTCGGGCTTAGTTGGAAAAATTGGCTTGGTTGGCGGTGATTTTCGTGGGGCGGCAGGCTTTCCAGGGCGAGAAAATGACATTCCAGGGCGAGAGCTTGGTCCTGGTGGCGGAGATTTTCGTGGGGCGGCGTCCGCTGGGGCTGGTCGGGAGCTTGTTACTACTCAAGAGCAAATTCCTTTGCAAGGGGAATTATTTTCGGCAGGAGAACTGGGTGGAAATTTTGGCTCGGAGTCGCAAAATCAGCTAAATCATAATCAGTTTGTCTATGAAACTAAAGGCCGGTCTATTGTGATGCCATCTCATCACGAAGTTCTTGCCCAGGATGTTGATTTGAAAAGATTGGGCGGAGTTTTGGCTACGGCCTACGAAAGTCAGCCCAAAGATTTTGAAAGTTTGATGCTAACTCCTGGTTTGGGGCCTAGAACTCTGCAATCCCTGGCTTTGGTAAGCGAGGTGATTTATGGAACGCCTTCTCGTTTTAAAGACCCGGCAAGGTTTTCTTTCGCCCACGGCGGAAAAGATGGTCATCCTTTTCCTGTTCCGCTAAAAATTTATGATGAATCAATTAGAATTCTCCGCGAAAGTATCGAAAAATCGAAATTGGGCTACAAGGATAAATCAGACTGCATCAGACGACTGCACGCTACGGCTTTGAATATTGAGAAAAATTGTGCTCCCCAGGTTGATTTTGATGCTGCCATAAAGTATGAAAAGGAACATTCCAAGGAGTGGGATGGCAAGACAGTGTAAAGCATTTGCTTTACAAATGCAACTTTTTGTAGTAATTTTGTAGACATGGAAACAGTAGCAACAAATATCAGAATCGAAAAACAATTAAAAGAAGAATCAACTCAAGTTCTTGAAGGCTTAGGTCTTTCACTTTCAACAGCCATAACGCTCTTTTTAAAACAGGTCACTTTTCAAAACGCCCTGCCCTTCAAAGTAGAATATCCCAAATATTCTAAGGAACTAAAAAAAGCTCTGAAAGAAGGTGAAAAGCTGGCAAATGATCCCAAGGCGAAAACGTATAAAAATCCACAGGAATTATGGGATGAAATTGGCTTATGAGTGATGAAAATTATAAATACAGTGTTCGGGCGACAAATCGTTTTAAAAAACACGCTAAATTAATAAAGAAACGTAGCACGAAGCAAGCAGAAAAGTTAAAGGAAACGGTTGAACTTTTGGCTAAAGGTCAGCAACTTCCCGAACGCTACAACGACCACGAATTGAGTGGAAATTACATCGGAAACCGAGAGTGCCACGTTCTACCAGATTTGCTTTTGATTTACAAAATATATGAAAATGTTTTAATCCTTGAACTGATTGATACCGGCACCCATTCGGATTTATTTGGCTGATTTTTCATGCGAAATGCGATACTCTTCTCTGATTTCTTGTGGCAGGCCGTTTTGAATCATCGCCTTAACTTTATCTTCACTGCCATCTTTTATTGCCTGTT
>CAZGDL010000198.1:0-3397 GCA_964525075.1 uncultured Treponema sp.
CGCTGTCTGTTTCTACAGTTCCGTTGATAGTTCCGCTGGAATCGGTGAAAGCACCTGTAATCCATTCACGAACGCCACCATCAAGATTTTCTTGAGTTGAAACATCATAGCTACTGCCTTGCTTAGAGTTCGACACGTCTTTGACAAAACTGATTAAAGTCAGCGTCAAAGGAATTACCGCATCACCACTTGCAAGAGCCTGGTCTTTCCACAAATGAACTACCTGTCCCACTTTAATGCTACTGGCATTTGCGTAGGTTGTAGTATCTGCCTTTGGAAGCGATGTAGAACTTCCAATTGATTTGATTTTATACCAGCCAGATTTTTCGATTTTAGCACCGCTAGTTCCGCCAGTAATCGCATCTCCTTCCTTGATTTTGTAAAGTTTTCCGTCTTTTCCACCCGGTTTCATTTTAAGCCTCCGTAATAATATTTTCTGGACAGTCTAATTCAATATTCCATTGCACCACATACTGGGCAGGCATTGAACTGTCTGTATCACTAGGATAAACCCAGGAAGCTTGTCCCGAACCAATCCAGTAAGCCCGCAGGCGTTTTTGAATTCCGTTATCGTCCAAAAATTCCACCAGAATGTAATCATTTTCCATTTGGTGAAGAATCCGCCTGAGACTTACCGTTTCACTTAGCCATTTTACGTGGCTTCCACTTGTCCTGTACTCTGCCAAAAAAACAAGCTTCTCATTCAATTCTCCGTTTTGGTAACAGTCCTGAAATAGCAAGTCTATGTGGGCGGTATTGTTTACAGCTTTTTGGGGAAGCAGAAAGACTGGAAAACCAGTTTGTTTGGTAATTGCAGATTTTAGATTTTCAATAATTTTTTCTATGGTCATTGTTTGCCTCCCAATTGTTGGCGAATTGCTTTTCTTATTTCTTTCATGATGTATTTTTCATCATCATCATCAATGTACAAAAAAGGCCTGGCAGGAATTGTGACAGACTGCTTTATTACAAAAAGCGGAAATGGTTGTCCTTGTTTCTTTTTGGCAAAAAAGACCTTGCCTGCACGGTAAAAAGAATAACCATCACTTTTCATTGCAGAAATCAATTGTCCTGGACTTTGAGCATTGTATTTTCTCGAAAGCCAGCGGGTCTGTTTTCCGGCCGGAAGCCAAAGTCCTTTACCCTTGCTTGTCACAGTTCCGCCTTCCTGCTGAATTTTGGCATACTTTAAGTTTGTTCCGGCAGAAGCCCAGGTCTGACCACTATGAGGGGCAATTGAAGCCATAAGAGTTCCGTTATCTCTCAAAGTTTTATTTCCGCTTTTGACCGCCTGGGTGAGTGGAGCGTTTGCCGGTTGGATTCCTTTGTTGATTTTTTTTATAGCCGAAGAAACAAGGTTCTGGGAAATTCTTTTCATGACAGGTTCTAACTTTGATTTGTCGATTTTTTTTCCAAGTTCGCCAAGACTTTTTACAACTGTCACACCCATTCACTGCTCCTTTTGAGTGGATTACCTCGCCTTGAAGTCATAAGTCCGTAGGCCGGTCCCTTAGAATCTGTGTCAGTTTTTTTTATAATTGGGCCAAAATAACTTTCAATCAGAAGCTCGAAATCTTCCAGTTTTTCCCTTGCCCGGTCTCCCATTCCCACAAAAGAAAAAAGCTCATACAAGGCACGTTTGAGCGTTGCTTCTTTGCAGACAGTGTTTTTCTGGTCATAAGTTTTGCCGGTAGATTCCACCATGGCTTTTACCCAGATTTCAGCCTTTTGAATGCAACGTTCTGCAATGCTGTCTTCACCCAGCGTCAGTGTTTCATAATCCTGATTTGGCAGTTCTGCCTTTAATTCGTCAACTGTAATAATATCCATTTTCTAAACCTCAAAAAAAAAGAGCGGAATTTCTTCCGCCCTTATGTTATCCCAGAAAGTGTATTTTCTAGCCCTGCTGGTTACTCGTTTTTGAACGTTGCGTAAGCAAGGCCTTTTACATTGATTAGAGGGAACGGCTTGGATTTTGTATAAATCCTGTCGCCTCTCTGGCCTTCGCCTTTTTCAGTGAAGCTGTAGATTGGAACAGCTTCTTTCTGAACGGTGTCATCAAGACGAAGGTAAACAAGCTTCTGGCCGGCATTTGTTGCACGATACAGAAGGTCAAAATCACCACAAACAGATTTTGTAGTTTTAACGCCTTTTGTTGAATAATCAACATAAGAATCGTTATCTTCCAGAACCTTGTAAGGGCCGATAAGGAGGAAGCCTTCCTTGATGTTGTCACTGAGTTTTGCATCAGTGAGCAGATCAACAAATTTGGCATAGATTTCGCTACCGGCAATAAATTCGCCAGGTCCACCAACTCCCTGGTCAGTAACCAGCTTTCTGATTTTTGCCATGTATTTTACGGCGTCTCCCATTGTCAGTTTGCTGTAAGCTACAGCACTTGCGTCTGACAGTGTTTTGACAGTTCCGTAATTTACCTGGTAGCGTTCAAAGCCAGAACCGGCTTTCATCATGTAGTCGATTGCACCTTTGTGAGCCTGACAGCAAAGTGCGTTGATGGTATTACGTACCATTTCTGCATGCTGGTTCAGGTATTCGTCCTTAATCTGCTGAGCCCCCATATCGGTAGCTCGTTCGATTTCGTCCATAGCTACAGCCGAAATCTTATCATCAATTTCGATAGCCATAGGAACGATGTCTGTAACGTCTACGCCGTGTTTTGGCACAATACCGGTGTCGCCCCGGACTACAACAGGAACGTTGCCATATTCCTTTTTAAGTTCAGCCGCTGAAATATGGGTCGAATTCTTGTTTACACTCTGCTTAAAATAAGCACGTGCATTCGATGTGTTTTCTGGCATTTGAGCCACAACTCTCTCGATGTCCTCTTTTCGGATAATAAGTGTTTTACTCATTTTTATCTCCTTTCATTCATTTGTTGCATTGCCGAAAGTTTTAATCTTCCGGCAAGATTTTTAGTTGAAGTTTGATTCAGACCAGACAGCCTGGGTCAAATAGATTCCAGCAGTAGGAAGTTTTGCTTTAAGAGTTTCTGATGCAGATGTTTCTGATTCACCAGAAAAATCCAACAGTCTTGAACTTACAACCACGCCATGAACGAGAATTGCTGCATAAGCAGTTTCGCTAGCGTGAGCTGCTACGTCTTCCATAAGAACTGCTACAGGAGTGTCGCTGTCTCCGGCAGGTTCATAGCCATTTGTTCCAGATTTCAAAACTGTTCCTGCTTTTAAGTCTTTTGAATTTACAGCAAGAGTTACCTGGTCAATAATTGGTGGGTGTGCTGCATCCAGAACACCACGTTCAAAATATGTTTCTGAAGCTTTAGTAACCATCTTTTATTCCTCCCTAAAGTTTGCTTGAAATTTCATTCCAGTTGAAAGGTTTTTCGCCTTTGTCGCTGAATTCTGATGAATTAAAA
>CAZGDL010000199.1:0-3379 GCA_964525075.1 uncultured Treponema sp.
TCATCAATATAAATATTCTTATTGTTGCTTTAGCCTATTTTCACTATATTTAAACTATGGATATTTCTTACAAAACAAAAGGCACTTGTGCCACAATGATTCATTTTACAAAAAATGATGATGGAACTATTACAAATATTAAATTTGATGGCGGTTGCAACGGCAATTTAAAAGCAATTTCAAAGTTGTGTGATGGAATGAAGGCTGAAGAAATTGCAGCAAAACTTGCAGGCAACACCTGTGGTTTTAAACCAACAAGTTGTGCTGACCAGCTGGCAAAAGCCGTAATGTCTGACGCAACAAAATAATCAAAATTCAAAATCCTTAATAAAAAAAAACTCAAAATGGAGATATAAAATGGCACTTGAATGTGGTATTGTCGGATTGCCAAATGTTGGTAAATCCACTATTTTTTCGGCTTTGACAGCAGCTCCTGCCGCTGCAGAGAATTTTCCTTTCTGTACAATTGACCCAAACATTGGCATTGTTGACTTACCAGATGAACGCCTGGATTTTTTGGCTAGTAAACACAATCCTAAAAAAAAGACACCTGCAGCAGTTAAATTTGTTGATATTGCAGGTTTGATTAAAGGGGCATCGCAGGGAGAAGGTCTTGGAAATAAATTCCTGGCAAATATCCGCGAATGTTCGGTAATTGCCCACGTTGTCCGCTGTTTTGATAATCCTGATATTATGCACGTTCGTGATAATGCAAATGAAGCAGCCCCAATTGACCCAGAATCTGATATTTTGACAATCAACTGGGAACTTTGCCAGGCAGATTTGAACACAATCGAAGCCCGCCAGGATAAAGTAACCCGTGCGGTTCGTTCTTTGGGCCACGAGGAAGAAAAAAAATACGCTCCATGGCAGTCGGCTGTGAACAAAATTAAACCTTTGCTCCAGGACGGAAAATGTGCCCGAGTTGCAGATCTTACTGATGATGAAAAAGCTGCAATTTATGATATGTTCCTTCTCACAATGAAACCTACCCTCTACGTTGCAAATGTTGATGAAGATTCGATTGCAGCAGGAACAAACAAATACGTTGAAATTGTTCAAAAATACGCTTCCGAAGAAAAATCTGAAGTTGTTGTGATTTGTGGTAAATTTGAAGCTGATTTGGCAGAAATTGAAGATCCAAATGACAAAAAAGACTTTATGGAAAGCGTTGGCTTGAAAGAAAGCGGACTCGCAGTTTTGGCCCGCAAAGCCTATCACTTGATGGGATTGAGAACTTTCTTTACAGGCGGTCCCGATGAATGCCGAGCATGGACAATTCACGCTGGAGACAAAGCTCCCCGCGCGGCCGGTGTAATCCACACCGATTTTGAAAAAGGTTTTATTCGCGCAGAAGCCTACACTATCGACGATTTGAAACAGTATGGCGACGAAGCTGCAATCAAGGCTGCAGGAAAATATCGCCAGGAAGGAAAAGAATATCAGGTTCAAGACGGCGATGTCCTTTTCTTCAAGTTTAATGTTTAAGGCATCTCTTTAAATCTCATACTTTAAATCTCATAGGAAATTTTAATTATGTTTGAAATTAAATGGATTATTCTGGCACTTGCCTTAGTTATGTATTTACTGGTCATCCTCTTTCAGGACAAAAAAGTTTGGATGACTTCAATCGCCGCCCTAATCACCCTGGTTTTAGGACTTGTTTTTGCAGGAAAAGTTTTTGAAGCCCAAGATTCGATTGGCGGACTTTTACACCACGTTTTCTTTGAATTGATAAACTGGAACATTTTGATGATTTACGTTGGCAGTATGACAATTGCAGCCCTTTTCATCTATTCAAAAGTTCCAGCAAGAATCGCAGACTGGCTCGTAGAACATTCCAGAAGTACTGGAGTTGCCGTAGTTTTGATTCTCGCCATGACGGGAATTATTTCTATCTTCGTAGAAAATGTTGCGACAGTCCTGGTAATGGCCCCAATCGCCCTGGCCCTGTCAAAAAAATTAAAGCTAAATCCTATTCCTTTTATGATTGGACTGGCTGTTATGTCAAACCTGGAAGGAACTGCAACATTGGTTGGCGACCCACCAAGCATGATTTTTGCATCTTACGCCGGCTACAACTTCAACGACTTTTTTGTTTCTAACGGAAAACTTTCGATTTTCTTCATAGTACAGGCAGGAATGATTGCAGGCTGTATTTTCTTCTACTGCATTTTTGGAAAAGTAAAAGAAAAAGCCCAGGTCGAAAAAGAGCCAGTCATTTCATATTTTCCATTGTGGCTTCTTCTGATTATGATTTTCGGACTGGCTGGTATTTCCTTCCTCAGCACAGAACTTGGATACAGTTCAGGCTGTTTTGTTCTGGGCCTTGGGATTATCGGACTTCTCTGGTACAAATTCAGCCAGAAAAAAACTGGTTCTGAGATTTGGGATTTGGTAAAAGGCTTGGACTGGGAAACAATCGCCTTTTTGATTGGTATTTTTGTGGTAGTTGGAGCAGTTAGCGAAACAGGTCTTTTGGACGACTTCGCAGCATGGCTTGCAAAAATCACCGGCGGAAATAAACTTTTGGGCTTTGTCCTCATTTTGGCCTTCTCTGTCCTTATTTCAGGCTTTGTTGATAACGTTCCTTACATCATCGTTATGCTCCCTGTCGCAAGTACGCTTGCCACAAGCATGAACGTTACCCCAGAACTCTACGACTTTGCCCTCTTAATCGGCTCTTGCCTTGGTGGCAACCTCACACCGTTCGGAGCATCTGCCAACGTTGTAGCAATGGGAATTCTAAAAAAAGAAGGACACCCTATCAGTTTTTCAGGCTTCCTCAAAATTGGTGCCCCTTTCACAATTCTCACAACGACAGTGTCAGCCCTGGTATTGTGGTTCATCTGGGCTTAATTTTCGCTTTCCCCCTCGAGGATTTTCCTAGGGGGAATTAGCAAATAACGCCCCGGAGGACACCCTTCCTCCAATTCTATTCAAATTCTATTCCAATCCTATTTCAAAAAAATCTAATCATTTTCCACAAAAATCCGAAAATAAAGTAGGAGTTGTGGAAAATGACAAGTTCACTCGGTTACATAAACGCATTCTCTTATTCAAGTAGCCTGGTTTCAAGCGGAGCCAGCGGAAAACTTTATGTTCCAGTAAGCCCTTCTGCCCTCCTCTATTCAAATTTTGACCACGTTTCCGGAGTTGCCGCAAAAACTGGCCAGCAAGGCATTTCCATCAGCAAAATCAGGATTTTAAACACCCTCATCGAACGCCTTTCCGCCATCAAAAACCAGCCAAAAGATTCCATTTCCGACATTTCCGATGAACAGGCCGACGCCCTAATCGAAAATTACCAAAAACAGATTCAACAGGCAGCCCAAACTCCATACATCACAAACGGAGCCCAGCCAATGGCAGGTTCTCT
>CAZGDL010000200.1:0-3377 GCA_964525075.1 uncultured Treponema sp.
ACGTCGCGTTTTCAGAGTTGCCTCTAAAAATTGCAATTTTTAGAGGCTCCCTCAAACGGACATTCAAACCGTGATTTTTGCATTCACACGGAGGCTTTCAAATCTAAATCTTCCCAGTCAAACTTTCCGAAATGCTAAAACAATTATCACCAATATTTTCTATACGGCGGACAAGGTCTATATACAAAAGTTCGGCTTTTACGTCTGCACCAGCTTCTAGGCGTTTTCGGGCAACTTTTTTGAGGTCTTTGCGGAAAGCGTCAATTCCATCTTCCAGTTCTGCAGCAAGTTCCAGTTTTTCTGGGGTCAGCTGGCTGTTGATATTTCTGCGGATAAACTGGAGGAACTGGCGAACAAGTTCCAGGTAAGGCAAAAGGCGTTCCATATCGGCCTGCTGGAATTTCATTTTTTTATCGATACTGCGTACAATAAGCATAATTGTTGCGTAACAAGAATCACTCATATTTTCGAGTTCATCAACAATCTGAATCATGCTGGAAATGTGGTTGATTTGCTTATCCGAAAGAGGCATCGATTCGCATTTTATAAGGAAGTGGGTGATTTGTTCGTGCATCTGGTCAACATAATCTTCCGCTTTTGCACTTTCTTCGGCATATTTTTCTATGAATTCAGGATTTCGCTTTGTAACGCCAATCTGAATTTTATCAAACATACCGCTCACAACATCGGTCATATCGGCAATGGCTTTTTCTGCCTGCATAATGTGAGTTGTAACGCTGTCTTTTCCCAAAAGTTCTGTAAATTCCAGACGGAAAGTAGCAGAATTTTCTTTTGAACCGTCTTTGATGATTTTTTGAGAAAGGCGGACAAGAGGATTTTGCAAAGGAAGGAAAAGAATAGTAGAAAGTGTCTTAAAAATCGTGTGAAGCATGGAAATTCTAATTGCGATGTTGGAATTTTCATGGCCTGGGGTAAGGAGGATTACAAAACGCAAGAAAGGATGGAAGAAAATCATAGCTAGGAATGTTCCAAAAACGTTAAACATTACGTGAATTACGGCAGAACGTTTTGCATCGGCGGAAGTTCCAATTGCAGCCAAAATTGCATCGATTGTAGAACCAATATTGCTTCCCAAAGTCATGGCAGCTGCAAGTTCCCAGCTAATCAGGCCGTTATAAGCCATAGTGATGACGATAGCGGTAAAAGCTGATGATGAATGCAGGAGGGCGGTAATCATCACACCAATTCCAAAACCTGCGATTAATGCTAAAGGACCAGTTCCCTGAACCTTAAAAAGCCAGCCCAGTTCTTCGGGAGTAAAAACTGCGGAAAGTCCACTCAATCCCAAAAACAAAAGACCAAAGCCCATAATTGCTTCGGCCCAGTTTTTATAAGCCCCTTTATTGATGATAGAAAGGAAATACCCTGCACCAAACAAAGGAATTGCAAAAGATGAAATATTAAAATTAAATCCGAAAATTGAAACAATCCAGGCGGTAATTGTTGTACCAATATTTGCACCAAAAATTACGCCTACAGATTGGGTTAAAGTCATCAGACCGGCATTTACAAAAGTAACAACCATTACGGTGGTTGCCCCTGATGACTGAATAATCATTGTTACAATAAGCCCAGTCAATAGCGAAATAAAACGGTTTCCTGTCAAAACGGAAAGGGCCCGCTGGAGTTTTTCACCAGCACTCTGCTGAACCCCGTCACTCATCAATTTCATTCCGTAAAGAAGAAATCCAAGACTACCAATAAGCTCTAAGATGGGCTTTAAAACATTCATACTCCATACTATCAAAAAAATGGCATTCTTTTCAAGAAAAATAAAATAGGATAGAATAGCAGAATGGGTATGGGAAAAACAAAAAATATTTTCAAAAAAGCTGTTAAAAAGACTTTTGCCCTTGTTCTGGGACTTTCAATTTTCGCCTTTTTGGCCTGCGACCAAAATAATAATCAGCAGAATGATACAGACTCCATAGAATTGCTTCCGTCAGATGGAAATATTGCTGATATAGTTTCTAAACCTCAAAGTTGGCATATCACAAATAAAAGAATTTTGGTTTTATTTGCCTACGGTTTTAATGAAAATGACACAAAAGAAAATCTCCTTAATCTTCTTGATGAAAAATTTGGTCTGGATTCAAAAGGAGGATTGATTTACCCCGTAGTTTACCCTGACGACTTTAAGCACAACGCAAAAAGTTACGCCAACGAACTTTATTCAAAATTGCAGGATGAGACAAAAGACTGGGCCGGAGTAATCCTCCTGGGGGCTCCAGAAAATACCCATTCGGCTTTGGCTAGAAATCAGGATGCCTGGAAGCAGGAAGTTCCTTATCCTGTGATTGCTTTGTTCCCACAAGATGATATTTTGGGTTTGGAGTCGACCTGTGATATTGTGATTGATAAAGGACACGCTGCAGTTTTGGCAGGAGAAGTTGAAAATGAAGAAATTGACGGCCAGTTGATTGATGAAGCCCCAGAAGTTCTTTGCGAAACGGTGGAGTATATGGTCACTCTGGACTATTCGCTGGAAAAAACTACAGCAATTTATGCCCACTTGTTGCAAATGTTAAAAGGTAGAAATATCCGCCATTATGTTGATCCAGAAACAGGCTTGCAATCGATTAATCACTTTGTTTTGGGTGTCTGAACAAAGTGGCTTAAACCAAGTGATTTGAACCAGGTTGATTGGACTTTTTCATGTTGAACAAAATTATTCAAGAATATCAAAATTTAATCGGGGCCAAAGAGGATATTGACGCCCTTGCTCAAAAAGACCACGCTCGCCTCCTGGTTCTTTCTGATTCCCACGGCAATTATAAAAAGATGGAAAAAATAATCCGCCAGTATGGGGCAAAATGTGACGCCTTTGTTTTTTGTGGTGATGGGGCTTGTGATTTAGCAAACTTACTTGCGACCGCTTTTTATGATGATGACCTTAAAGCCTGCATTCCCCCGGTGATTGCTTTTGTCCGCGGAAATAACGACCCAGGAACCTACCCGGTAAATGGCGATTTTTCACTGAAAGTTCCATATTCCCAGGTTTTTACGGTAAATAGTCAGAACATTTTTGTAACTCACGGCCACCGGGAAGGCGTCGATTTTGGAATGGAAAATCTAGGATTGGAAATGCAACTTGAACAATGTCGAACCGCATTTTTTGGCCACACCCATTTTGCCGAAGAAAACCGGCAAGGGGATTATAAATTCATAAATCCGGGCAGTTGTTCCAGGCCACGAGGTGGCCAGCCGGCAAGTTTTGCCATTGCCACCGTAGAAAAAACTTTTGTAGACCTGGCTTTTATCAAAATGACTTTGAAATCTGATGGAAGCGAAAATTTTGACTTCTGGACGCCGGTCTGGTAGGAAAAATTTGACGGCTCGGGATTTTGACACCAGCC
>CAZGDL010000201.1:0-3338 GCA_964525075.1 uncultured Treponema sp.
TCGGATTCTAGTCTAAGCTAGATTTCGTCACATTTACAAAATCCAAAAATCTCATAAAAAAGAAATCTGTTAGTTTATACTAACGGATTTCTTTTTGCTTTAATTGACCAATTACTAGCCATAATGATAAAATCACCTAGGAGCAAATTACAAATGTTTAAAATCTTAGAGAAGAAGCAGCTTTCGGCTGGTGTATTCTATATGAGAGTCGCAGCACCCGAAATCGCTCGTAACCGCAAGGCCGGACAGTTTGTTATCGTTCAGGTAGACGCTGAGTTCGGTGAAAGAATCCCATTAACAATAGCAGACGGAAATGCAGAAGAAGGATGGATTGCATTGGCTTTCCAACCTGTTGGTGCGTCTACTTACAAATTATCATTGATGAAAGAAGGTGACAGCCTTCCTGTCGTTTTAGGCCCTTTAGGAAATCCTTCCGATATTGAAAAATATGACCGCCCAGTTTTGATTGTTGGCGGTGGATTTGGTGTAGCTCCTTGTTACCCAATCGTTCAGGCCCATAAAGCAATTGGAAATAAAGTTGTGATGGTTTTGTGTGCCCGCAATAAAGATTTAATTATTTATGAAGATGAAATGAGGGCAATTGCCGACGAAGTTATCATCATGACTGATGATGGTTCTGCTGGTCGTAAAGGTGTTTCTACAGTTCCTGTAAAAGAAATGTGCGAAAGTCAGTGTCCTCCTGCCGAAGTAATTGCAATTGGTCCTCCAATTATGATGAAATTCGTTGCAATGACAACTAAAGAATACGGTATTAAAACAACTGTTTCATTAAATACAATTATGATTGATGGAACTGGAATGTGTGGTGGTTGCCGTGTTTCTGTCGGCGGAAAAACAAAGTTTGTTTGTGTTGATGGTCCAGAATTTGATGCCCACCAGGTTGACTGGGATAATATGATGATGCGTATGAAGTCATTTAAGGCTCGTGAACAAGCTGATGACCATAAGTGTCGTATGATGGCTCAGGCAGATGCCTTGGCAAAGTAGGAGCAAAAAATGGCAATCAATGTAGAAGAAGAATATAATAAGATTCAAAATTTAATCAAAACTAACGGAAAACTTACCCCAAAAGACCGCAACGCTATTCCTCAGATGGAAATGCCTACCCGCGATCCAAATACCCGTAAACGCGAAATGAAAGAAGTTGCCCTTGGTTATTCAGAAAAACAGGCAATTGTAGAAGCTAACCGCTGTTTACAGTGTGCAAAACCTTTCTGTATGGAAGGTTGTCCTGTAAATATCAACATTCCTGGCTTTATCAAAGAAATTGCTAACGGCCAATTCAAAAAATCTGTTGATATTATCAAAGAAACTAGCCTTTTACCTGCAATTTGTGGACGTGTTTGTCCTCAGGAAAAGCAGTGTCAGGGAAAATGTACGGTTGGAAAAATCTGGAAAAGTGCCGAAAAAGCTGTTTCAATCGGTCGTCTGGAACGTTTTGTTGCAGACTGGGAACGCGAAAATCACCAGGTTTCAACACCAACAGTTGCTCCTGCAACCGGAAAAAAAGTTGCAATTATCGGGGCTGGCCCTGCCGGTCTTACAGTTGCCGCAGATTGTGCCAGAGCCGGACACCAGGTTACAATTTTTGAAGCCTTCCACAAAGCCGGTGGCGTAATGATGTACGGAATTCCAGAATTCCGTCTTCCAAAAGCAATCGTTCAGGACGAAATCAGTAATCTTGAAAAACTTGGCGTTAAATTTGAATTGAACTTCCTTGTAGGTCGTACGAACACCCTGGAGCAGATTCTCGACGAAAAAGGCTTCGATGCTGCTTTTGTTGGAACAGGTGCAGGACTTCCAAAATTCCTAAATATTCCTGGCGAAAACTTAATCGGAGTTTTCTCTGCAAATGAATATTTGACCCGTGCAAATCTGATGAAAGGTTATGATAAAGAACACGCTGCAACTCCAATTTACGAAGCAAAGCACGTAGTTGTTTGTGGTGCCGGTAACGTTGCAATGGATGCTGCCCGCATGGCTTTCCGCCTTGGTGCAGAACAAGTTGATGTTGTTTATCGCCGTACTCGTAACGAAATGCCTGCCCGTCTGGAAGAAATTGCCCACGCCGAAGAAGAAGGCGTAAATTTCCGCTTCCTGGAAAATCCTGTTGAAGTTTTGGGCAATGAAGAAGGAAAAGTTTGCGGAGTTCGCTGTCTTTCTTATGAACTTGGCGAACCTGACGAATCTGGCCGCCGTTCTCCAGTTGCAATTCCTGGCTCTGAACACGATGTTCCTTGTGATGCAATGATTGTTGCCCTGGGAAATGGTTCAAATCCTTTGCTGGTAAAAACAACTCCAGGTTTGAATGCTGATCAGAAAGGTCACATCACTGTTGACGAAAATCAGGCTACTTCTCATGCAAAAGTATGGGCTGGTGGTGATATTGTTTTGGGTGCTGCTACCGTTATCCTTGCTATGGGAGAGGGACGAAAAGCGGCTGCTGCAATTAACGAATATCTGGCAAAATAGAAAATATGGCAAAAAAGAATACAAAATCGTCAAACAAAAAAAATAATGGAACTCTGTTTACCGCTGCTTGCCTGGTTCTCGGACTTCTTGTAATTTTAATCATCTTCCTTGTAAAAAAAGACCAGATTTTTTCAAATTTGAAAGAAACGGCCTTTTTTGATAGGGTTTTTGGTTCAACTCCAGAAGTAATCGAAAATCATGAAGCAAAAGATTCAAAAGAAAAGGAAACAATTCCATTAAAAGATGATGATGTTGTTATTCAGATTCAGCCAGAAACAAAAACTGTGACAGAAAAATCTGAAAATTCTTCTGTCGCAGTTTCTCCAATTGCCGAAGAAAAATCTCCTTCAATCGAAGAACAAACTTTGGAGAAAAGAGAAGAGCCAAAAGTTGAAGTAAAAAAAGAGGCAAGTCCAGCCGCAACTTCAGAACTTCAACTTTGTTTTGTTTTGATTGATGGAGATGGCTCTGTTGTCCGTAAACTTGTAAAACGGTCTGTTGCAAAAAACGATTCCCCACTCACAAATGCAATTAATTTACTTTTGCAAGGGCCGGACACAACAAAATCCGCTGAAAAAAACTTAATGACGGTAATTCCGCGAGGAACAAAACTTTTGAGTGCAAAAGTTCAAAATGGGGTTGCCTATCTGAATTTTAATGAAGCCCTGGAAATAAACGAGTATGGGGTGGAAGGAAAAATTCATTCTCTTGAGCAAATTGTTTACACCGCCACCGCATTTTCTACGGTAAGCAGCGTCCAGATTTTGATTGAAGGTCAGCAAAAAGAATATTTGGGAGAGGAAGGCCAGTGGATTGGCTCTCCACTCTCAAAAAATAGTTTTTAA
>CAZGDL010000202.1:0-3276 GCA_964525075.1 uncultured Treponema sp.
TCTAATTTAGAATGGAGCCTCTAAAAATTGCAATTTTTAGAGGCAACTTTGAAAACGCGACGTTTTAATTCGTGCTATATCAACGAATTAAAACTCGCAGGCATCTCTGAAAAAGCATTGAAAATGATTTTTCAAAGATGCCCAGAATGGGTAAAATGGAAAACTCTCCCGTCTTACAACAAGATAATGATTCTCTTAAACGAATGCGCAGGGCTTTGTTTTATGAAGCTCAGTTTAGAAACGCAATCCTGTCTGACGCCCTTTCTTTCTACGATGTAAATCTTACTCGTGACTTAATTGAAAATGATTTTTTCTTTCGCGATTCCGAAAACGATTTCGTATCAGTTCCAGACTTTATAGGGATTACGACACCTTGCTCTTTTACCAGTTTTTTGCAGACCTGGACCGAGGCAATGATTCCAGATCCAAATCAAAAATCTTTGCAGGATTTTTCGCGGCTCAGAGAAAAGCTTCTGGAAATTTTTAATGAAGGAAAAAGGGAATATGTTGTAAATTACTGGGCCGAAAGTGTAAACGGAAAAAAAGTCTTTTTTAATCAGCGTTTCCTTTTGACCAAAAATGAAATGGACGAAGTTTGTGCCCTTGTAATTTTAAAAGATTATACAAAAGTTCATGAACTTGATGATGATTATTTGCAAACAGAACTGGAAATGTTTGCCTATTCTGACCCAATCACAAAAGGCTACAACTACATTAAGTTTAAAGAAAAGCTCAAGGAAAAGGCCATTGCCGGCTCAATTATTTGTCTGGATATTCATTCTTTTAAAGTTATAAATTCCATTTGTGGAGTTACAAAAGGTGATGATGTAATTAGAGTGATTTGGGAACGCCTGCTGATTGCCCTCGATTTTGATAAAAATGAACTTGCCGCCCACATAAATGCCGATCACTACGTCATATTTTTGCCGACTACCGACAGCAAAGAAATTGTTCGTAAATTAAAAAATATTTCTCTGAATTTTTTGGTTATTTCGTCAGAGTTGGATATTCCGGTTTTGCAGCCTTATTTTGGAATTTCAAAATGGGCTCCTGGCAAAAAAATTGAAATGGCTTACAGCGAAGCAATCACTGCGAAACATAATGCAAAAAATCAGCAGAATATTGATTATGCATTTTTTGATGAAGAAGATACAAACCGCCTTATCAAAGAAAAGGCAATGTTGGATTCTTTTGATGAAGCCCTGGCTCGCAAAGAGTTCAAAATCTGGTTCCAGCCAAAATATACTCCAAAAACAAAGCATTTGGTGGGGGCAGAGGCCCTTGTCCGCTGGATAAAAGATGACGGCACAATGTACAACCCTGGTGAGTTTATTCCACTTTTTGAACGAAATAACGTAATCCGAAAACTAGATGTTTATATTTTTAGAAATGTTTGTTTGCAGCAGAAACGCTGGCTGGATAAGGGAAAGAAAATTGTTCCTGTTTCGGTAAATCTTTCGCGTGCTAGTCTGTATTTTAACGGCGTAGCTGATGAATATAAAAAAATCGCGGAATTGATGGGAATTGAACCTAAGATGATTCCAATCGAAATTACGGAATCTGCCGCAATCACAAATACAACTGTAAAAGAAGTAATTGATGACTTCCATCGGGTGGGATTTTCTTTGCAGATGGACGATTTTGGAACAGGGTATTCTTCCCTGGCGTCTTTGAATCTGCTACATTTTGATACTTTAAAACTTGATAAAAGCCTGATTGATTATATTGGCGAGTTCGGTGGAAACCGGTTACTTGAACACACAATCACACTGGCAAAAGAGCTTGGAATGCAGATTACTGCGGAAGGTGTTGAAACAGAAGCCCAGGTTACCTTCTTGAAAAATACCGGTTGTGACAATATCCAGGGATTTTTCTATTCAAAGCCAGTGCCAGCCGAGAATTTTTCTAATATTTTGGATAAGGAAATTTTCGACGGCGAGACTTCTAAAAACGAACTTATCGAAGAACACATTTTTGGCTTTAATCATAATTACTACAAACTGGCAAATCATTCGTTTACGGTAAATCTTACAAAAAATAAAGTTCCGGATTATTTTGACCACGAAGAATGGATAAATAAAACTTCCGTAAAAACTGACATTTATTCTGATATTATAAATGAATTGGCCCAGAAATTTGTGCATCCTGACTATATGGACACTTTTTTGAAGGCTATGGATAGAGATCAGATTTTGAAAGATTTTACTGGACTTAATCAAACAAAAATTATTGAATACAAGCAGATTTTTGATGGAAAGATGATAAATATGAAAAATGTCATCAACGTTTTCAAAGTTGCTGATTCTGATGATGTCTGGCTTTATATAAAAATTTTTACACTGGATTAAAAAGAATCGTCATTCCGGGCTTGACCCGGAATCTCATGAACAAGAGATGCTGAACCCTAAACTTGTTTCAGGGACAGCATGACGTGAACGGAAGATACTGAAATAAATTTTAAGGTGATTAAAATGGACGGAAAATTTGTTATCAGGGAAGCGGAAAAAAAGGATATTCCTGTAATTCATGATTTGATTTTGGGGCTGGCAAAACACGAAAAAAGGCCGGAAGATGTGACAGGTTCTCTTGAAGATTTGGAATATTGGATTTTTGAAAGAAAAATATGCACAACTCTGCTTGCAGAATACGATGGCCAGCCAGTTGGCTACGCAATTTATTACCCGGTTTTTGGTTCATATTCTGCTAGGGGCCGTGTTCACCTGGAAGATATTTTTATAAAAAGTGATTTGCGGGGAAAAGGACTTGGAACAAAGTTCATGGCCAGAGTTTGCAAAGACGCCCTAGAAAAAGGCTACACCGGAATGGAATGGTCTGCCCTGGATTTTAATGTAGATTCAATCGAGTATTACAAACATTTAGGGGCAGAAGTAGAATCTGGCCGCCTGTATTTTGATTTTTCTGAAAAAAATATGAAGAATACGGCATCAAGAGGCTAGGGGAGTGGACTTGCGTTAGTGCGTGGAGCAGCTGCGAAGGCAGTTTCAACTGCCGAAGCAGAAGACCGGAGGCGTGCAATCTGCACGCCGAGGACTTAGAGCGTTAGCGAACTGCGGAAGGCACGACGGCAACTTGTTGCCGGAACGCCCAAAAAATAAAAAAGACAAAAAAAAGACCGATTCTAAAGAGAACCGGTCTTTTTTTTATGCAAAAGTCCCTGAAACAAGTTCAGGGAGACGGCATTTTAGAAGCTACCTGCAACGGCAACTGCACAAGCAACTGTACAGCCTACCATTGGGTTGTTTCCCATTCCCATAA
>CAZGDL010000203.1:0-3230 GCA_964525075.1 uncultured Treponema sp.
TTTTAGGTTCATCGAAAAAACGGCTCAAAAATCGATTTATCGATTTTTCCCCCTTTGTGGGGGCTAGTGCCACTCGCAACGCTCCCATCATCCTCTTTTCTTCTCTTAAAATTTCCCTTCAAATTTTTCCAATAGCATTTTCTTATTAAAAAATCCTCTTGCTATTGAAAGAGCCATCATTGTTGGGTGGTCTATAGGGCCACATTTTTCCAAAAATGGTTTAAGCGGAGAATGAATACTTTCAAAACGTTTGCCATCGTGGGCAAATAAAAGTACAGTTCCTTCTTTTGTATCAAAATAAAGGCCGTAACTTCCCAGGTAGTCATCCCCATTAAAAATCCAGCGGACACATTTTTGAGCTTCTTCTTTTTCCCAGTTGAATTTTTTCTTTGGGAAAAGTTTTTCAAAATCTGGTGGGGTATTATCTTTGAAACGACATTCCATATTATAAAATTGAATAATTTTTCCCCTGTGACCAATCGGAGACATTTCTTTAAATTTTATTGCATCCCAAAAAGCTGTCGGATTAAATTGTACTACCGCCGTAAGGCCGTACAATTCAAAAGTTTGTTTAGCAACATTTTTTGCTATGTAATCAAAATCTGATGGAATAAATCCTTTCCAGCCCCAAACCGGTCCGTATGTCAAATACCAGTCACCAACATCAAGAAGAATTGTGAAAAATGTAGTAGCACCATCATCCACATTTTTCTGAATAGCTTCAGAAGCTACAACAATAATTTTTCCTTCAGAAGTACGGCAAACAAATAGTTCATTCCCAATTTTTTCTAAAAGTTCAAATGCGTAGTAGTTCCATTGTTGGTTGCCCAAAAGCCCACCCTTATCAGCATTTTTGTGCCAAATAGAAGCAAGCCACTGGTCTATCAGTTTTCCAGAAATTGATTCGCTGACTTCCTTGAATTCCGCCAAAATTTTTTTCGTTTGAGAATTAAACCTTTTAATTTGAGCAGCACCTATAGAATGCCATGGAACTGCCTTCCAATAATCATCATATTCATTTTTTAGTTGGATAACTTCATCATTTGTTGGCACATGACAGTCTTCTGGAAGGTCAACATGTTCCCTGTGTTCCCTTCTAAAAGTCTCTTCTTCAATAGCTTCTGTCGTATAAAACTTTTCAGCTCGTTCTTTGCCACTAAAAGATGAAAGTTCGTTTGGAGTATGTCCCCATCTAATCCACAAATGAAGACTGTTATTAAATTCCTGCAAATCCTCAAGAACTTTATTTGCTTCTTTTTCACCTGAAAAACTTATTTCGTAATCTTCAAAAATAAAACTTAAAGCATCTGTTAGGGTGTAGCCTCTTTTTACATATTTTCCAAGTTGACTTGTAATTTCATCTGCAAGAATATCATCACCAGTCTTTTTTGCAAAAAAATTAGAAACAGCAGCAAATGAAGGATTTGGCTCATCATAATCAGTGAAAGGTATTATATTATTGATTTCATCTTCAGACGGAATATATGGCAAAAAAGTTTTTCTCTCTTTTATGATATAATCAATATCCTCATCTGGATTTTGATAATCTAACTCTAAATCTACTACAGCATCATATTTTTTATTGTAAGAATAGTCATCTGAACAACTTGCTGCTTCATATACAATCTGTTCAAGTTCTTTTTTGCTGTTAATTTTTTTATCACTACAGTCACGATTATAAATTGCCAAAAGATTATCTAGAGGGCAGACTCCATAAAGCATAGTAAGAGTTTTTGCATAGACGTCAAAATCTCCCCATTTCCCTATAGTTGCAAATTCATTTTCTAGATTATAATTTTTTGACTCACCAATGGAAATTCCAACCTCACTAGGAACATGGTATTCTATTTCAGATTCTTCATTTTTTTTAAAGGCAAACAAAAGCCCATTTATAAGCAAAAAACTAATAGTTTTTGTGTAAAAAACATCAAAAGCATCTTTTTCTTCAAAAGCTTCTTCAAAAGTTTTTTTTAGATTTTCAAAATACTTTTGTCTATCATCTTCATTTTGTACCCAAAAAAAACAAAAAAATGTGAAAATTTCAGATGGCTTATACATAAAAATGTATTTTGCCCGCTGCAAAATACATTCTTCTAATGTTGAAATTAGCTTTGCTTTAGAAGCCTTTAGAATATCAAAATCATTAGGAGTAATTCTTCCTGCAAGTAGTATAAGTTGGTCTTTTTTCATACTTTCAAGACATTTTGTCAATGAAGCCGGTTTTGCTTTGTTAATAATAAGTGGATGGTTTGTTAAAAAGTTCATAAATACAGTATAAGTGAAACTTAAAAAAAAGCAATTTTCAGAAGTAAATTTGAAAAGTTCGTGATTTTTTAGTGATTTTTCGATTAGGGCAAAAAAAAAGACTTCCGCTTTTGGAAGTCTTTCCTGCCACAGGTTGGAATCGAACCAACGACATACGGATTTTCAGTCCGGCGCTCTACCAACTGAGCTACTGCGGCGTTGTGAATATTAATATATATGAAAGGTGATTTAGTGTCAATAGCCAAAACCTTGAAAATGTAAAAAAAATCAAAAAATCGTAAAAAAAATAAAAGTACGGAAGCCTGTCTATCCTTTAATTTGTATAAAAAAGGGTGGAAGTTTGTTCATCATAATCCGTAATTAAGAAATAAGTGCCTGAAACAGTTATAGTCTTATCATCGCCAGAGGAAAAAGTTCGAGAACCTTTTCCTATAAAAACACAATAGCGGTAGAAAATTTCTGTGGAGTTATCCTCAATGGTAGTCTTAGAATCTGTATCAAAATCAACATTTGAATGATATTTTTCATATCGAACATTAAATTTTGTTTTGTTAAAATGCCAGGTCGTAAAAATTTTGTTGATGACAAGAACAGTAATTTCGACCATAGAATCATAATCTTCAAACAAATAATATTTGTTTGTGAAGGTGCTTGAAGTTGAACTTAAATTTATTTTTTTTGTAGATGTCGAATTACTTAAACTAGTGTCTGCATTTGGATCAACTACAATATAGGAATCTTCTGCTGAAGTAAAAAAATAGCAGGATGTAAAAAGAAAAAGTAGCGAAAGCAAAATTGCAGAAACGATTTTTTTAAATCCCATATCTCACAAGTCTATTTTATAGCCCAAATAAAATCAAGGGAGGCTAAAACTGCAATTTTTAGAGGCTTTCATATTCATTTTTCTTAATGACTGTGTTAAAATGACCCATTATGAAGTTAAATAATGACATTGTTTGTTTTAC
>CAZGDL010000204.1:0-3123 GCA_964525075.1 uncultured Treponema sp.
AAATGACTAATTACCTGCTTTACATCGACCCGGGAACGGGTTCCATGCTTTTTTCAATTTTGATTGGTGCCGCTACAACCTTGTTTTTCCTGGGAAAAGCCCTGTGGATTAAATTAAAAGTGATTTTTTCGGGCAAAAAAGGCAATGTGGCTGCCGATTTATCACTAAAAAATTACGTTATCTACAACGAAGGCAACCAGTATTGGAATGTTTTTAAGCCTGTTTGTGATGAATTTGAAAAACGCCAGATTGAATTAACCTATTACACTTCCGCACAAAAAGATCCGTGTTTTGACCAGGGCTATAAATTTGTAAAACCTGAGTTCATTGGCGAAGGAAATATGGCTTTTGCAAAACTGAATATGCTTTCTGCAAATTTTGTTTTGATGACAACTCCTGGTCTGCAGGTTTACCAGTTGAAAAGAAGCCGGAATGTTAGACACTATGGTCATGTACTTCACGCACCAAGTGATGCAACTATGTACAGGCTTTTTGGAATTGACTATTTTGATTCAATTCTTCTTTCAGGGGAATATCAAAAGGATGATATAAGAAAACTTGAAGCCCAGAGAAATTTACCGGCAAAAGAACTTATAACGGTTGGCTGTCCTTATCTTGATACATTAAAAGAAAAAATTGCCTCTATCCCGGAAGAAACAAATCATCAGTTTACAGTTTTGGTATCTCCAAGCTGGGGACCTAGTGCTCTTCTATCCAAATATGGCGAAAAACTTCTTGATCCGCTCTTAAAAACCGGCTGGCGGATTATAGTCAGACCTCATCCTCAATCAAAAAAATCTGAAAAAGATATGCTTGACGCTCTTACAGAAAAATATAAAAACACAGCAAATCTTGAATGGGATTACCAGAGAGATAACATCTATGCTATGAAAAAATCTGATATAATGATTTCGGATTTTTCCGGCATCATTTATGATTACACTTTCCTTTGTGATAAGCCTGTAATGTATGTGAACGCAAGTCTTGATTTGCGTCCTTATGATGCTTATGACTTAAATGGCGGAAAAGACATCTGGCAGTTCAAAACTCTGGAAAAAATTGGTATTGAACTCAAAGAAGAACAATTTGAAAATATTGGGGATGTTATAAAATCGGCAAGCGATTCAAAAGAACTTGCAGATTTAAGACATACGGCAAAAGCTCAGGCTTGGACTAACGAAGGTAAAGCCGGCCAGGCAATTGCTGATTATATGATTAAAACAGTTACAAATAAATTAGGAGAATAATATGCAGGCTTTAATGTTAGCTGCCGGAATGGGCAAAAGATTGGGCAGATACACTCAAAATGCTACAAAATGTATGGTTCGGGTAAATGGAAAAACTCTGATTGAATATGCAATAGAGGCATTAGTTCAGAACAATATCAAAAAAATGATTATTGTTGTCGGCTACAAAAGCAATGTCTTAATTGATTTTATCAATTCAAAATTCAATGAATCAAATCTAAACGGAATGAAAATAGAGTTTATTGAAAACAAAGTTTACGATAAAACGAACAACATTTATTCACTTTATATGGCAAAAGACCAGCTTTGTAATGATGATACTATTTTGCTGGAAAGTGATTTGATTTTTAAGCCGGAAATTATCAGCAAACTCATAGAATCAAAAGACCAGAATCTTGCTGTTGTTTCTCATTTTGAAAGCTGGATGGACGGAACTTGTACACTTTTGGATGAAGAAAATAATATCACCGGTATGCTTGATAAAGCTCATTTTAACTGGTTTGAAACTGAAAATTATTACAAGACTGTAAATATTTACAAGTTCTCAAAAGATTTTTCAAAAAATTATTATGTGCCATTTCTGGAAGCTTATCAAAAAGCATTTGGAAAAAATGAATATTATGAGCAGGTTTTGAAGGTTCTTTCATTTCTTTCATCATCAACATTAAAAGGACTTCCTGTTTCTGGTGATGATTGGTATGAAATTGACGACCCTGCCGATCTTTCTATAGCAGAAAACAGATTTGCTTCTGGAAAAGAAAAAATTAAACTTTTGCAAAAACGTTATGGCGGCTACTGGCGTTTTCCACAGCTAAAGGATTTTTGCTATCTGGTAAATCCGTATTTTCCACCGGAACAGATGGTTAATGAACTGACAGTTAGTTTTAAAACTCTTTTAACACAATATCCTTCCGGGGCGGCTCAAATGAGTTTACTGGCAGGAAAAATCTTTAATTTGCTGCCTGAAAATATTGTTGTAGGAAATGGAGCCGCAGAACTAATTTCATCATTAGGAAAAGAACTGGAAGGAAAAATTGCAGTTCCTTACCCTACTTTTAACGAATATCCAGAGCGTTTTACAAATTGCCAGATTGTTCCAATCTGGACAGACAAAAAAGATTTTTCTTACACAGCAGAGGATATTATTGAAACTGTAAAAAGCAATGGCGTGAATTCTGTTCTATTAATAAATCCTGATAATCCATCCGGAAATTTCCTCAAAAAAGATCAGGTTCTAAAATTGCTGGACGAATTAAAAGAACTTAAGGTAAAACTGATTTTTGATGAATCATTTATTGATTTTGCTGAAAAAGAAATCAGATACACTTTGTTGAATCAAGAAATTATTGAAAAATATCCAAATTTAATTGTTGTAAAATCCATAAGCAAAAGTTACGGAGTTCCTGGTTTAAGACTAGGCGTTTTGGCATCTTCCAATGCAGATTATATTAATCTGATTAAGAAAACAAATGCAATCTGGAATATTAACAGTTTTGGAGAATATTTCTTGCAGATTTATGAAAAATACAGCAAATCTTATTCCGTTGCCTGCGATTGCATTGCAAACGAAAGAAAAAGATTTACTTCTGAACTTTCAAAAATCAAAAATCTTTATGTTTATCCAAGTCAGGCAAATTTCCTGCTTTGC
This sequence comes from uncultured Treponema sp., assembly GCA_964525075.1. Lineage (GTDB taxonomy): Bacteria > Spirochaetota > Spirochaetia > Treponematales > Treponemataceae > Treponema_D. The sequence continues at coordinate 2,896 of CAZGDL010000204.1, forward strand.
AGGCTCGATGGAAAAATGACTTCTGATGAATTAACTTTAAAATTGCTGGAAGAATCGAATATTTTTATAAAAGATTTGACCGGTAAAAAATGTTTTGATGAAGCAAAATACATCCGCCTGGCAGTTCGCGACGAAAAGGACAATAATGCCCTTATCGAAACATTGAAAAGGATTTTGAATTAGCATGACACTAACCCTTGATTGCCGAATGCTTGGTTCTGGGGGAAT
>CAZGDL010000205.1:0-3054 GCA_964525075.1 uncultured Treponema sp.
TTTTTTATATCTTCTAAAATCTGATCGGTAGTCATACCCAGAGATTTTAAAAGTTCTTCCGGATTATAGCGATCATAAAATTCTTTATTCAAACCGTAATTTTTTACTTTGACATCAGAAGTTCCAAGATAAGAAGCAATTTTTTCGCCAAAACCGCCAGACAAAACGCCGTCCTCTAGGGTGATAAACAATTTGTGGGTGTTTTTTAATTCATCAAGCAAAGATTTATCAACTCCAGATGCAAAACGAGGATTTATCAGCGTTGGAGTAAAGCCCAGTTCTTTTTTGATTTTTTCTGCCAGTTCCTGTCCACGCTGGAAAAAATCACCAAGAGCAATAATTGCAACTTTTTCGCCTTGAGTTTCCACCTTGTAAGTGTCAATTTTATCATAAGAAATATCTGCAGGGCGGTGACTTACGGCGTTTCCTGGAATTAAAATCAAAACCGGGTGATCTTTTTGATCAACAGACCAGGCAAGCATATTTTTGTATTCTTCGGCTGATGAAGGTGCAAGAACTAGGAGATTTGGGATATTTGTAAAGGCCGGCAAACCAAAAATTCCTAAGTGAGTTACATCGGTAAGACTATCAAAAGAGCAATAATTCATTAACATTGTAACAGGACTTTTGTTAATGCAAACATCCTGAGAAATCTGATCATAAGAGCGCTGCAAAAAAGTCATATTCGTGATAACCAAAGGCTTGCCACCACGTTTTGCAATTCCAGAGGCAATGGCAACGGCAGCTTCTTCTGCAATTCCGACATCCATATATTGCTTTCCCAATTCCTGTCTTTGGGCCAAAGAAAGACCCATAGAACCCGGCATAGAAGGGGTTATAACCACAAAATCTTTATCACTTTTTGCTTTTTGCATGATATAGTCCTGGGTAAAGCCCAAATAACTTTCGCCCCCAGACCAGGAAACTGTAGGCTTCCCCGTTGCCCTGTCAAAAGGCATACACCAGTGCCATGCTTCTTTGTCTTTTTCGGCGAGAGCGTAGCCCTTTCCTTTTTGAGTATGAATGTGAACTACAATCGGGTGATCAATATCCTTTACCTTTTGGAAAACTTTGATTAAAGATGGAATGTCATTGCCATTTTCTTCATAAATATAATCAAGACCAAAAGCTTTGAACCAGTTATTTGTTGCAGAACCTTTAGATTTGCGGAGTTCTTTTAAATTTTTGTAAAGACCGCCGTGATTTTCGGCAATAGCAATTTCGTTATCGTTTATTATGATGATAAAATTTGAATTTAATTCAGAACCAGCGGCATTTAAAGCTTCCATGGCTTCTCCACCAGACAGCGAGCCATCACCAATTATTGCAATCACGTTTTCTTTTTCGCCTTTTAAATCCCGGCCTTTGGCCAGGCCTAGTGCCAGGGCGATGGAAGTAGAAGTATGACCAATATTAAAAAAGTCGTGGTCACTTTCTTCAGGATTTGAATAACCAGAATCTTCGGAAAATCGCTTATCATCAAAATATCCGGCTTTTCGTCCAGTCAAAATTTTATGAGTGTAAGACTGATGGGAAACATCAAAAACAAATTTATCTTTTGGAGAATCGAATACGTAGTGTAGGGCTATCGTAGCTTCAACAAATCCAAAATTCGGCCCAAAATGCCCACCGATTTTTGTAAGTCGGTTAAAAAGCCCTTCTCGAACTTCTTCTGCGACCTGTTTAAGTTGGTCTTCGCTGAATTTTTTTAAATCTGCTGGTGAGTTTACACTATCCAATAACATTGTTTTCCTCCATTCTCTTGTGCGATGTAAAATCATAAAAATTAAGCAAGGTTTTGTTGCTTAGGATTAAGGTAATAAAGAGTTTGGAAGTTATCAATAAGAAAAAAATAAATTTGTATAGAATCTGTGGCTGGTAAAGTGGGGGGCTTAGTGGGAGGTTCTCATAAAATTTGTTGGGAATCTGCAACTTTTATTATTCCGAAATCTTCCTGAATGTGATAATTCGTAGACATGGTTTTAAAACCAGAACATTTTGCGTAATCATATAAATCTGGAATTAAAGATTCGTGATAATTTTTGAATTGTGATTTGATAAAATCTGAATCTGTAAATTCTTTGGAATTTAAGATAAGAAAATTTCTTTTCTGTATTTTCTGGATGTCATTTTTGGGGGGTAGGATGTTACTTTTTTTAATGTTGCATTCAGGGCAGGAAAGAACAAAATTCCAAAGTTTGTCTTCTTTTATGAAAGACCAGGGAATAAAATGATCAACATGGATTTTTGACGAAAGGCGTTTGCCACAATAAAAGCAGTTGTTTTCCTGGAATTCTGAAAAAAGAATTTTTCTATAAATATCTAGAGGGCTACGTTCCGGGGTTGAAAGTTCAAGTTTTGAAAGGATTTTGTAAAGTACATTTTCTTGATTGCATTTTTCAAGGAATTTTGCCCATGCGTAGTAATTTAATTTTTCAATTTCGATTTTGTATTTTAGCAAAAAAGTATAAGCGTAGTTTGAAAGGATTATAGAATCTCCATTTTGGTTAAATCCGTAAAGTTTTCCTTCAAAGTCACCGTAAAGGGCTCCCAAAACATATTTTTTACATTCAGACTGGACTTTTTTTATTAAAAGTGATTTTTGAGTTTCGTTGATTGAATCAAACTCAAGATTTTCCAGTGTATGATTTTTAGAACATTCTTCGTTGAAAATCTGTTCAATTTTTGAAGTTTTGCCTTCGCTTGTAGGTTTTTGCTGATGTAGTTGATATTTTACAACAAGATTCCAAAAGCTTTCTGCAAATTTCGCGAAAAGATTTTCATAAAGAATACTCTGCCCATTTTGAGAAGGTGTATTGTTAAAAAGATTGTCCAAAATCGATTTTACGAGGGCAAATTTGTAAGTTGAAGTTTTGTGGCAGGATTCAGAAAAGAAGAAATTAAAAAGTGACCAATATTTGTCATCTGTGATTGGAGAGAAATTAAGTTCGCCTGATTTTGATGTCCAACTCATAGTTTTAGTGGTGGGGGTGTCCTGAAAAATGGTCGTTTAAAGGGACAGCCTTAGTCATTTTTTTGCCACCCTTTTTTCTA
>CAZGDL010000206.1:0-3050 GCA_964525075.1 uncultured Treponema sp.
GTATTTAATTGTTCTTTCGATTGTAGTTCGCTCGATGAATCTCGCTCAGAGCCGGTTTATCGATAATCCTAAAACAACCGCTGTCGCGCTTGTTTTTTAACGGATTTTCGATTTTAGGCTGGTTAGAACAATTAAATACTTCTCTGAAAACTGCTAAGTTTTGCTAAGTAACTAAAAGAGCGCCGGGTATGTGAAAGTGCCCGGCGTTTTTGTTTTAATAGGATTATGGGATGAGTCTTCTTGTTACCCTAACAATTCCTCTACACTTTCCTTGCTCTGAAATCCTACTGACGATTTTACCAATTGGCCATTTTTGAAAACTGCGAGAAATGGAATGCTCATTATTCCCATTTCGTTTGCCAGGTCAGCTTCTTCATCGACATTTACTTTGCCAACTTTTATGTCGCTTCGTTCTTCTGCAATTTCGCTGATTATAGGGGCAATCATTTTGCAGGGGCCGCACCAGGGTGCCCAAAAATCTACCAGGACTGTTTTTTCGGAATCCAAAACTTCGCTTTGAAAGTTTGATTTTGTAATTTTCAATTCTGCCATAATAGCCTCCGCGATTAGCGTTATCTCTAAAAATATAATAAAGTTTCTGGCAAAAGCAAAAGAAAAATCCTAAAAAAGTTTTTCCTTGCAGACAAAATCGCAAAAAGAACAAATATCGCCACATTTTCCCAAGAATTTTTTGCCTTGTTTTTTTAGGGCTTTTTGGACGAATTTTTTGTGGTGGGAAAGGCCTTTTTCGTAGCAAATTTTTATCATAGGGTTTGTTTCTGCATTTTTTAGAACTGTGGAAAGATCATCTTTGATGTTGCCTATAAAAAGTTCTGGGTTTTCGTTGGCAAATCCGCAGCAAGGGGCAATATCGCCGGTCGGGTGGACGTAAAGAATCTGCCCTGGACCCTCGCAATAATCCTCCTTAAACCATTTGCGACTTTGCCAGGCTCTTTTATCGTTGCAAGGGAATGTCTGGGGAAGGTAGTAAACCGGCATTTCGGCTTCCAGTTCTTGCAAATCAGCCTGGATTTCTTTGGCAATATTTTGGGGCTTTTGGGGATTAGAGGATTCTGCCAGGCAGGCCTTTTCGGTGGCATTTTTGGCATTACCAGTTTCAGTTTTGTGGTCCCCTTCGGTGGCATTTTTTGCAGGTTTTCTGATATTTTCCGCTTCATCATCATAAGGAATTACTGTCTGAATATTTACTGAATCATCACCAAAAATTTCTTGGGCAATTTTTATAAAAGTCAAAATCCGGGCTTTACTTTGGCCGTGAAAAATATCCCAGCTTAATCCGATTTTTCCGTCATAACCGGCGTCATAAAGTTTTTGAAGATTTTCCCGCAAATCTTTTTCATCTTTCCACCAGTCGCCGTTTGTCATAATCTGGTCAAACATCAAATCCATCTGAACGGCTGCTTTTGTTACTTCAATCATAAAATCCAGGTACAAAAAGGGTTCGCCACCCGAAAATCCGACTTTTTCTATTTTGCCGACACACTCAGGGGCTGTTTTTTGGAATGCTACGGCAGATTGCAAAAACTTGACGGCGTCATCAGCAGAAAGTTTGATATTGAGTCTGTTTACAAAACAATGAGGACAATGAAGATTGCAGGCTGTGGTCGCCGCAAAAATAATTTCAGTGGGATTAAACATAGGGGTATTCTATCAGATTTTCTTCTATTATTGAATTTACGATGGAAAGTTATTATATTTTAACTCGTATTTTTGTAATTTTACCCGTATTTTTCGGTGTTTAAGGAGTTCTTTATGATCAAAACAGTTAAAGACGTTGATTTGAAAGGAAAACGCATTATTATGCGTGTTGATTTCAACGTACCAATGAAGGATGGAGTTGTACAGGATGATACTCGTATCATGGCTGCTCTCCCAACAATCAAATATATTCTTGAACAGAATCCTCGTTCTTTGGTTCTTATGAGCCACCTGGGAGATCCTAAAAAGGACGTTAAAAAGGCTAAGGAAAAGGCTGAAAAAGCTGGAAAAACTTGGACGGATGCTGATTCTGAAAAATTCATCAACGGTAAAAACCGCATGAAGCCAGTTGTTGATTATTTTGCTGCAAAACTTGGAAAAGATGTTACATTCTTGCCAGATGCACTTGGTCAGAAAGCTGCAATTGACGCCCTTCCAGAAGGAGCTGTTGCAATGCTCGAAAATGTTCGTTTCCATCCAGAAGAAACTTCTAAAGTTGATGCTGAACGCGAAACAATGGCAAAAGAATTGGCTACTTATGGTGATATTTTTGTAAACGATGCTTTCGGAACTGCTCACCGTGATCAGGCTTCTACTGCTACAATCGCTAAATTTATGGCTGAAAAACCAGTTGGTGGCTTCCTTATGGAAAAAGAAGTTAAATATATCCAGCCAATGGTAGAAAATCCTCCAAAACCTCAGGTTGCAATTATTGGTGGTGCAAAAGTTTCTTCTAAGATTGCAGTTTTGGAATCACTTTTGAAAAACGCTTCTGCCCTCGTAATTGGTGGCGGTATGGCTTACACATTCCTCAAGGCTCAGGGCCACAGCGTTGGTATTTCTCTGGTAGAAGATGATTTTATTGATACAGCAAAAAAATTGCTCGCTGATGCAGAAGCAAAAGGCGTAAAAATTGTTTTGCCAGTTGACCATGTTGCAGCTGATAAGTTTGATGCAAATGCTACTCCTGTAGCTGTTGATGGAGTTGATATTCCAGACAATCTTATGGCTATGGATGTTGGTCCTAAGACAATTGAACTTTACAAAGAAGTTCTTGCAACTGCTAAATCTGTTGTATGGAACGGACCTGTTGGAGTATTTGAATTTGACGCTTTTGCAAAGGGAACTGCAACTGTAGCTCAGTTGGTTGCTGATGCAACTGGCCGTGGTGCTATGACTGTAGTTGGTGGTGGTGATTCTGTTGCTGCTGTAAACAAATTCCACCTTGCTGACAAAATGAGCCACGTTTCAACTGGTGGTGGAGCTTCTTTGGAATTCTTGGAAGGAAAAACTCTCCCTGGTATAGCAATTTTGGCTACAAAGTAGACAAA
>CAZGDL010000207.1:0-3037 GCA_964525075.1 uncultured Treponema sp.
TAAAAAACTTAACCTGCATTTAACATTTTTTTCACCAAGTTTTCACATAGAGGAATTAGATTTAGGGCAACTTAAATAAAAGAGAGGCGAAAAAATGAACGCTAATGTTAAGAAAATTATTGGAATCGGAATGATTTTGGCTGCTGGAAGTGCAATGTTTGGTGCACCTAAAAAATTTAATGCAAAAAAGGCTATTAGTGTAATGAGCCGTGAGGAAGGGTCTGGAACTCGAGGGGCTTTTATAGAGCTTTTTGGAATTGAAAAAAAGGATGCTAGTGGTAAAAAAGTTGACTACACAACTGACGAAGCTGCAATTACAAACTCAACTGCCGTTATGTTGACATCGGTTGCTGGCGACCAGTATGCGATTGGTTATGTTTCGCTTGGTTCTTTGAATGATTCTGTAAAGGCTTTGAAGATTGATGGTGCTGATGCAACTGTTGCAAATATCAATGCAGGAAGTTACAAAATCAGTCGTCCTTTTAATATTGCGACAAAAGATGGACTTTCTGATGTAGCTCAGGATTTTGTAGATTTTATTCTTTCTAGCGAAGGTCAAAAAGTTATCTCGGCTAACAAGTATATTGAAGTTGAAGCAAAACCTTACACTACAAACAAGGCTTCTGGAAAAGTTGTAGTTTCTGGGTCGTCTTCAGTTTCGCCTGTTATGGAAAAATTGATTGAAGCTTATAAATCTGTAAATCCAAATGCAAAAGTTGAACTCCAGACTTCGGATTCTACTACTGGCGTTACAAATGCTATCAACGGAACTTGTGATATTGGTATGGCAAGCCGTGCTTTGAAGGATTCTGAAATTGCAAAGGGTGTAAAAGGAACTGTAATTGCAATCGACGGAATTGCGGTAATTGCAAACAAATCTAACCCTGTTGACGGTCTTTCAAAAGCTGATGTAGAAAAAATCTTCACTGGCGAAGTTACAAAGTGGAATCAAGTAGAGTAGGAAAAGGGACTTGCGTCGGCGGATGGTCTGCCGACGTAGGTTGTGCCGATGGGCGATGTGCCAATGGACGTTGTGCCAGAGGGATTTTTTTAATATGAAAGCAAAAGAAAAAATATTTGAGATTATTTTTCTGCTGGCTGCCGGATTTTCGATTCTGGCAGTTCTTATGATTTGTATTTTCCTTTTTGCAAATGGTATTCCTGCCATGCACAAGATTGGAATTATTGACTTTTTATTCGGATTAAAATGGAAGCCGGGGAATGACCTTTACGGAATTTTCCCAATGATTGTGGGCAGTCTTTACGTCACCGCCGGTGCAATTTTGTTTGGTGTGCCGATTGGGTTGATGACTGCCATCTTCCTTTCCAAATTTTGTCCGGAAAAGTTGCACAAAATCTTAAAGTTTGCCATCGACTTGCTGGCAGGAATTCCAAGTGTTGTTTACGGATTTTTTGGTTTGATGGTGATTGTTCCCTTTGTCCGCGACGTTTTTGGCGGAAACGGGTCATCAATTCTGACTGCCGCTCTTTTGCTTGGTATGATGATTCTCCCTACAATCGTCAGCGTGTCTGAGTCTTCGCTGAATGCGGTTCCGGAAAGTTACTACGAAGGGGCTAGAGCTTTGGGGGCGAGTCACGAGAGGTCTGTTTTTACGGCGACCCTGCCGGCTGCCAAGTCGGGAATTATGGCGGGCATTATTCTGGGGATTGGACGAGCGATTGGCGAGACCATGGCAGTAATCATGGTTGCCGGAAACCAGGCTCGAATTCCAAGTTCCATACTGAAAGGGGTAAGAACTCTGACCGCAAACATTGTAATTGAAATGGGCTACGCAACAGACCTCCACCGGGAAGCCCTGATTGCGACTGGCGTAGTTTTGTTCGTGTTTATCCTTTTGATAAACCTGGCATTTAATCTGCTGAAAAACAGAAAGAACTAAGGGGGAAGGCGAAATGGAATTGTCGAAAATGACACCGGCCGGGGGGCTGGCTGTGGGGGAAGTTGGAAGAACTGTGAAAGTGGCAGAAATGTCACCGGCCGGGGGGCGTCCTGGTGTGACGTTTGGAGAAGAACTAGGTGCATCTTTTATGCCAAAACACCCAGCAAAATTCGCAAAAATGACACCAAAGGGGGCCTCAAAAATGGCTGCATCTTCAAATATAACTTCAAAAACATCTTCATCATCAATCGAAAAATCAAAAAAAATAAAATCCACCCTGCTTAGATTTCTGGTTTACTTTTGTGCCACCATCACCCTGGGCGTCCTGGCCTTTATGCTGGGCTACATCCTCATAAAAGGTGTGCCATATTTAAATAAATCACTTTTTTCTTGGACATATACCTCAGACAACTGCTCTGTTGTCCCGGCCTTAATCAACACACTTTTGCTGACCATCCTGGCCCTGGCCATTGCCTGCCCACTGGGAATTGGTTCTGCCATCTACCTGGTTGAATATTCCAAAAAAGGCAACAAATTTGTAAAACTCGTCCGCCTGACCACCGAAACCTTGACCGGAATCCCTTCGATTATTTACGGACTTTTCGGAATGCTTTTGTTTGTGGGCTTTTTGAAATGGGGATATTCACTTCTTGCAGGTTCGTGCACCGTTGCGATTATGGTTTTGCCAACGATTATGCGAACGACCGAAGAAGCCCTGCTTGCCGTGCCAGATTCCTTCCGCGAAGGTTCTTTTGGGCTGGGAGCAGGAAAACTCCGCACTGTTTTTAAGATTGTTTTGCCTTCCGCCGTGCCAGGTATTTTGAGCGGAATTATTCTTGCCACCGGTCGTGTAGTTGGCGAAACAGCCGCCCTCATTTACACAGCCGGTACAGTTGCTTCCATTCCAAAAAACGTTATGGGTTCCGGCCGTACCCTGGCAATTCATATGTACGTTTTGAGTTCCGAAGGTTTGCACACCAACCAGGCTTTTGCCACCGCCGTCGTCCTTCTGGTGATGGTGATTGGAGTAAACGCCCTGTCTTCCCTTGTTGCCAAAAAAATTGAATACGGGCGCAAGTAGTTTTCTGGGGATATTTTTTAGGATTTGGGCGGTCCGGCGGACAAAAAAGAGTCTG
>CAZGDL010000208.1:0-3014 GCA_964525075.1 uncultured Treponema sp.
TAATTGAACAGGCAGATTTTGACAAAAAGAAAGCGGAAATTCTGGCAAGCTTATAGGGACAAAATATGACAAAGAAAAATATTTTAACAATCATTTTAGATTCGGTTTTTGTTGTCGCATTTAATCTGCTGTTTTTTATAAATGGCGGATTTACTCATACGGTAGGTGTGTGGATAGCATACGGATTTTTGCATTTTTCATATTTGATGGTTCTGCTTACTCCTTTTATTTCTGCCCACGGTTCGACAGCCACTTTATCAAAAACTACAACGTACATAATTTCACTTTTGTACTTTTTTATAGAATTGATTTTTGCTATCGTTGTTTTTTGTATAAAAGTTGAGTATTTCAAGTGGATAATTTCTCTAGAAGTGATAATCACGGCTCTTTACATCATCATTTTGGTGATAAATCTTTTGGCTGATGATTCTATTGAAGCAAAACAGCAACGTCACAAAACCGAAAATGCTTTTATCAAAAATATTTCAAACAAAATAAAATACATTTCGTCTACGGTTAGTGATGAAAAAGCAAAGGCTAAACTTGAAAGCCTGTATTATTTGGCTCATTCAAGCCCTAGTAAAAGTGGCGAAAATATGAAGTCATACGAACTAGCGATTATGGAAAATCTTGATAAATTGGAAGACGCTGCCAGACAGGGAAAAATGGATGAAGTTTTGTCCCTTGCGGCAGATGTTGAGAGGATTTTGAATAAGAGAAATTTTGAACTGAGAAATTAAGGAAATTTTTCAAAAAAAACACCGGCTCATTTTGATGGGGCGGTGTTTTTTTAACTTGCATTTGCATCCGATTAAATCCCAGTGGTCCTATACCTCACGTCATAAAAAAAAGAAAATAATCCTCTGGAAAAGTTTTGTGGCATTTTCTTGGGGGACTCCTTCTGAAATGTGTACATGAACAGGTTCGCGAGGGGTACCTTCATTTGCCCAAAAATAGATTATGTATTTTCCAATTTTAAAGATTTGAGGCATTGTCGAAGCCTCCTGTTGCGGCAAATTCAAAAATCATATGTGCTTCAGATTCTACAATATCTTTTAGTTCTTTCATTTCATCATCTGTAAAACCAGAGACATCTGTCCATTTGTAATCGGGAAGATAACAGGTTGCCGTAGCAAATCCTCCGTAGATTGGCTTTTCGATGTAAACTTTTACGCAATCTTTTCCATCTTTTTTTAGTATTTCAGAATGGCTTATTATCGTTTTGTCTGGCAATTCCATAAAATTGTAGAGCATAAGGTTCCTCCGTTCCCTTAAAATATAATTTGTAAAAAATCCGGCGTCAAGTTGCCCTGGATTTGTGTGATTAGAAAATGGTGATGTGTTAAAAGAGGGTAATTTGGGGGCGTTGCGGGGGCTACCCTGGTAAGTTTTTTGGCCCCCGCAGAAGGGGTAGCGGAAGACCGCGTAGCGGGCTGGAGCGAGGGGAAGGCTTTCCCCTCCTTTATTTTTTTGCTAATTTTTCTGCTAATTGAGAAAAATCCTTCAAGTCATTATAATTTAATTCCGTTATGAAAAACGGTTTTGATAATGATAAATATTTAAAAATCCAGTCTGAGCACATAAAAGAACGAATTGCTCAGTTTGGTGACAAACTTTACCTGGAGTTTGGTGGTAAATTGTTTGATGATTACCACGCGTCGAGGGTTTTGCCAGGTTTTCAGCCGGACAGTAAATTACAGATGTTGCTTCAGCTTGCTGATGTTGCGGAAATTGTAATTGTAATTAGTGCGGTTGATATTGAAAAAAATAAGGTTCGCGGGGACTTGGGAATTACTTACGACAAGGACGTTCTCCGTCTGCGTGATGAGTTCCAGAAACGTGGCCTTATGGTTGGCAGCATTGTTATTACCCATTACGCTGGGCAGGAAGCTGCAAAGATTTTCCGTAATAAGCTTAAAAAAATGAACATTAAGACTTATTATCACTACACAATCCCAGGTTATCCTTCTGATGTAAAGTTGATTGATAGTGATGAAGGTTACGGAAAAAATGATTATATCGAAACGAGTCGGCCTTTGGTTGTAATTACGGCACCTGGCCCTGGTTCTGGAAAAATGGCGACTTGTCTTAGCCAGCTTTATCACGAAAATAAGCGGGGAATTAAGGCTGGTTACGCTAAATTTGAAACTTTCCCAATTTGGAATCTTCCTTTAAAACATCCTGTAAATCTTGCTTACGAAGCTGCAACTGCCGATTTGAATGATGTAAATATGATTGATCCTTGGCATCTTGAGGCTTACGGAAAAACGACTGTAAATTACAATCGTGATATTGAAATTTTCCCGGTTTTGGATGCAATTTTCAAAGGGATTTATGGTACAAATCCTTATAAATCGCCTACTGATATGGGCGTAAATATGGCTGGGCTTTGTATTTATGATGATGAAGCTTGCTGCGAGGCTAGTAAACAGGAAATTATCCGCCGTTATTATGAAGCCCTGAACCGACTTGTTGACGGTAACGGTACTGAAGACGAAGTCAATAAAATCGAGCTGGTGATGAAGCAGGCTGGTGTTACAACTGATGACCGCAAGGTTACGGTTGCCGCAAAAGAACGTTGCAAAAAATCTGGAGTGCATTCGGCTGCTATTGAATTATCTGATGGCACAATCATCACATCGGAAACTTCTGATTTACTGGGAACGAGTGCTGCCCTTATCCTGAATGCTGCAAAACATTTGGCTGGAATTGAGCATAAAGTAAAACTTATTCCAAAAGAGATGATTGAGCCAATCCAAAAGATGAAGGTGACTTACCTTGCAGGCAATAATCCACGTCTTCATACTGATGAAGTTCTGGTTGCCCTGGCTATGCTCAGCAACACTGACGAAAACTGCAGAAAAGCTCTGGACGCTCTGCCTTTGTTTAAGGGCTGTCAGGTTCATACGACTGTAATGCTGAGCGAAGTTGACCGAAAAATCTTCAAAAAACTGGGCGTAATGCTTACTTGCGAGCCAGTTGCAAAAAAACAAAAACCATTGATTGGATAAAAT
>CAZGDL010000209.1:0-2975 GCA_964525075.1 uncultured Treponema sp.
GCAGATATGATGATGACAGGATATTCCTCCATCAAATGCCTTTCGTTCATAATCCGAAGAACCTCGAACCCGTCCATTTTCGGCATATTGATGTCCAAAAGAATTAAATCTATGTCACTTTTTCCGCGGAGAGTGTTTATAACTTCCACTCCATTTTCCGCATAAGCAAAGTCATACTTATCACCAAGAATTTCGGAAATCATTTCCCGATTCATTTCCGAGTCATCTGCGATAAGGATTTTATTTTTTTCCATAATTTCACTCCTGTATTTATGTGCTAAGTCAAGTTTTTTTCTGATTAGTAGGCTGATTTACTCAGGGGGAGTTTCCTTCTCCTGGTCCGCCACTGACTTCTGCCGACTTATCTTCTTGAGTACAGTATACGTCGGGGGGGGGTAAGCTCTTTTAATGTCTTGTATAATTTTTCGGCGTCCAAAGGTTTTGACAGATGAGAATTCATTCCGGCTTCCATAGTTTCCATGCTAGCGTTTTCAAAAACATCAGCTGTCATAGCGATAATTGGGATAGAGTTGGCATCCGGCCGTTCACTAAAACGAATGGCTTTTGTTGCTTCAAGACCTCCCATCACTGGCATCCTCAAATCCATCAAAATAGCGTCAAAAGAATATGGTTCTTTGGTATTAAACAAATCCACCGCTTTTTTACCATTTTCTACAGTAGTAACAATACAGCCCACCTTTTCCAAGAGGATTTTTTCTACATAGGTGTTCATTTCATTATCTTCTACCAGCATAACCCTAAGGCCTTCTAGCGAAAAATCGTCATCATGCTTTTCAACAGGTTTTTCAATTTCAACTCTTGCAACAATATCAGCATCAAAAATGACGGTAAATTCAGTTCCTTCGCCAAGTTTGCTTTTTACGCTGATTGTTCCGTTCATGGTGTCAACCAGTTTTTTGACAATAGAAAGCCCCAGACCAGTTCCCTGAGTTTTGATATTAAAATCAGTTTCCTCCCTCGCAAAAGGTTCATAAAGGTGTTGCAAAAATTCCTCGCTCATTCCAATTCCGTTATCACGAACGACGAATTTTATTTTGAGGATTCCATTGGCCGTTTCCATATTTTCAACTTCAAACCAGACATCTCCGCCGTCTGGAGTATATTTTACGGCATTAGATAAAAGATTAAAGAAAATCTGATTAAAACGAAGTTTATCCACATTGATAGTATATTCACCAGGTCTAAGTTCCGGGTGAAAGTGAATATTTTTCTTTTCGATGAGAGGTAAGACTACAGTTTCGACCGTTTTCAAAAATTCAGTTCTGGTAAGATTTTCCTTGTGGAGGGTAAAATCACCATTTTCAATCCGGCTCATATCCAAAATATCATTGATAAGGCCCAGCAAAAATTTTCCAGAAATATCCATTTTTTCAAGGTAAGACCGGATAATTTTTGGATCACTTTCTTCCAGGGCAAGTTCCGTAAGATTTGAAATAGCGTTCATTGGAGTGCGGATATCGTGGCTCATATCAGAAAGAAAGCGAGTTTTTACCCGGCTTGCAGCTTCCGCTTTTGTAAGAGCCAGCTGAACAGCCACCTGCTGCTGGTCTTTGAGAGAGTCAGAATCTTTGGACGCAATAAAACAGAAGCCCAGAAGGGCAACCACAATCGAACAGAATGGCTGGAATGGGAAAACCGTTCCCACAGGAATAACAGCAACATTGATAATTGCCCCAATCAGAGGAACTAAAGAAATAAAAATAGCAAGGAAAATATAAGGTTCATTTTTGATATTTTTGTTGCAAAGAATGATGACTATGTCGATTAAAGGGGCGATGTAGTAAAAATAGTTAAGTATGGAGAAAATCATAAATCCGCTACCTCTTTCATAAACGCCACCAGGAGTAACTTTCCATAAAAGGTTGGTAAAAGGAGTCACAAGAACCATAGCAAGCAGGACTATAAGGGGAATCCATTCCAGTTTTCGGATAAAAGGCCTGAAAGTTGTGCCGACAAAGTTTCGGACAAATAAGTACCATACAAAAGGAAGTAGTACATAGATGATATAAAAAAGAAAAGCAACTGCGTCCCAAGTGGAAGTCGCCATTTTTTCTGAAAAATGACAGATGATAAAAGCCGCATCCATCAAAATATACATGGAAGTCGTGCCAAGAAGCAAAAGACACCTATTCCGGCTGTTTTTTTGAGAAATAGCAATGCACGTCCTAATTGCAAGAATTCCCAAAATGATGAGCATAAAAGCTGTACTCAAAAGGTAACCGCTTAAAGTTGTATTCATGAGTAGCCTCCTAGGCTGTTAAAGTTTTTTTGCCGGAGTTTGTGCTTTTTCTGTTTTTTCATTTTCAAGATGATTGTGATTTTCAGATTAGTTCTCCGCTAAATTTTTTATGTTTTCCATAACTTTGCAATATTCTTTTGAAAGCTGGGGCAGGGCAGTTTTTGCTCTGGTGATTTTTTCGCAATCAGAACTTCCCTCCCGGGCGTCCGCATTTCTTAGACTGCCAGAGCCTTGATTTTCGCCAGCACCATCTGTCCCAATTTTTCCGCCATTATCCCCATCCCCTGGTCGCAAAATTTCTGTCACAGCACAAGCCTGGGCATAGAGATTTTCCAGCCCAAGATTTGCGACTATGCCCTTGAGGGTGTGAGCCTTGCGGAAGGCAGTCTGGATATCGCCCTCGTTCAGGGATTCAGTAAGCCCTTCAAAACTTTCATCATCTAAAAACATTTTTAAAAATTTGAGGATTATTTTTTCGTTACAGCCAAGCCTGGCCAGGGTTTCGGAAGCGTTGCCGCCCGCTGAGTGGTAAAATTCTTGTAAATCCATGAGCATCTCCGGTGTTTTTGCAAAAAACTACGTGTCATTTATCGGCAGATTTGGCCGCAAACTTTAACTTTTTTTGTTAAGACCCCTCTAAAAAAAATATTTTAACACGGAAATTGCGATTTTTGTGAAAATAAAAAAAATTATAGAATGGGCGGTCCGGTTGGCT
>CAZGDL010000210.1:0-2935 GCA_964525075.1 uncultured Treponema sp.
TTCGAGTTTTAATTCGTTGATATAGCACGAATTAAAACGTCGCGTTTTCAGAGTTATCTCTAAAAAAAATCCAAAAAAACGGCAATTTTTAGAGCCTCCATTCAAAGTAACTTCCTCAATTTAATTGGAAGTCAATTCATCTTCCGACGGAACATAACCAAGATTTTCTTCTCTGGCGCATATTTTTATATCACCAAAAAGCTTGTTTTGGAAGATAGTTATCATCTTAAATTTTACAGCTTCCAAAATTGCCATAAAAGCACAGATTACGTCCATTTCGTTTCCAGGGCGGGTCAATAAATCTGTAAAAAGACATTCTTTTTTATCTTCCAAAAGTTCATTCATCAAAGTGATTTTTTCGTTAACAGAAATCTCCTCATACATATTCAAAATTTTTTCGTTTGAATATTGATGCATGATTGATTTGAAAACTTCCTGCATTTTTTGCAAAAGTTCCCAAGTGTCAACTTCTTCCCACTGCTGGTCAGATTCATCAAAAGGAAGAACTCTCTGAATTTTCTTGCGTTCAAAATTCCATTCAGAATCATCTTCCTGGTCTTCCATTAACGAAGAAAGTTTTTTAAATTTCTGATATTCAATCAGTTTGTCTACAAGTTCCTGTCTTGGATCTTCTTCATCTTCATCATCATAGGCAACTTCAACAGGCAAAAGCATACGGCTTTTTATGTAAATAAGTTTTGCAGCCCAGCTATAGAACTCAGAAAGGTCGCCTAAATCCGTTTGAACAGCATAATCCAGATATTCAAGATACTGCTCTGTGATTTGGGCAATTGGAATATCATAAATATTTACCTTACTTTCCCGAATTAAAGTCCAAAGTAAATCAAGAGGACCTTCAAATTCCCCTGCCCTATATTTATGCTTTACAACAGTTTGAGTTGAGTCCGAGTTTTTTACCTGCTCCATTTTCTACCGCCTCTGAAAAAACTGAAAAATCCGGAACTTTTTCAATTCCACAAGCCTTGCCTTCATTTTGAAGTTTTTCAAGGCATTGTCCGTATTTTTTCCTTAGTAAATCATCGGCAGGATTTGTCAAAATCTCAAGAGCGGGAACTAAAACAAAGGCACGTTCCTCCATTCGAGGATGGGGGATTTGTAAAATTGGGGAGTTTACAATTTCGTCACCAAAAAGTTCAATGTCAATGTCGAGGGATCGAGGCCCAAAGCGGATTTCGTTTTCCCGCTCTCGCCCATATTTTGCTTCTATTTCATTAATTTTGTGTAAAAAGTCAAAGGGATTACAGTCTTCCGCCAGGTAGCCTAAGGCTACCATATTGTAAAAATCTGCTTGATTTTCTACGTACATGGCTTTTGTTCTGTAAACTGACGAAAAATGACAGTCCGTCATAAGCAAAGCGAGCTCCTTTCTCGCAAGAGAAAGGAGCTCTAATGAAGAATGGCCTTCATACGCCTTGTTCGAACCTAATCCAAGTAATACTCGTTTCATAAAGACTAAAAAAGTCCGTCTTGAACTGCAGGGCCATCTGATGCTTCCCCAGTTGCTTCTGCTGTTTTTTCCGTTTTCTTAGACGATTTTTTTTCTTTTACAGGATTACCCTCTTTGTCTTTTAAAACCTGTCCAGGAAAAACTTCTGCACGGATTTTTTGTTCAATGTTAGCGGCAAGTTCAGGATTTGATTCAATGTAGTTAACTGCATTTTCCTTACCCTGACCAATTTTTTCTTCGCCCATAGTATACCAGGCACCGCGTTTGTCAATAATTCCATGTTTTACAGCCGAATCCAACAAACTAGCTGAAGAAGAAATTCCTTTTCCAAAGTAAATATCAAGTTCACACTTCCTGAATGGAGGCGCAACCTTATTCTTTACAATTTTTACTCTTACTCGGTTTCCAATCGCATCTTCGTCGCCTTTTCCGTCAATTGTTTCGATTCTACGAATTTCAAGCCGAACAGACGAATAAAATTTCAAGGCCTGTCCACCAGTTGTAGTTTCAGGGTTTCCAAACATCACACCAATTTTCATACGAATCTGGTTAATGAAAATTACAATACAATTTGATTTTCCGATAACAGCAGTAAGTTTTCTCAAAGCCTGACTCATCAATCGAGCCTGCATACCCATCACTGCGTCTCCCATTTCACCTTCGATTTCCTTTTCAGGAGTCAAAGCTGCAACAGAGTCAACAACGACAATATCCACTGCACCACTTCTTACCAAATTCTCAGTAATTTCAAGAGCCTGCTCTCCGGTATCTGGCTGCGACACCCAAAGTTCATCGATATTTACGCCAAGATTTTTAGCATAAACAGGATCCAAAGCGTGTTCTGCATCTACGAAAGCTGCAACTCCGCCCAACTTTTGAGCCTCCGCAATTGCGTGTAGTGCCAACGTCGTTTTTCCAGAAGATTCCGGACCGTACATTTCAATTACACGACCACGCGGATAACCGCCGATTCCAAGAGCCTCATCCAACAAGATTGAACCAGAAGGAATCACTTCGATTCCAGCTGCGTCAGCCTTGTCCCCAAGTTTCATAATTGCACCTTGACCGAACTGCTTTTCAATCTGCAGACGAGCAGCTTCAAGGGCTTTCATTTTTTCCGAAGTATCCATCGGAGCATTAGAACTAGACATATAAGCCACCTTCCTCCCATATATAATATGGCTCAAAATTTGCGATTTTTACCAAAATTTCAGAAAAAAAATTAAATTTTTTTCAAAATTTATGATTTTTTTTAGGGAAATTTCCCAAAATCATCAAAATATCACAAAAATAAAGATTTTTAAGTCCCCACCTAATTTTTGTTTTTTTACTTATAAACACTTTGATAAACGGCTCTGCCTTTTAAAATAACCTTGCCGTCTTCCAAGTTTATTTTACCAAGAATTCTAACAGGTTGGCTACCTTCAATTACAGGGCTTGCGTCAAATTTTACATTCACGCTACCTT
>CAZGDL010000211.1:0-2866 GCA_964525075.1 uncultured Treponema sp.
CGGCAATGGGTGGCATTTTGAATGCAGAATTATTAAAAGCCAAAGGATTTTTTGATG
Source organism: uncultured Treponema sp. (assembly GCA_964525075.1). Lineage (GTDB taxonomy): Bacteria > Spirochaetota > Spirochaetia > Treponematales > Treponemataceae > Treponema_D. The sequence continues at coordinate 58 of CAZGDL010000211.1, forward strand.
TGCAATAAGAAACGCAAGCAGGTGCGTAGCGTTTCATAGCTGTGCTTTATTGCAGATTTGAAATGCAAAAGCGTTTCAAATCTACTTCTGTACATTAATTTTACGACTTTAGAGTAACATAGGTTTTTCCTGCCCCGCCATCTTCTGCCGGGGCGTACTCAAAGTCTGCAACAAGAGGACTATGCGACAGGTAGTCACGAACTGCCTGCTGCAAAAGTCCCTCTCCTTTTCCGTGAATCACACTAAAATGCTGAAAATTATTCAAAATACACAAATCAATCTGATGTTCCAAAGCCCTAACCGCTTCTTCCGTGTGCATTCCCAAAAGCCTCAATTCAAAAGCCGGCCTTTCTACATCTTTTTCAATTATATAACTTCCATTTACAAGGCTTGGTGATGAAATATCGAGAGAAAGATCCGCCTTCAAAGGCTCTGCCTGGCGACCAGACAATTTTAAATCTTTTTCTTTCATAGTCATTTTGACAGAACCAAACTGCACCTGCCAAAGCCCTTTACGAACTTTTTCAATCAAAAGGCCTTCGTTGCGGTTGTTTCCAGCCAGAACGTAAGCCCCAGGTTGAAAACTAGTGATTGGGGTAGGATTTGCAGAACCGGACGCCTGGGAACGCCCTGTGTAAGTGCCAGCCCCCCGGCCACTAGGATTTCCCTGCCCCAGCAAACTTCCGCCAGCCAGGCTTTCATCAGTTATGACCGACGAAGCATATTTTAGAGCCTCGGCGTTGCTCATTTTCTTTTTTGTTTTTTTGTTACTTGTAGGATGTTTTTGCTTAGCAAGTTCTTTTGCAAAGGCTTCTTCTTCCCGACCAAGTTTTTCTTCTTCTGCTTCGACTTTTGCTTCTAGGCGGTCTGTGTCTTTTGTCAAATCATTTATAAACTGCTTTACTGCCAGAGTTTTTTCCCTAGTGATTTCGCCCTCTTTCAAGGTACGGACAAGATTTTCAAGTTGGCGTCGACTGTGAACCAGAAAATCATTCATTTCCTGGGTTTTGCCTTTTTTCAAATCATTTTCTTTGCGTTTGAGGTCAAGCTCTTTTTGCTTGAGCCGCAAAAGTTTTTCTTCCGCCTCGGAAGCCTTTCTTTCAGCCTCTTTTTGAATTTTGTTTAATTCTATATGCTTGCGATTTAAACCACGGATTAAGGCCGAAACATCAGCCTGTTCACTGGCAATATAATTTCGGGCAGAATCGCAAATCACCTTTGGCAGACCACTTTTTTGAGCAATATCCAGGGCATGACTTTCGCCCGGCACCCCCATCATCAGATGATAAGATGGCGACAAAGTGTTTTGATTAAATTCCACAGAAGCATTTATACAGGCAGGATTTGTGTAACCATAATTTTTTAAAATCCCCTGATGAGTTGTGACAAGGACAAAAGCCTGCTTTTTAATCAGTTCGTCCAAAACCGCCATCGCAATTGCTGTTCCCTCCTGAGGATCCGTTCCCGATCCAAGTTCATCAAGCAAAATCAAAGTATCAGAAGTGGCAGCATTGACCGCCTGGGCAATATTTTTCATATGACCAGAAAAAGTCGAAAGACTCTGATCCAAAGACTGATCATCCCCTATATCAGCAAAAATATTTGAAAAAATAGGAAGTCTAGTTCCTTCGCCGGCAGGAATTGGAAAACCCGACTGATTTAACATTGCAAGCAGGGCAAAAGTTTTAAGGCTGACAGTTTTTCCGCCGGTATTTGGCCCTGTGATAATCAAAATCCTCTTACCTTCCATAAAGCGAATATCAATTGGAACGGCTTTATCACCAAGCAAAGGATGACGAGCCTGTAACAAAAGCGGAGGCAGAAGTCCGTCCGCCATCAAAGCATAAGTACAGTTATTTTCTTCCCCCCATTTTTCGGCCGCCTGGGTCGTATCAAAAAGACACATAATCGGCAGAGCGTCCCTCAGTAAAGGAATAGAAGGCTGGAGACTGGCAGTCAAATCTGTAAGAACTTTTTTGATGGCAGCCTTAAGTTCAAACTCTTTTTGAATGAGTTCGTTACTGCACAAAACCGCTTCTTCCGGTTCAACATAAACCGTTTGGGCAGTCTGGCTCACCTCGTGGATAATTCCGGGAATGCGGTTTTGCAGACTTGCCTTTACCGCCAGAACTTGGCGGCCGTTTCTGAGAACTGGGAGATTAGATTCCAGAACCCCGGCAAATCTCTGGTCGGAAGTAAAGCCCTGCATTATCGTTTTGATTTTGGAATTTAAACTGGCAATCTGCTTTCGGATATTCGAGATTTCAGGCAAATCCCGCATTTCACCATCCGCAGTGATTATCCTGAAAATCTTTTTTTCTGTATCAGATAAATCCGGCAATTTTTCAACCTGGCCAGGCAAAATTTTAAGTTCCAGGTCAACTTCATGATTTTTAATTCCCTGTCGAACCCGATTAGCAGAAGTTACAAACTGCCCCAGAGCCTTTACCTGGTCCAAAGTTAAAGCCGCCCCATTCGTTTTTATAATTGGTAAAAGCGGTTTTACAGGTTCCCAGCCAGAAAAAGGACAAGCCCTGGTTTGGGCAAAATAAGCCCCCCACTCCCGGCTCATATTTTTAAGATTTTCTATTTCATCCGCATTTTTGAAAGGCTCACGCCCCATCAGAGAGTTTTTTCCCTCCTCAGAAATGCAGTAACTAGCAACTCTATCCCGAATGCGAAAATAATCAATTTCTGTTAAAGTTTTTGTGTTCATATGTGTAAAAAAAATATGCTACCAACGAAATCCCCAGACTAATCTTCCCAGGCCCCGGTTCTAATCTCGTTTGAAATTCTCTTCCAACTGTCG
>CAZGDL010000212.1:0-2820 GCA_964525075.1 uncultured Treponema sp.
AGTAGCTAAATATTTGCGAGTTTCGGATAGAACTGTTTACGATTGGGCACAAAAAGGTGAAATTCCTGCCGGAAAAATTGGAACAGTTTGGCGTTTCAAAAAATCTGAAGTTGAAAATTGGGTAAATGCGAGACTTTCATCAAGTTCAAATAAAACAGCCGAAGTGCAGGTTCAGCTTAGGAATATTCTTTCCCCAGAAAGGGTTGTTTTTATCAATCATACTTCAAAACACGACGCTTTGGTTGAATTAGCTGATGTTCTTTCTTCTGCCCCTCAGGTAAAAAACGCAACAGAATTGACCCAGGAAATTTTAAAACGCGAAGAATTGATGTCTACAGCAATCGGTAAGGGAATCGCAATTCCACATGTAAGACTTTCGTCTGTTACAGACTTGGTAATGGCTGTCGGCGTTTGCAAAAAGCCAATTTTGGACTACCAGACAATTGATGATGAACCTGTAAACCTTTTGCTTATGATTGCAGCAGCTTACAATCAGCATTCATACTATTTGAAGACAATTTCGCACTTTAGTGCAAAGTTCAAGGATAAATCTATCAGAGATGCAATTGCGTCTGCCCCTTCTGAGCAGGACGTTTATAGCATTCTTGCGAAAGCCTAAAAAAAATTATTGCGGCAACTTTACAGACTTTAAACTGTACAGTAAACAAAATCTGTGATAGTATGATATTGGAAGTGCTTGAACAGGCGGTTATCTCCCAAACTCAACCGGTAAATCCGGAATTTGATAATGGGAGGCTGTGCATGGTTATTGAACTTATTATGCTAGTTGTCGCAATTATAACTTGCGTTGCAACTATAGTAGGTACAATTATTGCATATCTCTCTTTCCGTAAAAAGAAAAAGAGTTAAAAAATATAGCCGCCCTTGTTAGAACCACGTGGCGGCTACTTTACCAAAATGTGGAGATAACCCGAGTTCGGGCACTTCCTCTTTTAATATACTACACTTATTCTTCTGCGTCAAATAGCATTTTTTATTCTAATCCTTACAAAACTTTACCGGAATCCACTTGCTCCTGTCTGTTTGACTTTGAGCAATCATCCCCCAGGTTACTTTTGCCGTAGTTTCGCCGAAAATATATTCTTTTTGGTTGCTTTCAAGGGTGTAAGTTTGGCCAGGGGCGGTTATGTTTGCCGCAACCATGGCGTGTGAATATTCCGGTGAAAACAAAATAATCGTATCAATTCCAATTGCATTCAGCATAATGCTAACCAGCATACTTCGGCTGTCGCAGTCATTTCCTTGACCGCATAAAACTGCTGGAATCGAGGTAAAATCCGAATAGTTTTTATTTTCTGCCCGCTGATATTCAAATGTCTGAACCCAGGACAATAAATACTGGGCATATGTAATGTCAGGATTTTGCGGATTTGCTTTTTCGGCAAGAGGGTAAAGGGTATTAAAGGCTTGTCCACTGAATTTTAAAATTCTGGAATAAGAATCCCTATAAATCATTTTGTAATAGCGTTGCCAGGCTTCTTTCCATAATTTGTGATTTGTGTACAAGGTCAAAACTGCATATTCCAGGTCAACCACAAAATTTGCCGCTTCCTGGTCTACATTATCAATCTGGGAACTTATTTTTTTGCCTGCAATTGTGACGTTTATGTTTTTTACCCCTTCTGAAGGAAATGCGTATGTTGTGATAATGCCGGGATAATTATAAAAATCATCATTTATACAAAGAGAATTTATTGTTGACATGATAAATTGTTGGCAAATGTCGAATTTTTCTGTCGGAGAATAACATAAAAGTGCTAAAAAAGAATTTTGGATTTGTAAAGGCGAACAAACTGCCCAGCCGGTGTAGGCTTTGTCCAAAAGCATATTAAAAGAACTGACTGCAGAAATACTTTCCGACCATTCCACCTTATCAATTTCAGATTTTGCTGATAATTTTGTTAATGCTTTTTGCAAAACTTTTGGGGCGGTGGAAGGCTCATTTTCCTGGTAAATTTTTAGAACGAGGGTAACTGGGATATTTGGATGGGTGAAAATGTAAGACATTCCGTCTTCTGTGTAATCTTCAACTTTGTAGCCTTCGGGAATATCCAGGGAAAATTTGTAATCATTATCTGTGATGACTTCGGCACTGGCTGGCTGAAAAAATGTAAGTGCAAGAAAAATTGTGCATAAAATTTGCAAAAGTGGGCGTCTTGTCATTTTAAAATACCTCGTTTATTATGTTTCGGATGAATTGCCTGCCTATTTTATATGAAGATGATGAGATTTTTGTGATAAATAAACCTTCTGGCCTTGCCGTTCAAGGCGGTCAGGGCGTTTCTCATTCTTTGGATACAGATTTTCCTAACCAAGTTGGTCAAAAAATTTACCTGGTTCACCGTTTGGATAAAGATACCGCTGGTCTTATGATTGTCGCTAAATCTTCTGCTGCTGCAAATAAATGGACAAAACTGATTGGAAGTAAGGCTGCCCACAAAGAATACCTTGCTGTTTGTTGTGGCAGCATAAATCCCAAAAAAGGCACTATAAAAGAATCTGTAATTCAGCACGGAAGTGAAAAATCTGCCATTACCTATTATAGTGTTGAAAGGGAATGGGAGATGGCGGCCAGTCAAGATGCCCAAACCATTAAAATGTCCCAAATCCGCCTGCTTTTGGACACTGGCCGTATGCACCAAATTAGAATTCACCTGGCAAAGCAGGGCTGCCCGATTGCAGGGGACGACCAGCACGGAAATTTTAAAATTAATAAGATTTTGAAAAAAGAATTCAAGGTAAAAAAACTTTTGCTGGCTTCGGTAAAATTGACTTTGCCCTTGGCGGGCGGGGAAAAAG
>CAZGDL010000213.1:0-2812 GCA_964525075.1 uncultured Treponema sp.
GCTTCGCTCGGGTCGGCAGTTCCGGGGTTCGCTAACGCTCAGTCTCCTCACAGGCCAGCCCATTCTGTGCTGCCCTGTTGCGGTGACCGCCTTCGGCGCCCCTCCATTGCCTAATGCGGGAAAACTCCTCCACCCTATAAAATTTTCCAATTCTTCTATATAATCACCTTATGATTGACGAATTTTTATTGCACAGTTTTGACATTGCAAAAATCCCTTACAAAAAAGATTTTCCTTTGGCTCAAAAATCCACTTTCAAAATTGGAAGTACGACTGACCTTTTTATTAGCCCGGAAAGCCCAGAACAATTCCAATCTGTTGTGGCGGCTTCAAAAGCAGCTGACGAAAAGTTTTTTATTTTGGGAGGCGGTTCAAATATCGTTTTTCCAGACCAGCCATACCAGGGCATAATCATTTCGACCGAAAAATTAAACAATATTCTTATGACTGATGATGAAATCCAGCCCGCCCCAGGTGATTTTTTAGCTCAAGGAAATTCCCTGGCACAAGGTGATTCTCCCTCCCCAGTGGATTGCCCACCCCAGAAAAACAATCTCGCCCTTGTCACCTGCCAGGCCGGCACACCAATGTCCGCTTTTGTTTCATTCTGTACAAAGCACAATCTTTCCGGAGCTGAAGAATTCGCAGGACTCCCCGGCACGGTCGGCGGAGCAGTTTACATGAACGCCCGCTGTTTTGAAAAATCGATTAGCGATATTCTCTATCAAACTTCGTTTTTTACCCTGCAAAAAGGTGGCAAAACAAAAAATTTTACCGAAAATTTTGATGCTTCCCAGTGGGCCTACAAAAAATCGCCATTTCAAACTCCATCACCAGAATCTGCCCCAAACCCAGAACAGGAACAAAAAATCATACTTTCTGCAACTTTTGTCCTAACAAAAAAATCTCCGGCCGACCATGAAAAAATTGAAAGTGACTGCAAAAAATTTATAGCCCAGAGACTTGATAAAGGCCATTTCAAATTTCCAAGTGCTGGCTCAGTTTTTAAAAACAACCACGATTTTGGAAAGCCATCTGGCAAACTGATTGATGAATGTGGTTTAAAAGGCTTGCAAATTGGAGGGGCTCAGATTGCCCCTTTCCATGGAAATTTTATAATCAACGTAGATCACGCAAAAGCCCAGGACGTGGAAGCCCTGGTAGAAGTTGCAAAAAGCAAAGTCAAAGAAAAATTTAATTTTGATCTCGAACCCGAAATAATTTTTTTGAAAAATTAAGGAAGATTTCTGCGTTAGCGCTGTGAAAGGCGCCGAAGGCGTAGCGAGGAGGCTGGAGTGAAGCTTACAGATGAGCGAACCGTCCCTCATATTAATTGGAATTAAAAGTTTTTCCCCTTTCTGAGCACTGACCGCCCCTTTGCGAAGAATCATTTTTTCCGTATCTCGGAATCGGCTTTTATGCACAAAGATTCCATTCCACAGCCAATATCCACGCCAACCAGGTTGGGAACAATCTTGTCCTTAATTGTCATAGTCGTGCCGATTGTACAACCAGCCCCAGCGTGAACATCAGACATCAGGCGGATTTTGCTGCCAGCGGTAAATTCCTGGTCACACAAAACTTTTACCTGCTGCAAAGATTTTTCGTCAATTACATCAGTAAAAACTTTTGCTGTATTGTATTTTCCAGAAACTTCTTTCATAAATCCCCCCTCAAAAACGTCCACGTCATTCCGGGCTTGACCCGGAATCTCCTGAACAAGGGATGCCGAAATAAATTCAGCATGACAGGCATTTTCCTCAAAAAAATAACAAGGTTCTTATATCCAATATTCCATTAAAATATTTTTGATTCCTTTTTGCTGTGTGAACCTTTACGATTTTAATTTACCACAGAGGAAAGCCCTTATCACGGAAAATTTAGTGCGAAATGGAATTTAATATGAAATGGAAGAAGTCATTGATCTTCTTACTGTATCCACCAGAATAAAATAAGACAGGTCTTTATCCAAAAATTTATGAAAACCGTAATGCTCATAAAAAGTTTTTGAACTTTCTTTTGCATCAACGATTATAAAATACAAACCAGTTACATCGGCCACTTGAACCGCCTTTATAAAAGCCTGCTTCAAAAGCCACTTCCCAATCCCTTGGCCCTGAAAAGTTTTGTCCACCGCCAGCCTGGCAATTCGCAAAGCCGAAATTGGATATTTTGGCAGTTTAACTTTATCCTCATCAGGAATTTCTTGAAATGCGACCCGGGCAGTTGCCAGAGTAAAATACCCCGCCACCTGATTATTTTCGGTCAAGGCAAAAAAAGTTTTTCCAATTCCAAGCTGATCATTTTTTACCGAATACCTCGCCAAAAATTCATTCAAAACTTCAACCTGGCAGTCAAAATTTTTCAAGGCAGATTTTGGACCTATTTCTTTGCAGGAAACTAATTTTAAATTTCCGCTCATTTAAACAATCCTTTTAAAGCTTCATTCGGTTCCGGCGGATTCTCCAGCAATTGCATAACAAAATTCCTGTCCCGTGCAGAAAGTACAAGATTTTCATTTTCCGTCAAATCCATTTGAGCCTGCTTTAACGAAGTCGTAAGAATATACGAAGAAAGCGAAATCCCCTTTAATTCCGCCGCCCTTTCCAGCAATGATTTTTGGTTAGAACTTGTCCTTATGTCAATTCTTATATCTTTTAATGCAACCGCCATATCTTGTCCTCCATTTTCAAGGGTAAATTTAATATAACACGATGTACGTTATTTGTACACACACTTTTTTTTTCTGATTTTTTTCGATTTTTTGGGCGACTGCCCTTTGCTGTCGCAAAGGGCACCGGGCTATTCGCAC
>CAZGDL010000214.1:0-2796 GCA_964525075.1 uncultured Treponema sp.
ACAACCAAGTCGCCGCCGAAATCATTAACACAGTGGCAGGAAGTTTTGGACTGGCTGCCACAGCACCGTTTACGGCATTTTTGGCAGGAAGTATTTTGGTAAAAAAACAAAGATAAGGGAAAAATTGGGTGTTCTGCGTTAGGGCGTGGAGCAGCTGCGAAGGCAGTTTCAACTGCCGAAGCAGAAGACCGGAGGCGTGCTATCTGCACGCCGAGGACTTAGAGCGTTAGCAAACTGCGGAGGGCCCGACCCGAAGCGAAGTGAGGGCGAAGCCCGAACGGAGCGAAGGGGAACGCCCAAAAAATTCCCCAAAAAACTCCCAAAATTTCCCACTCGTTGAAATTATCCCCATAAAAAACTATAATTATTCATTCACGCGGCTAGCAAAAAGTCGCATTTACGAATCTACGAACAATTTCGCGAAAATGGAAAAACAGAGGTAAAAAATGCCAAAAATTGAATGTAACGAAAAACTCTTTTTTGATGCTATCGGAAAAAAATACACTTATGATGCTTTGGAAGATGTTCTTCCTTGTGCAAAAGCCGAACTTGACGAAAAACCTGACACAAGCTTGCCGGAAAATGAACGCGTTGTAAAAATTGAATTGAACGATACAAACCGTCCGGATCTTTGGTCTACAAACGGGGTTGCCCGCCAGATTAGATTGCACGAAGGTGGCAAAACTGTTGATTACATGAAGCTCATGTCCAATTTTGGCAATAATGATTATGAGGGCCGAGTAATTACGGTTGACCCTGAACTTAAAAATATTCGCCCTTACATGGTTGCATTTGTGATTGCAGGAAAAGCGATTGACGACGCTATGCTCAAGGATATTATTCAGACTCAGGAAAAACTTTGCTGGAACTTTGGCCGCAAGCGTAAGACAATTTCTATGGGTGTTTACCGTTCTGATTTGGTAAAATTCCCAGCTCATTACAAGGCTGTTGATCCAGATAAAACTTCTTTTGTGCCACTTCAGTGCGAGTCTCCAATGACTTGCCGTCAGATTCTTACAGACCATCCAAAAGGAAAAGATTTTGGCTGGATTATCCAGGATATGAAAAAATTCCCACTTCTTACTGATGATAATGACGAAGTTCTTTCTATGGCTCCGGTTATCAATTCGGCTAGTTTGGGGGCTGTTCAAGTTGGTGATAAAGATCTGATGGTTGAACTTACTGGTGACAATATCGAAAATCTTTTGCTTTCTGCAAATATTGTTGCTTGTGATTTTGCTGATCAGGGATACACAATCAAACCTATTTTGGTAAAACATCCTTATGATACAGGTCTTGGAAAAGATATTTTGGCTCCATTCTATTTCCAGCCAAAAACAAAAACTACACTTAAAGCAATCAACAAACTTTTGGGTTCAAATTTTGATATGAAGACTGTTGAAGATGCTTTAATCCGCATGGGAAACACAATTGAAGTTAAAGGGGAAGAAATTACACTTTCTCCGGCTCCTTACCGCAACGACTTCCTCCACGAAGTTGATATTATTGAAGATGTGATGATTGGTTGCAATGTTTCGGCATTTGAACCACACACTCCAAAAGATTTTACAATTGGTCGTCTGCTCCCAATCACAGAATACAGTCGCAAGGCAAAAACTTTGATGGTTGGGCTTGGCTACCAGGAAATGATTTTCAATTACGTTGGTTCTAAAAAAGATTACATCGACAATATGTTGATTGACGGTTCAAAAGTAATCGAAATTGCCAACCCTATGAGCGAAAACTATCAGTTTATCCGCCCTGAAATTCTTTCTTCTCTCTGCCGTGCCGAAAGTGGCTCTGCAAATGCAATGTATCCTCACAAGATTTTTGAAATTGGAAAAGTTGCTTATTTGAAAGATGATGAAAATACTGGAACTATCACTCGTCAGCATTTAGGATTTATGACGGCTGCTGCCGACGCAAACTTCAACACTTTGGCTTCGGAAGTTTCTTCTTTGGTTTACTTCCTGGATCACGAATACAAGGTTGTAGAAGCAAACGACCCTCGCTTTATTCCTGGTCGTCAGGCTGAATTGATGGTAAACGGCGTTTCTGCCGGCGTTTTTGGTGAAATTCATCCTCAGGTATTGGAAAACTGGGGAATTACAACTCCTTGTGTTGCCGGTGAATTGGATTTGGAAACTCTGATGGCAACTGCCGACACAAAAACAGAAGCTCAGAAGAAAAAGGACGCTGGAAAAAAGGCAAATTCACCTTCCCAGGCAAATTCACCTTCCCAGGCGGGCGAAAATGGCAAGGGGACAAATCAAAAATCGGAAGCAGAAACAAATCCTGTAAAATATTTTGATGAACACGTTGAACTTTTGGTAGCAAAAATCACAAAAGTTGACACAAACCCAGAAGGCGACAAACTTTACGTTGAAACTTTGGACGACGGTTCGGGAACTGAACGAATTATTCAGTCAGGTCTTCGTCCATATCTCAAGGCAGAAGAACTGTTGGGCCAACACATTATCATCGTGGCTAACTTAGCTCCACGCAAGATGAAGGGGGTAGAAAGCCGCGGAATGTTGCTTGCAGCCGACTACAAAGACGAAAATGGCAACGAAAAAGTTGAACTTTTGACCGCACCTTGGGCAGCCCCTGGAACTGTGATTAAAATTGAAGGTTCAGATTATGCCGGCACAAAACCAGCAAAAATCGACATCGACAAATTTGCAAAACTCAGCTACGAAGTAAAAGACGGCACATTCCTGATTGCCGGCAAAAAAGCCCTAGCTGATGGCAAAGAAATCACAACGAAGATGGCTAAGAATTCTGAGGTGTGCTAAA
>CAZGDL010000215.1:0-2792 GCA_964525075.1 uncultured Treponema sp.
CCTTTCGATTGAGGATGTTTGTGACGTCGTTTACAAAAAAGAGGAAGTGCAACTTCCAAGTGACAAAGATTTTTGGGAAACTTTGGAAAAATCCCGCAAGTTTTTGGAAGATTACATTGCTACTGGCGTTCCAACTTACGGTGTAACAACTGATTTTGGTGATTCTTGTCATAATCAGATTTCTGTTGATAAAGCTGGCGAACTCCAGCGTGATATTTGCATTTACCACGGAATTGGGCTTGGTCCAAAATTTGACCATGATACTGGCCGTGCCGTAGTTCTTGCCCGCTTGAACGGTAACGTAAAAGGTGGCCATTCTGCAATCCGCCCGGAACTTGCAAAGATGATGGTTACGATGTTGAACAAAGACATTATCCCGGTAATTCCGCAGTTGGGGTCTGTTGGTGCTTCTGGTGATTTGACTCCACTTTCCTACCTTGCAGCCGCAATTCAGGGGGAACGCGAAGTTTATTACAAGGGAAAAATTGTTCCGACAATGGAAGCCTTCCAGGCGGAAGGAATTAAACCTCTTCCAATCGAAGCAAAAGAAGGCCTTGCCCTGATGAATGGAACTTCTGTTATGACAGCCGTTGCTGCCCTTGCCTGGAAAAAGGCAGAACGCCTTGCAAATATTTCTGATTTCCTCACCGCAGTTACATCAGAAATTACCCGCGGAAAAGATACTCCTTTTGTGGCAAAAGTTAGCCAGATTAAAAATCACAAAGGCCAGATTGATTCGGCTGCCTACGTTTACAATATCATCAAAGATTCAAAACGTGTTTGGCGTTACGAAGACTTCCTCAATTCTCAGATAGAAAAACTTGAAGGCAAAAAATTCGTTGCCCAGACAAACAAAATCCAGGACCGCTATTCAATCCGCTGTGCTCCTCAGATTACCGGCGTTTACCGCGACACTTTACGTTTTGCAGGCGACCTCATCACCGAGGAATTGAATTCTGCCAACGATAATCCTCTTGTAGACATCGAAACAGAACGCCTTTACAACACAGGTAATTTCTACGGTGGACACATTTGTGCCGCTTGTGATTATTTGCGTACAGCCCTGGCCAACATTTCGGATTTGTCTGATAAGCAGGCAGAAGTTATCATCGACGGAAAATTCAACGGACTTACAGAAAATCTGATTCCGTTTACCCCGGACGACCATCCTCGTGCCGGTCTCCGCCTGGGCTTCAAGGCTGCTCAAATCACAATTTCCGCAATTCGTGGCGAAATTATGAGTTACTGTTTCCCAATTTCCCTGACTTCTCAGCCAACAGAAGCTCTGAACCAGGATAAAGTTTCAATGGGAACAATTTCTGCCCGCAAACTTTCAGAGCAAATTGACCTCCTTTTCCTCCAGTACGGAACCCATCTTTTGGCCGCAATGCAGGCTGTGGATTTGGCAGGTTATGATGATTTTGCTCCGTTTACAAAGAAAGTTCACGACCAGGTTCGCAAGATGTCAGCTTTTGTGGAAGATGACCGGGTTTTGGACAAAGAAGCGACCGCCGTTGCAGAATGGCTCAAAACAACAGAGCTTTTTGCGTAGAAACAAAATAGTTGAAAACTGGTAAAAAACGCTCCTGGTCGGGGGCGTTTTTTTTTGCGGCGGCAGGTGGAGTTGATGTCAGGTGGAGTGATGACGAACGCTGACTACCGGGATTTTTTTTGCAGTGGACGTTCCCTGCCATTTTGAAATATTATCAAACCATGACTTCCCAATTAAAAGACCGCCTGATTTTCCTGGCCGACAAATACGAAAATGCAACTTTTCCCGACGCAGACCCTTGCCAGTTTTTGCACTGGTACGACGCGGATAGGGACGGAGTCGCCAATGTTGAGTGTGCCGCCTTTATTGCTGCCATGCTGGCTTTTGGCAACCGCAAACAGTTTATTCCGAAAATCCAGGAGATTTTGGAGCGGGCGGGGGAGTGGGCTACCCAGTTCCAAGGCGACCGGCCGGAGGGGAAAACTTCCGCCCCGGTGTGCAAATGTTCCGCCCCGGTGAGCCAAGGACCCGCCCCGGTGGCAAAAACGCCCGCTCCGGAGTGCCAGGTTACAGCCACAGCGGGCCAATCACTTGCCCCGGAGTGCCAATCCCTCTCCCCAGCACCACGACCTTCTCTCGTTTCCTATCTCCAAGCCGACGCCCCAAACTTTCCCCACGGCAGCCAAAAGTTCTACCGATTTTACTCCTACGACGACCTCCACCAACTTTTCGCAGAACTAGCCCAAGTCACCAGAACTTACGGAAGCCTAGGCAATGCAGTTCAAAAAATTCAGGAGGGGAAAGTCTTCCCCTCGCTCCAGCCAGCCGCCCGCGCTGACGCTAGCGTGCGTCTGTCTTCCGCTACCCCTTCTAGCGGGGGTTGCCACCCCCGCAACGCCCCCGCCCCATCTTTTCACCCCAATCCTGTAACCACCAGCTTCCCATCAGCCACCCCGACCCCAGACCTAGCTACCGCCCTTTCATCCCTCTTTCCAAAATCCGCCATCGTGCCAAAAGGCAAATCCTCCGCCAACAAACGCATCCATATGTTCCTCCGCTGGATGGTTCGCCGCAACTCGCCGGTAGACTTAGGTCTCTGGACCTGGGCAAATCCTGCCGACCTACTAATTCCCCTGGACGTACATGTAATGGAAGAAGCAGTCACCTTGGGCCTTTTGCCACCAACAGCCCGATCAAATCACAAAACGGCCGTAGAACTCACAAAAATCCTTGCCGAAGTTTTTCCAGGCGACCCCGCCCGCGGCGATTTTGCTTTGTTTGGGTTGGGGGTGGATAAAGG
>CAZGDL010000216.1:0-2771 GCA_964525075.1 uncultured Treponema sp.
AAACCAAAGTCGAATTTGGGGTAGGTGCCTGCGTTGTTGCTTCCAAGCATTGGATTAAGTTGGGCTGGTCCCAGCCATGGAGACTGAGTTCCAAATCCCAGGGTAAAGTTATGAAATGTGTAGCGGATTTCGCTGTCTCCCCAGTCGTATTGCCAGTAAGATTTATCGCCAAACCTCTGAACCAAGTCTATATTGCCAGCCCAAAAATAACTGTAAGGGCTTCCGTAAACTCCGGGTAAAAATTCAAAATCCTTGTTTTGGCTAAAAGTTATCTGGGGCTTGAATGTCAATTCCAATCCGTAGGCTTCTAGTCTCGCTCCCCCTGTCAGGCTGGTGTTATAGCCAACTCCCTGCCACAAAGCACCGTCGTTTTGTCCGTAAGGGGAGGCTGTGTTGTAAGAATTAAACCATTCTGGGCCGTAAATTTTCAGTTTTATTCCCTGATAAAAGCCTCTGGAAAACCAATTTCCGCCTTGTGATTGTGATGAAGCTTCCCACAATTTGAAGGTAGTGCCCAAATTGTTGTTTTTCCAGACATTTTCCTGGCTTTCAAGGCCTGGACTTATAACTTTGGTAAAAGAGCCGTCCTCGTTTTCCAAAAGTTTTGTTACAGGCAAAAAATCCCACTCGCTATCACTCAAAGTTCTGTAGCCCAAGGTCGGGCGGCTGGTAATTCCCTGGAGCGATAAAAAATCATAATATTCTTCTTCAACAGATTTTAGGGCTTCCTGGGCTGTCAGCAAGACAGGTGACCAAAGTCCTAAAAAGAAAATGCTTGTAAATGTTAGTGATAAAATCTTTTTCATAAAAAATAGAATCTTGTTCCGTTCTAGAATATTCTTCCGTGTCAAGCACGGAATGACGATTCTGAGTAGTTACTAATTATTTAGGATCAAAGCGATTATTTTTGATAAATTTTTCCAGACTCTGCTGCCACATTGGGATTTTTATTCCCAGGGCTTTTTTGATTTTTTCTTTGCTCAAAACAGAGTAGGCTGGTCGCTGAACTTTTGCTCCGTATTCTTCTGTAGTACAAGGATTTACCTGGCAATCCTGGCTGATTCTGCCGTATTTTCTTCCCAGACGGTAAATTTCGCTGGCAAATTCGTGCCAATTTGTTTCGCCTTCATCTGTATATTGGTAAATTCCAAATGATGGAGCACTGTTTTTGCCAAAAAATCCTTTTGCTTTTTCTGATTTTTCTATTATTTTCAGGACAGTTTCTGCCAAATCTACGGCACAAGTCGGTGAACCTTTTTGATCGTTTACAACTTTGACTGTGTCGTGAGAATTCATAACTTTTGTCATCGTGTAAACAAAGTTTTTGCCGTCAAAACCATAAAGCCAGGCCGTTCTGATGATGTAGTAAGTGTTCATTTCTTTTTGAATTGCATCTTCGCCTTCAGCTTTTGTTTTTCCGTAAACGCCGAGAGGGGCTTTTTCCATCTCTTCGGTGTAAGGCTGGCTTCCTTTTCCATCAAAAACATAGTCAGTTGAAATATGAATCAATTTTGCACTGATTCTTCTGGCTACGCGGGCAATATTTCTAGGGCCATCAGCATTCAGTTTTCCAGCAAGTTCTACATCTTCTTCTGCTTTGTCAACATTTGTGTATGCAGAACAGTTAATAATCCACTGAATTTTCCTGTCGCTGCGTCTAATATCAGATGGAAAATAAGAATTTGTTTCGATTGAATCAGCAAAAGCGTTCAAAGCGTCAATATCCGTAATATCAACATCGCGGTCTGTTCCAATCCAAGGCATTTTATTTTCTGTAAGTTGGCGAGCAATTTCACTTCCAAGCATTCCTTTACAGCCAATTAACCAAATCATTTTATCCTCCAAAAAATGTCATTTCGACATCACTATTAGTCCAACATTATCGTCATTCCGGTCCTGAAACAAGTTCAGCATGACGGTTTCCTTTTAATTAAACTTTTCAAAAATAAATGAACAGAAAGTCTTTATACGATTGATAAAGGACGTCTGAATCCTTTCTGTAAAAAATGGAATTCTAGGAGCATTTACTCCGCCAATCCCATAAAAAATCCAATTATCTCCGTCCCTAAAAAGCAAAATACAAATCTTCATTTTCTGGGGCCAGATACAATCAAACTTATCCAAATACCGTAATTTATTTTCGTTCTGGGCAACATACAAAATCATATCATCAGACTGGTCAATGGTGATTGTTTCTTCAACAATGTCAAAAGGTTCCATCATCATTTGAGCCTGCATTGTAGTTTTTCCATCATCCACCTGAACGTCAACAATTTTTGCCCACTCATACAAATCATACCAGGCTTCCGCTCTTTCTGAATAATAAGGAATGCCGGCATAATCCTGAACGTTGTACAAAATATCATGAAGAAGATCATCAAAATTTTCATTGCCATCATAAGGGCGAACCTGGATAACTTCTGCCAGATATTTAGGATTTAACTTGTCGATGGTATCCAAAAGCTGGTCAGCGAGAGGCGAAAGACCTTTTTCAAGGCTGATGTTTTTTTCATAATTGATATTTTTGATTAAAACCTTACCGGTCGATAAATATTCCCGCTCTTCATCAGTCAATTTTTTATTAAAAGTTTCAGCAAAAAAAAGAGATGGCAGCAAACAAATCATTAGAAAAATCAAAATCTTTTTCATAAAGGGAATTATAATGGAAATAATCATAGAATTCAATTGACGCGCTTTTTCGGAAAAGTTCCGCATTAAAAAAAACGCGCAGTCCGATACCTCTTACGTTCAGCCTGCCGAATTGACGCGCT
>CAZGDL010000217.1:0-2739 GCA_964525075.1 uncultured Treponema sp.
GTAAATCCTCCGAAAAACACGGCAAGTAAAAAAGCACCACAACAAACAGCCAAAATGATTTTTGAACTTTCATTTTTTGTTTTTTTCATTTCTCACTTTAACACCTGCTGTAACTTCCGGATTGAATTTATAGCCGTCTGAATAATCTTTGAAATGTCCACCTTTTTGTCAGAATCATCTCCAGTCGTTTCCTTGTCGCTGGCTTCCAGATTGTCACTTATGATTTCTTCCGACGCGTCAAAGCCACTGCCCGAAATGTCCAAAGCTTCCAAACCGTCTGTCATAACTCCATTGCCGTCTGTCGCCGTCTTGTCATCACTGGAACTTGCTTCTCCATCGCTTACGCTTTCTGTGGAAATTCCAAATTTTTTATCCAGCCAGATAGATCTGTAAACCGGAGAACAAGCCACCACAAAAAATGCACCGCTTGCTATAATCTCCGTCATCGAAAGTCCCAGCGTCTTTCCGGTAAAAAATACCGGCACAAAAGCCTTTGCCAGAAACAGCAAACCTACCCAAACCATCGCAATTACAATTGCCCACAAACTGATATTCTTTGCTTTCATTTTCAGCCTCCCTTATTTCTCATACTTTTTGACAACGTGCATTATTTTTGAAAAAAGATTTCTAGGCCTCATAAGGCACAGAAAATCTTCCACCGGCATTTTTACGTCATTGCCATTTTTGGTTTTATAACCGTCTCGGTAGTCGCCCCAAGAATCATCAACGATAAAATTGGTGATAATTCCCTGGTCGTTCTTTTCGTAACCGACAATCGCAATCACGTGACCAATCGCCTTTTTTGTGGCAGTTGTAAAAGTTCCTGTACAGATTGCAGCTCCGCCATTATCTATTACGTCGATAATGTCGCTCCAAGGCCTGCTTTCTGAAAAAAATACTGCATCTTCGCCATCAGCCAAAAGCCCGCATTTTTTCAGATAGAGATTTGCACCTTTTGCAAGCAAAGAATGCCACTCATTAGGCGGATAGTTTCTTGCCGGGTCAAGCCGTTTCCATGCAACCGCAATTGCATTATCCGTAAGGATAAAATTCATAAGTGCATCTTCTGGCTGTGAATATTTTTCGGTAGCGAGTTTTTCCACCGGCCAGCCTGCTGCACTTAGGGCGTTAATCATTGCGGTAACATTACAAGCCCCTTCCGGCTTCAGTTCGTTGTTCCGCTGGGTATAAAAATCTTTGTTAAGTGAATTGTTTTTTGTTTTGTTCAAAGTGATTTCCTCCTGTAGATAATGTACAGGAGACTTTGAAGTTTTTAGCGTGAGTGGGAAAAAAGAAAAGCCCCGGAAACTTCCGGGGCGTGAGCCTTTTTTGTCATTTTTTATTATAACGGCTGAAAAATATTAGCGACGGACAACCCGGTTTTCTCTTATCCAGGCCATTACCCGACCAAACAAATGAAAGGTGTCCATAGCGTCGGCGTCGTTGGCGTCCAGACTCCGCAAAAGTTCTGCCTTTTCGACCTCGGAGGTGTGCAGAGAATAGATATGGATTTTTTGGGAAATGGAATCGAACTTTAACAGTTTGCAGTAGACGCTTCCGTCCAGGGCAAAAACATACAGATCGTCGCTTACGTCCCGACCTTTTCGTGCGTCAAAAAGTACGACGTCTCCGTCATTTATGCCAGCACCTACCATGCTTGTTCCTTTTACCCGGAAAGCAAAGATTTCGGCACCTGCTTCTTTGGGGATAAGGTCTAGGGGTTCTATGTAGCTGTCAATTGCGTCTTTGTCTAGCCAGTCTTGTCCAGGACCGCAAGAAACTGTCTGCCTTAAAAGCGGTACCTTGTGTGGTACAGTCGCAACTTCTTCTTTTTTGCCCTGGAACATTTCACCTTCGCCGGTGAGAAGCCAGTTGGGATTCAAGTTAAAAACATTGATAAGATTTAAAACAAAATCAGAATTGGGATTCTTGCTTTTTCCCGATCTTAAGTCTGACAGATATTGAGGTCTTACGTTTAACTCCTTGCATATTGATTTCCCCGATTTGTCTTCAATAATGTCGATTATTCGACCCCATTCCATATTAACCTCCGAAATTTCTTATAATTATTGTCGATATATCTTGACTTAATACGATATATCGACAATAATTAATCACAAAGCAAACAAGTTTCACTATCAACGGAAAAAATTTTCCGTTGATAAGCAAATAGGTTTTCTTTGATTTTACTGAAAAATCGGAAAAAAAACGATTTTTCTTAACCTAAAAAAAAGGAGGAAAAATGAAAAACGTAAAAGAATATGCCCTGACACCAGGGGCGTCAGAAAGTGCATACGTTAAATATCGCCTGGCACTATCTGGCGTATCTTCTGCAAAAATAGCCCAGTGGCTAAATGTAAACAAGTGTACTGTGGCTAATGTAATTGCGGGGCGTTACCACTCCGCACGTATCGAAGGCTTAATAGCCCAAGCTACAGGCTTTCCGTCATGGAATGAGCTCATTCAAACCGCACAAAAAATTCTGGAGGTGGGCTAGGAAAAAAAAGTAAATGCAAATTTGGAAAAACGGCAGAAAGCCGCCTTTTATGGACAGCAAGGAAATTGACCTTAATGCAGACAAAGCATTTTATGCGGTCAAAAACCTTTCTTACGTAGGTTTGCAGGCAATGGCTCTGTATGGGCTCTTGATCTTGAGCAAATTCAAAAGCCCCGAAGAAATCTGTCGGGATCTGAAAGTGTTGGGAGGCACCGAAGAATGACACAGTTTGAAATTTTAAT
>CAZGDL010000218.1:0-2582 GCA_964525075.1 uncultured Treponema sp.
AATGAAACGGGAAAAAAGTTTAAAAAAAGTGAAAATTTTTGAAAAATGGGTGAAATTAGACACCTAGCCGTATTCCGTAGCGGTCGTTATCTCGAACTTTGTTTACCTGGTGGGCATTTTTCTAAATCCCTAGACAAATCTTAAACACTTCCATGCAGGTTTTTGCATCATCAAGGGCTCTGTGAGAGGAGCCTTTGTCTATTTTAAATTCATCTGCCAGAAAATCCAGTTTGTGTTTTTCTAGCTGGGGAAATTTTACCCTGGAAAATTGCAATGTATCAATCACCTTGTTATGAGTTGGCGGAAAACCGCAATTCTGACATTCTGCATTCAAAAAATTAAGGTCGTATTGGACGTTGTGGCCAAGTAAAACAGTGTCTTTTATAAAACTCAAAAAAGATGGAAGGTGATCTTGAATAGGATCTGCGGAATCGACCATTTCCTGGGTGATGTGGGTAAGTTTGATTATAAAGGGGGAAAGTATCTGATCCGGATAAAAAAGATTGGACCAAGTTTGAATGATGCCGTCTTTAGAAAATTTGACGGCACCAATTTCAATGATTCTGCCAGTGGTAGGAGTTACTGTTGTAGTTTCCGTATCAAAGGCAGTGAAGATTGTACCCGCCTCGTAAAGCTTGTACAATCTTCTAAAATCAGTGAGCTTTTTATTTGGATGCTGCATCAATAATCTTCTTGATATCAGCTTCGATTCCGTCACAAAGTTTTGCTGCTTTTACTTTTGCGTCAGTAAGCCATGCGTCTGTTCCGTCACCGGCTGGTACCATTGAGTTGATGTAGAATTTGATTTTTGGCTCTGTTCCAGATGGGCGGGCAGAAACAATTGTTCCGCTTTCCAAATAGAACTGAAGAACATTGCTCTTTGGAAGTTTTGGGTCGTTCAAAAGGTCTCTAACTTTAATCACTTTTTCGCCACCAAGGCTTGCTGGAGGATTTGTTCTCAATGAAGTCATCATATTTTTCATTGTTTCTTTTCCAGTCATACCTTCAAAGTTCTGTGATACAGCTCGATCTTCAAAATATCCGTATTCTTTCCACATATCATCAAGATGTTCAAGCAGGCCCTTTCCTTCAGAACGCCAGTAAAGAATCATTTCGGCACACATTGCAGCGGCAGAAACGCCATCTTTATCCATAACTTCTTTTTCAACCTTGTAGCCGTAGCTTTCTTCCAAGCCGAAAACGTAGTTATAAGAACCGTCTTTTTCAAATTCATCTTCAATAGCGGCAATCCACTTAAAGCCTGTCAAACAATCCAGCATTGTAACGCCATATTTTTTACAAATATAATCCCCAAATGGAGAAGTTACGATAGAACGGATACAAGCAGGTTTTTCTGGCATTTTGTTGAACTCTTTGCGAGAGCGGAAAACATAATCCATAAGCAAAGCACCCATCTGGTTTCCAGAAAGAAGAACCCAATTTCCGTCTTTATCTGGGAATGCTGTTCCAAAACGGTCTGCGTCAGGGTCTGTTGCCATAACTCCGTCTGCATTTTCTTTTTTGGCAAGTTCAACAGCCATTTTCAAAGCAGGTTTTTCTTCAGGATTTGGTTTTGCAACTGTAGGGAAATCTCCGTTTGGTTCACGCTGTTCTGGAACTGTGATAACTTTGAGTCCCAAATCACCGAGAACTTTTTCAACGTGCATAGCACCAGTTCCGTGGAGTGGAGTGTAAACAATGCGAACATCCTTTGCCTTTGCTTTAATGAGATCTGGGCGGAAAAGCTGGGCTTTACACATAGACCAGAATTTTTCATCCATTTCTTTATCGAGCAGAACAAGTTTGCCAGAAGAAATTGCTTCAACTCTTGTCATTGTTTTTACTTCTGTAACCTTGTTTACTTCTTCAATAATTCCAACGTCATGAGGTTCAATAACCTGAGCACCGTTGTCCCAGTAAGCTTTGTATCCATTGTAGATTTTAGGATTGTGAGATGCTGTAACAACAACTCCTGTCTGAGCTTTCAACTGCAAAATTGCATAAGAAAGTTCTGGAGTAGGGCGCAAGCCAGAAAAAAGATAAGCCTTGATTCCGTTTGCAGCAAAAATCAGGGCTGTTGCTTCCGCAAAAACATCAGAATTGTTGCGGCTATCATAAGCAACAACAGCAGATAAAGTGCCATCTTTTGCCTTGTCAGGAAAAGCTTTAATTACGTAATTTGCAAGTCCCTGGGTTGCTTTGTTGATTTCCAGAGTGTTCATGCGGTTTGTTCCGCCACCCATTACCCCACGAAGACCGCCAGTTCCAAATTCCAAAGTCTGGTAGAATCTGTCTTCGAGTTCTGTATAATCTTCTTTTGCAATAAGTTCTTCAACTTCTTTGCTGAATCTTTCATCTTTTTCGGCAGCAATATATTCTTTTGCACGCTTTAAGATTTCTGTTTTGTCCATTTTTGCAAGGCCTCCTAGAATGTTCAAAATATTTTGAACGGCTATGGCGAAAAGTATAATGAATTTTTGATGGTTATTAAAGTAGAATTTTTAGGAGGGGGATTTTAGGAGGGGAAGGCCTTCCCCTCGCTCCAGCCCGCTACGCGGTCTTCCGCTACCCCTTCTGCGGGG
>CAZGDL010000219.1:0-2566 GCA_964525075.1 uncultured Treponema sp.
GCGTATTTATCTTTAACTACAACCTGAACCAAATAGCAACCTTCCGAAAGTTCCTTGCCATCAGCAGCTTTTAAAGTTGCCGTTAAATTGTAAGTTGTAGGATTATTTTGAGGAATTGTAGCCAGAGGTAATTCAAATTTCTTTGACTCATCCCAAGTTGTTCCAGAACAAATGTAAACTTTTACACTGGCAATACCATCATCATCTTTTATAGAACCCAAAATCTGATTGCCAGACGTAGTGCGGAATTTTGTAGCAGATTTTTTAGCCGTCGCCAAAACATCATCAGAAAAACCTGTCCTAGAAGCAGTATTAAGCAAAGTATTATCATCTGCCGTAGAATTTGAAAGTTCAATTTCTGGAGCATCCGTTGTCTGGTCAACATGCAAAATCAAAGTATCTTTTGAAATATTTTCATTTCCAGCCTTATCGCTAGCCTTCAAATAAACATACAAATCACCACTTGCGTTTACTTTTTTAGCTTCTGCAACAGTGTCAATTGCAAAACTCATCGAAGTTGTTTTTCCAATATTCACCCAATTTCGTTTAGCATCATCAGTAGCACTTGTATCCACAGAATACCAAGTATCATTTACAACGTTATTATCACTAACCAGCTGCTGAATATTTACAATACCATTTACTTTTTTAACCGTAACCCCACCAGTCGTAACATCAACATAAGGACTGATTGTGGTATCTTCAAAAACAGGAGCTTCCATATCATTAGAAACGCTTATTTCCTTGTTTGAAGAAGAACCACTTGCATCTGTAGCCACAAGTTTAATTATGAAAGTCGAATCCTTAGATACATTTTTAGGCACAGTAAAGCTAAAATCATAATATTTTATAGATTCAGTTGATTTTTCAGCATTTGCATCAAATTTGATGACAGAAGAATCAAGGCTCGTATCCAGATTTGTGATTACATCACTAGCCGCATTCAAGAAAACCTGCAATTTTTCTTTATTTTCACCACTCGCAGTAATAGCCGCAAAAGTCACATGCCCCGCAACTTCAAAAGCCCCACCACTTGCAATAGAAATTGAAGAAAGTTGCGATGTAGAACCGCCAATGCTAGTAATAGAAATTACAGGGGCAACCGTCGTAGTCGTAATTTTAATACCATAACGATTTCCATTATTATCCGGTCGGATAGAATTTCCGTTGTAATCTGTTGCCACAACATCAAAAATATAACAAGAACCAGTTTCCAGCCCCTGCACAGTCGCAACATCCAGTTTATCAGAAGTCCACTTGTAAGAAGTAGAACCAACCGCAGTAATGGAATTTGTATCATTACCAGGTGCAAGCAAAGTTACAGGTTCAACATCATCGTAAACATTACCATTTGCATCACACTTTTTAAGATAAACACCAATAGTTTCAGTTTTAATAGCCTTTTTATCACGACCAACGTAAATATTTACAGTGACCTTACTATTGTTCATAAAGTCATAAGGGCTTCCCTCCTGATTAAAATTCACGCTGTCACCAAGAGGTTCGTAGCCTTGAACATCAAAGTAAGGGTTATTTACAGGGTTCAAGGAGATAGTCGCACGATTATTTTCGTTGCTACCTAAAAAATCTTCCCATCCCTCATAATCACCTATAGAAGCCGTAGACTTATTTAAAATATGATATGCAATCGTAGTTTTGAACCCAGTCAAATTTTCCAAATCATTAGAAAAATAGAATTTGTCAGTCGAATTTCCCCTATCATCAGCAAGGGCAGGAACCTGGCGGGCACCATCATAAGCCGTCACACCAATGTAATATTTTTTATCACCAGCTTCCTGATTATCCCCATAAATTGCCTTGTAAACATCATCCCCCCATTCTGCAACAGTCGCATCAATCTGGGTAGAAACATTAGAAATCGTCTTCCTTCCAACTTCATTTCCACTTTCGTCATACAAAATTACGTCTATAGAATCCACATCAGAATCATCAGCAGCCTTACCTTCAATGCTAAAAACCTGACCATACGACGTAG
This sequence comes from uncultured Treponema sp., assembly GCA_964525075.1. Lineage (GTDB taxonomy): Bacteria > Spirochaetota > Spirochaetia > Treponematales > Treponemataceae > Treponema_D. The sequence goes on from CAZGDL010000219.1 coordinate 1,997, forward strand.
GATTAGAAATATCTTTTGTAGAAGGGCTAGTCAAAACAATAACAGGGGCAGTATTGTCTATACTAAAAGTCGCAGTAGCAGTAACCGAATGTTCATAAGTATCGGTAGCAGTGATAGTGGCAAGATAACTTCCATCAGGAATAGAAGCCTCAGAAGGATTAACTGTACAAGTCCAGGTACCTTTTAATTCACCTTCCTTATTTTGTACAGCGTCAAAAGGCCCAAAAGAAGCCGACGTCGAAATATTCTTCAAATCAAGTTTTATGCTTGCAAGGCCTACGTCATCAGACCATTCCCCAGACGCAGTAAAAGCCCCACGAACCCGTGAATCTGGCTCAGGAGTATCAAAAGTAACGGCAGGCGGTTCAGTATCTATCGCCCCACCCAAACCAATCTCACAGGAAATAAAAAAAACAGAACACAAAATAGAAAACAGAATTCCTACTTTTTTAAAAGACTTTTTCATAGTTAGCCCCCAAACTTGAAAAAAAATAGATTTAAATTGCAAGATAATTACTTAAAAAAAGTAAAAAATGAACAAAGATGTAGAACGGTGTATTTTATTATCGG
>CAZGDL010000220.1:0-2548 GCA_964525075.1 uncultured Treponema sp.
AAAATAGCTTATTCAGCACCTCCTGTGCTGCCGCTAACGCGGAGTTTATAAGGAGGCGTGTAAATGTCACGTGTTTACAATTTTAGTGCAGGTCCTTCTTGCCTGCCAGAAGATGTTTTGAAAGAATGTGCTGCAGAAATGCTGGATTATAATGGAACTGGCCAGTCGGTTATGGAAATGAGCCACCGTTCTAAGGCTTTTGAGCCAATTATCCAGGATGCAGAAGCTATGGTTCGCAAATTGATGAAAGTGCCTGAAAATTACAAGGTTTTGTTCCTCCAGGGGGGCGGTTCGACTCAGTTTGCTATGGTTGCTGAAAATCTTGGTATTCATACTGGTAAGGCTGCTTACATTGAAACTGGGGTTTGGGCAAAAAAAGCTGCAAAGGAAGCTGAACATCTGGGTGTAAAAGTTGACGTTATCGCTTCTTCAAAAGATAAGGGCTATTCTTATATTCCTCGCGTTGAAAAAATCGAAGGGGATTATGATTACGCTTATATCTGTTTTAACAACACAATTATGGGAACTCATTACGAATATATTCCTGATACTGGAAAAATCCCTCTGGTTGCGGACATTTCTTCTTGTGTTTTGAGTGAAGATTTGGATGTTTCTAAATTTGGTCTGCTTTTTGCTGGTGCTCAGAAAAACTTGGCTCCAGCGGGCGTTACTCTGGTAATTGTTCGTGAAGATTTGATTCCTGAGCCGGAAGATTGTCGTCCTGGAACTCCAACTATGCTTATGTACAAAACTCATGCTGAAGCTGATTCTATGTACAACACTCCTCCATGCTACATCATTTATGTTTTGGATAAGGTTTTGCACTGGATTGAGAAAAATGGCGGGGTGGAAGGCGTTCACAAGATGAATGTTGAAAAGGCTAACTATCTTTATGATTATCTGGATTCTAGTGATTTCTTCCGTGCTACTGCCGAAAAGGGCAGCCGTTCTTTAATGAATGTGCCTTTCTTGACTAAGTATTCTACTGGGGCCGAAGATGAGGCTAGCAAGGCTAAGGAAAAAGAAATTAATGATAAATTTGTAAAAGAAGCAGCTGCGGCTGGGCTTGTGAACTTGAAAGGTCACCGCCTGGTTGGTGGTATGAGGGCTTCTATTTACAATGCTATGACTATGGATGGGGTAAAAGCTCTGGTTAGTTTTATGAAAAAGTTTGCAGAGGAAAATAAATAGGATTTTGACACCGGGGCGGGGATTTGCCTTGTGGGCTGAACACTTAGTCTGGCAGGCGGGCAATCACCTGCCGGGGCGGAGATTTGCCTTGTGGGCGTTCGTTTGCACTGGGGGCGGGCGTCCAAAATAACAAAAATAGAGGTTTTATATGTCATTTAAGATTCAGACTTTAAATAAAATTGCGGCTGTCGGACTTAATCAGTTTGACAGAGATAATTATGATGTTGCTGGCGAAATCAATAATCCTGATGCGATTATGGTTCGTTCTGCTGATATGCACGAAATGGCTTTTTCTGACAATTTGAAGGCTGTTGCTCGTGCCGGGGCTGGTACTAACAATATTCCAATTCCTGAACTTACAGAAAAAGGAGTTGTTGTTTTTAATACTCCTGGAGCAAATGCAAATGCCGTAAAAGAATTGGTTATGCTGGCACTTTTGCTTTCTAGCCGTCCAGTTTTGGATGCAAATAAATGGGTAAAGGGCCTAGCTGGTAAGGGTGACGAAATCCCTGCTCTGGCAGAAAAAGGCAAGGCTCAGTTTGTTGGGCCAGAACTCAAGGGTAAAACTTTGGGAGTTATCGGGCTTGGCGCAATAGGGGCAATGGTTGCCAACCTGGCTATTAAATTTGGAATGGAAGTTATTGGTTATGACCCATTCCTTTCGGTAAATGCAGCGTGGTCTCTTGATCACAATGTAAAACATGCTGAAACTTTGGATTTGATTTATGCAAAATCTGATTACATCACAATCCACGTTCCTCAGACTAATGATACAAAGGGTATGATTAATGCTTCTGCCATTAAGACAATGAAAGATGGGGTTAGAATCATCAATATTGCACGTGGAGGGCTAGTTAATAATGATGATATTATTGAAGCTTTGAATAGCGGAAAAGTTTCTTGCCTGGTTACTGATTTTGCGGCGGAAGAACTACTCAATCATCCTAAAGTTATTTGTATGCCACACTTGGGGGCTTCTACTCCGGAAGCAGAAGACAACTGTGCTGTTATGGCGGCTGACCAGTTAAAGAATTTCCTGGAAAAGGGAATTATCGTAAACTCTGTAAATTTCCCTAAAACTACTACAGACAACGAAATTCCTGCCGGTGGAACTCGTCTTTGCATCAGTCATAAAAATGTTCCTGATACAATTTCTAAATTCACAACAATTCTGGGTGAAGCAAAGTTGAATATTGCGGCTTTTATCAACCAGGCTCGTGGAGATGTCGCTTACAATATTATTGATGTAGATGGAAAGGTTAGTGACGATATTATCGCAAAACTTGCTGCTTGCGATACAGTTGCTAGCGTAAGACCGATTTACAACTAGGGATTTTGCAGACCGGTGGAGGATTTT
>CAZGDL010000221.1:0-2541 GCA_964525075.1 uncultured Treponema sp.
TCCATCAAATTTTCCAGTCTCACAGACCCAGCATAATTTGTCCATATAATAAGCAAAAAAGATGCCTGTTATATTTTTATTCTTTCCTGTTGCAAAATAAAGTTCTACATCCTCTGTAAACTGTTTTTTAAGAGTGTTTTCTATTCCTGCATCTAACTTTTCTATTTTATACCCAGCCTTTTTAGCATCCTCAATCGTTGAACCCCACTTCAGCTTAAAATACCCGCTCTTGGAATTCACAGTTTCTCCAAAAACCCCCAGCACTGCAATCAAAATCAATGCAACCAGACAAATCTTCTTTTTCATATTTCCTCCTTTTTTTGGGTAATTTTTTTTTGGGCGTATCCCTCCGCGCCTGCCTTACGGCAGTCGCTTCGGGTCAGGCTTTCCGCAGTTCCGCTTTCGCTGCAAAGTCCTCGCGTCACTTATAGTGCCGCTGCGGGCTTCCGCTTCGGCAGTTGAAACTGCCATCGCGGCTGCTACAATCCTTTACGCATTTTTCCTACTTAAATAAATCCTCGTCCACTTTTTTGCAAACCAGATTGTAGGCTTTTCTTTTTGCTGTTTTTTCATCAAACCCACCGGCCTTACCGTATGTATCTGCATAAGTAAAAACCGTTTTTCCGCCAGATAAAACTTCCACCGTAAGACTTGGATAAGAAAGATACAAATCCTGGGCTTTTTGAACTTCTGCCGAAACAATTGCCGACATCAAGTATTTTGCTCCAGAATTTTTCACAACAGAAAAACCATTTTTTTCCAGCGTTGCCATAAGGGCATTTTTTACCGCGTCTTTATCATCATTTTCTACCTGGACAAAAACTTCAGTTTCCTTTTTCAGTTCCTGAACTTTTACCAGAGAAAGTGTGTACAACTGGTTGCACTGCTCATATTCTTTTGCCCTGCCAGGATTAATTGCACAAACAAAATCATAAACCTGATAAAAACTGTCCATCAGCGACTGGGCTTTATAAATATCAACAAGTTTTGTAAAACTATCTTCAATAGATAAAGCCTTTGCATACGCGTCCGGGAAAAAATTTGCCCCTTTATCCAGTTTTGGCTTAAGAACCTCAAATGCTTTGTCACGGTTTATATAAGCCGTGCAGGCAAAGAGTCCCGCTTTTTCATAAAAAAACGGAGTTGTGTACTCAAGCTGATAAAGTTCATTTTGAGCATTTACGCTGGCATTTTCGCTAACGCTTTTATTTTCGGTCACAAGACCATTTTTTTCAGATTCCGTCATCCGCGATTCTACAGAACTCGTTACAGTCGATTTTACAAATTCGGAAAGAGCGGCTGCCGCTTTGGCTTTTGCTTCGTCCGGATTTGCACCGTAAGAGCACTGGGAAATGTACTGCGAAGACGGAAACATCGAAAGCCGACCTTGGTCGGTCAGCCATTGTGGAAGATTTTCGCTTTGACTTTCTTTTCGATTTTCTTCTGCCATTGCCTGGTTTTTCTTAGACTTTGCAGCCACAGGCAAGGTAAAACAGAAAAAGAAAATCATGGCAAATAAAAAAATTCTTTTTCCAGTCATCTTCTAAATTAGTCCAACAAAAGAGAAACGCCGGCAGAAAGAACACTCATCCAGTCCAAATCTTTTTCTGCAGTCTGAGCCTGAGACTTGGCTACAGCAGAAGCGGATGCCGCATTTGCTTCTGCAATTCTAGCTTCTGCATCTTTCTGCTGAGCCTGAATCTGGGCAAGTGCAACTTCCTTGCTAACTTCTTTTTCGTTAGCGGTTTCGTCATACAAACTCTGAATAGACTGAGCCATTTTTATCTGAGAATCTGAATCTGGAATAGCAGGAATTATCTGAGCCAGGAATCCTTTGAGGGTATTTGCCCAAGCCTCTTTTGAAACTTTATAAACTGAATAGCAAATGTATTCAGATGTGACATTATCATCTTTTGTGGTCTCAATTTTTTGCCAGAACTGAGTTACAAGTTCTTGACCGCTGAGGTCAACTTTTGCAAGAAATGCAGCTTCCGCAATAACGTCTGTCATACCTTCGTTATTCAAATTTGTAGCAGCGTGAGATTTAACTTTTGTACGCAACTCTTCTGCACGCATTGCATTGTAATTTACACGGCTGGCAGCCAGAGCAGCATCTCTGGTTTTTGCACCGGCAACAGAATATTTTATGATATAGTTTGAATCAACTCCGAATTCCTTTTTGAAGACATCAGAATTTCCTGTAGTAAGCTTTTTTAGCCATTCAGGTTTTGCTTCTGCATCCAGATTTTTGTTAGACCAGTCAGTAATTTTTGAATCCTCAGCCTCTACCTTTGTTTTTGCAACATTTGAAGTTGAAGCACAACCAACACAGCACAATCCTGCAAGTAGGATTGCCAAACCAACACTAAGTTTTTTCATTTTTTTTCACTCCTGTGATTTTTATTTAAAAACAAAAAGACCGCCCACGCCACGCATTTCTGCGGACGCAAACGGTCTTGTTTTTATAAACTATATTTTTTTTAGAAAAGAGACTATTTACTGAGAACTGAGAACTGAGAACTGAGAACTGAGAACTGAGAA
>CAZGDL010000222.1:0-2474 GCA_964525075.1 uncultured Treponema sp.
GAAAAAGATTTTAGCGAGATTAGGAAAATTTTTGAAGTAGATTTTTCCCCTTCTCCTAGGGGGCAAGCCCCCTCCCCCCCCCAGTCCATCTCTCCACTTTGTAAATTTTCCAAAAAATCCCCACATCTTATTTATTTTCCCCACAATCCCCCTAACTTTTTGTAAATTCTCCAAAAAATCACCCATTTTTATATATTTTCTTTAGACTTTTTCCAATTTCTTGACCGCAATTTTTCAAATCACTAAAATGTCAAAAAAAAACGAAAGTTGGAGGCATTTTATGACAAACGGAAATGTATCAGAAATCTTTGGAAGCCTGGTTTTTAATCAGACTGTTATGAAAGAAACCTTGCCTGCCGAAACCTACAAATCGCTAAAACACACGATGGACGAAGGCACTCCCCTTGATCTTGACGTAGCAAATCAGGTTGCAGAAGCAATGAAAACCTGGGCCATCTCAAAAGGTGCTACTCACTATTCTCACTGGTTCCAGCCACTGACAGGAATTACAGCAGAAAAACACGATTCATTCATTTCGCCAGCCGAAGAAGGCAAAGTTCTTATGAGCTTTAGCGGAAAAGAATTGATTCAGGGTGAACCAGATGCATCTTCATTCCCAAGTGGCGGAAAACGTTCAACTTTCGAAGCCCGCGGTTACACAGTTTGGGATCCAACATCTTATCCTTTTATAAAAGATCACACACTTTGTATTCCAACTGCATTCTGTGCTTACACTGGCGAAGCTTTGGATAAAAAGACTCCTCTCCTCCGTTCTATGGAAACTCTTAATGAACAGGCTTTGCGTATTTTGAAACTTTTTGGAAATTCTGCAAAACACGTTGCCACAACTATGGGCCCAGAACAGGAATATTTCCTTATTGATGAAAAACTTTACCGCGAGCGAAAAGATCTCAAAATGTGCGGACGTACACTTTTTGGTTCACGCCCAGTAAAAGGCCAGGAAATGGATGACCAGTATTTTGGTGCTATCAAACCTCGTGTAATTGAATACATGGAAGATTTGAACAAGGAACTTTGGAAGCTCGGTATTTATGCAAAAACCGAACACAACGAAGTTGCCCCTGCCCAGCACGAAATGGCTCCAATTTTCACTACATCAAACCTTGCAGCCGACCAGAACCAGTTGACCATGGAAATTATGAAAAAAGTTGCAAGACGCCACGGTTTAATCTGCCTGCTCCACGAAAAACCATTTGATGGAGTAAACGGTTCAGGTAAACACAACAACTGGTCTGTTGCTACAGACACCGGCGAAAATCTTTTTTCACCAGGAAAATCACCAAAAGACAACGCCCAGTTCCTTTTGTTCTTGACCGCAGTAATTAAATCTGTTGACGAAAACCAGGATTTACTCCGTTGTACAGTTGCATCGGCAGGAAACGACCACCGTCTTGGAGCTAACGAGGCGCCTCCAGCAATCATTTCAATTTATGTTGGTGATGAACTGGGTGCAATTCTTGAATCTATCAAAGATGGCAAACCTTATGACAGCAAAGCAAAAGGCAAATTGACAATTGGAGTTGATGTTTTGCCACCAATTCCAAAGGATTCTACAGACCGAAACCGAACATCACCATTTGCATTTACTGGAAACCGTTTTGAATTCCGTTCTGTAGGTTCTTCACTTTCAATTTCTGGGCCAAACACAACTCTGAACGCAATTCTTGCCTACACTCTCAAAGAATTTGCTGATGAACTGGAAAAATCTTCGGATTTTGAAACAGATTTGCAGAATCTTATTAAACGCGAAATCACAAAGCACTGGAATGTTGTTTTCAACGGCAACGGTTACGATGAATCTTGGATTAAAGAAGCAGAAAAACGTGGCTTAAAGAACTACAAAACAACGCCAGACGCTATGGAACATTATCTGGACAAGAAAAATGTCAAACTTTACACCGAAATGGGCGTTTACACAGAAGCAGAAATGCAGAGCCATTACGAAATCAAACTTGAAAAATATTGCCAGATTTTGAACATCGAAGTAAACACAATGCTGGAAATGATTCACAAGGATATTATTCCGGCCGCTTTCAAGTATATGCATATGCTTGCCGAAACAGAAACAAAAATGGCATACGTAAACCTTTCTTGTAAAGCTGGACTTACTTTGATTAAAGATTTGAGCGAAATGATTAATTCACTCGATGAAAAATCAAAAGAACTTCTTGAACTTCACGAAAAGACCAAGAAGATTTCTGATTTGATGGAAAAATCAAAGGCTTATGCAAACGAAATGCTTCCAAAAATGGCAGAAGTTCGTGCCGTAGCCGACAAAATCGAACCATTGCTTGGCGAAGACTACAAACCTTTCCCAAGTTATGAAGATTTGTTGTATTCAGTTCAGTAAAGAAAAGTCTGATAAAGACAAAAAAAAGCCAGGCCCTGGAGTGTAAATCACACTTACCAAAAGCCTGGCTTTTTTTATAGCCCCCCGTACGTCATGCTGAACT
>CAZGDL010000223.1:0-2468 GCA_964525075.1 uncultured Treponema sp.
TCCGGATAATACCCCGCCTCTATCTTCTTGGCAATTTCGTCTTTTACGATCTGGCGGTCTTCCACGTAGGTCATTCCAAACCAATTTTCCTTTGAACTGAAAAATTTTACCCGGCCGTAGCCTTTTTCCAGCATATCTCCGACCGCAATCGGCAAAAGACATTCTGTTTTCATCTCTTTGGAATTCTTCTTTATAAAATCGTCCCAATAAGGTTCAAAATCACCAATCACCCTCTGACTAAAACCAAACAGGTTCATACTAACCCATTCATTTCCTGTAAATTCTTTTTTTACGCCATCAGGACTTTCTGTGATGATTTTTTCGCCTTCATAATAAATATTTTTATTTTCATCAATACTTTTCAGATATCCATTTTCAACGGTACAAACGCCCCGGCTCACAGAACCACTGTGGCTCATCGTGTTTCCCAAAACATAGCCGACCATAGCGTGCTCAGTAGAATCTGGACTTACAGTAGCTAAATAATCGCCCAAAGTTTTTATTGCCTCTCGACCGTAAAAGTCATCAGAATTGATTACAGCAAAAGGGGCTTTAATTGCATCTTTTGCACAAAGAATTGCATGCAAAGTTCCCCAAGGTTTTGTCCGCTCTTTTGAATCTGCAAGTTGATTTTGAGTCAAAAGACTTTCATGTTCCTGAAAAACATATTCCGCATCATATTTTTTTGCAATTTTATCAAAAAGCCTTTCTCTAAAATCTTTTTCTATATCTTTTCTGATGATATAAACAACTTTTCCATAACCACTTTGCATTGCATCGTAAGTTGCATAATCTAAAAGACATTCGTTATGTTTTCCGACTGCTTCAATCTGTTTAATTCCACCATAACGACTGCCAAGACCGGCTGCCAAAACTACAAGTGTAGGTTTCATAAATTTTTCTCCAAATTTCTTATAATTTTTATAATTCACTAGTTCTTCCATTCTACCACAAAAATTTGATGATGAGTATAACTTACCAAAGACAGATAATTTTTTAGTGATTTTCCCCCAGCCCCAAGACAAATCCCCAGACCACATTCCCACTCCAATTTTCTTTCCTCCCCAACTTTCCCCCTGCAAATTTCCTGCAAAAAATCCTCATTTGTGCTATATTTTTCCCCATGGAAAACAAATCTATGGAAAACAAATCTGAAAATACAAACGAAAATAAAACTCCCTACCAGGCAGAACTTTTTGCAAACCGCCTGAAAAAAAAATATAAAGAACTGCGAAAATGGGCCCGCAAAAACAGGATTCTCTCCTACCGCCTTTATGATCGGGACATTCCAGAAATCCCAGTCAGCCTTGACCTTTACGAATTTCTTCCATCAGATTGCACAAATCCGGTTGAACTAGCCCGCTTTCTTGCCGAACAAAATGCCAAACTTTCCGCAAACGACCTATCCATCGAAGCGGATATAAAAGCGAGAACCTACGCCATTCTTTACCTTTACGAACGCCCTTATCAAAAAGATGATGATGAAGAAGAAAAATGGCTGGATCAAATGGCAAAAACCGCTAGCCAGGTTTTGGGAATTGACCAAAATCACATCATCAAAAAAATGCGAAAACACCAGAAAGGCAAAAATCAATACGAAAAAGAAAAAGATGATTTTTCTAACAAATTTTCTGCCGGACGGGAATTGGAATGTGAATGGACCGGGGAATGTGGCCAGCTTTTTAAAATCGACCTGAACTCTTACCTTGACACAGGTCTCTTTTTTGACCACCGCCCTTTGCGAAATATGATTCGCGAAACTTGTAGCAACAAGGACGTTCTGAATCTTTTTTGTTACACAGGCTCATTTTCAGTTTATGCCGCCCAGGGAAATGCAAAAACCGTCGAATCGGTAGACCTTTCAAACACCTACCTGGCCTGGGCCAAAGAAAATATGGACAAAAACGGCTTTGACGACAAGAAAAAATACATTTTCACCCGAGCAGACTGCCTGGCATTTTTGCAAGAAAAAGCCCTGGCCCAAAAAGCCCTTTTATCAGAAAAATCAGCCACAGAAAAATCAGCCGCCCCAGGAAGGCCAGCCGCCCCAACAAAACCAGCCGTCCTAGGAAGGCAAGCAAGTTCAGCTCAAACCGCTAACGAAATAAAAGCCAAGGCAAAAACTTACGACATCATCATTTTGGACCCGCCGACATTTTCCAACAGCAAAAACACGGCCAACATTCTGGACATAAACAAACAGTGGCCCCAGCTGGTAAAAGACTGCCTCAACATTTTAAATCCCCATGGCCAGCTTTACTTCAGCACAAATTCCGAAAGGCTAAAGTTCGACCCATCGCAAGTGCCTCCGGTAACAATTTCGGGCCACGAGTTCAAGGTGGAAGACCTAACCGCACAGACCATTCCAAACGATTACGCGGGAAGCAAGCCCCACCGCTGCTGGAAATTTACCCTGGATTAAAATCAGTTTTTTAGCAAAGCTTAGACACCCACAAGCCTTCCGCGGC
>CAZGDL010000224.1:0-2452 GCA_964525075.1 uncultured Treponema sp.
GGAAGATTTTGAAGATTGGGGTGAATTTTAGCTCCAAAAAAAGAAATATTGATGAATGGAAGGTGGTAGAAGGCTGACCTGCCTAATTTCTCAAAGTTCAGTTCCCGCACAAGGGATTGTAGGGGCGGCGAAGCCGTTCCGGAGTGAAGGCGAAGCCTGAACGGAGGAATGAAGATAGCACGAAGTGCGTACGTAACCCCGAAAAGCCCGGTTTTTTGCGACAGCAAAAAATGTGCCCTAAAAAATCAAAAAAATAAAAAAGATGCACATTCCCCATTTCTCTTGTAAAATAGTAGTGACATAAAAAAAGGAGATGTCCACAAAATTAATGTCATGCTGAGATTCCGGAACAAGTCCGGAATGACGCAACATTTGAGATTCCAGAACAAGTCCGGAATGACGCAACATTTGAGATTCCGAAACAAGTTCGGAATGACGATGGGTTTGAATTTTTGAATTAAGTTCGGAATGACATTTTAGACACCCCCCCTACAAAATGCACAAGGACACCACGATGACAAAACAAATCAAAATTACATATTTACGAGAAACAGAAATTCAGACAAAAATGGCAGAAAAAGGAACTCAGGTTTTTAGTTTTATGCCGGAATTGAACAAAAACGGAGCCCGCTTGGTTGCCGCAAAAGTCAACAACGAACTTTGCTCGCTTGATTCCACTTTGGAATTTGACTGCAAGGTTGAACCAATTTACAACAACACAAAGGAAGGAATGGCCGTTTACCGTCGGTCGCTCTGTCTTTTGATGGCTACCGCTGCCCACAAAATCAGCCCGAAAACTAGGATTTTGGTGGGAAATTCCATTTGCTACGGCTATTATTACACAATTGAAGGGCCTAATATCGACGCCGGGGAACTCAAAAAGGAAATGCAAAACCTGATTAGCAAGGATATTCCTATCAAGACTGAGCTGATTTCCTGGGAGCAGGCGGACAGACTTTTTGCTCAGCTGAATCTTATTGAAACTCGCAAGCAGCTCAATCACAATTGCAAATCAAAAATCATGATTAATACGATTGATGATTTTTCTGATTTGTATTTTGGACCGCTGGTACTTTCGACAGGGGCTCTGCAGGTTTTTGATTTAATCAGCTACCAGGATGGGCTTATGCTCCGCTTCCCTAGAACAAAATCTCCGAACATTCTGCCACCTTTTAAGGACGAGGCTAAACTTTTTAGCATTTTTAAGCAGTACAAGGAATGGGGAAAAAGGGTAAATGTGACGACAGCCGCTTCTTTGAATGATTTGGTTTCGAGCCGCAAGATTAATGATTTTATTGATATTGCCGAAACCCACCAGGAAAAATGTATTTCTGATATTGCCAGCCAAATCGTAAAAAATAAAAAAGTCCGTGTCGTTTTGATTGCAGGGCCTTCATCTTCCGGAAAAACTACATCTGCAAAAAAACTTGGCCTTGAGCTCCAGGCTATGGGCTACCAGCCAAAAGTAATCAGCCTAGATTCTTATTATGTGGGACGAGATAAAACTCCTCGGGACGAAAATGGAAATCCGGATTATGAATGTCTGGAAGCTTTGAATGTTGATTTATTGAATCAGAATTTGAATGATTTGTTCGCCGGCAAGGAAATCACAATTCCAAGTTATGATTTTCACACAGGAACCAGTTATTTTGATGATGCAAATAAGATGAAACTTGAACAAAACGAAATTTTGATTATGGAAGGAATCCACGGTCTGAATCCAAAACTTACGGCAAAAGTTCCAGATGAGTACAAGTTTAAGATTTATCTTTCTGCTTTGACCCAGCTGAATCTTGATGACCACAACCGCGTTTCTACGAGTGATAATCGCCTTATCCGCCGAATAGTCCGCGACAACAATTTCCGCGGAAAACCGGCAGAAGGAACAATTGCCATGTGGCCGAGCGTCCAAAAAGGCGAAGAACTCCACATTTTCCCATTCCACGGAAATGCCGACGCCATTTTGAACACCGCCCTAGACTACGAACTGAACGTTCTGCGAGTTTACGCTGCCCCACTTCTGCGTCGGGTAAATCCGACTATGCCAGAATATTCCGAAGCCCAGCGCCTGCTGAACTTCCTGGAAAATTTCGCCACAATCGCACCAACTGAAGTGCCAAGCCGGTCGATTATCAGGGAGTTTATTGGGGGGTCGGCGTTTCATTATTAGGCTAAAATCGAAACTCCGTTAAAAACAGAGCGCGAAAGCGGTCTGTTTAGGATTATCGAAAGAACAGCTCCGAGCGAGATTTATCGAGCGAGGTGTTGAAGCGTAAAATCCCACAAAGTATCAAATTCGATTAGCCCCTGCTAGAAGAGTTATGGCTTTATGTTGCCAATCACCATTATGAATGATTCTAAAACTAGAATAAGATTGAAATTTAAAATCAGAAACCCCATTAACTCTGTATCGGCTAAATAAATTATCTGCAAATTCATGACTTCTATTATA
>CAZGDL010000225.1:0-2438 GCA_964525075.1 uncultured Treponema sp.
TGCTAAACTCTCGGCGAATACAGAAATCCTGTACATACTCTCCGTATGGAGTAGTAATCTTTATTTTTGAAGACTGCGTAGTTTAGGTCTTCGGAGAAAAAAATGAAAAAATTTAATTTTTCTCACCTGATGGCACTTGCGGTAGTCGCATTGTCATTTTTCGTTTTTGCTTGTAAACAGCCTAACCAAGCCGAGGTTTATTCCATTTACAACACTTGGGCAGGGCCTTATGCTGGCGAAGTTTACACCATCACAAGCTCAACTTTCGTTTCTGAAGGTGGTTACGAAGGAACTATTGAAGACGTCGTAGAAATTGATGAATCTTCTGGAACTATTTTTATCAAATACACAAAAGCCTACGAAGCTCTTTCTACAGAACCTTACTATCAATATTCCACGACCGCCCCGGATGTCGGCAAATATTACGCTATTTCTTACAAAAATTTGGCAAAAGACAGTATTTCAATTTCTGGAGCCTACAAAGCTGGAGGCGTTACTTCTACAGAAACTTTGGAAGAAGCCAAATCCACATTTACAATAGAAAACGGATATTTTGCTGATTATTCAGAATGTACTAAAAAATAGTTTTTCTGATGATAAAAGCCAACAAGGCAAGACTGGCAATTTTCGGTCTTGCCATCCTCATTATCCTAAATCCTCTTTTTTCACAAACTGATGCTAGTGCTGATGATAGCACCCCGGCAGAAAAAACGATTCAACTTCCCCAGGTAATCACCTATATCCCCCCATCTCTGGAAAATAAAGTAACCTACGACCAGGAAGAAGTCCAAGAACTGCACCTTTCTGACCTCCCCCAACTTTTGCAAACGAGCGGAATTCAAGTGCTTTCTTACGGGGCTTTTGGACTGGAGCAAAAGGCTTCTATCCGAGGTTTTACGGACGAAACTGTGAGGGTAGTTATTGATGGGGTTTGCATAAATAATCCCCAGACTGGAATTTTTGATTTTTCTACTATTAATTTAGACAATCTAGAAAAAATTGAAATTATAAAAGGTGGATTTACAGAAGGTACTGATGATGAGGGGGCGGTTGGTGGCGTCATCTACATCACCACAAAAAAACAAAATCTTCAAACCCAAATAAAAACTGATACAAAATTTAAAACGTATTTTAATTCTCTGCGTCCCCTGGACACAATTTCGCAGGGAGTCAATTTTTCTAGCCCGATAACAAAAAATCTTTTTGTGAATACTGGGATAAAAGTAAACCACGCCCAAAATAATTACCGGGAAAACGAGGCCAAAGTGAACGACTGCCAGGGAAATCTCCAAATGTCGTATTTTTTTGGAAATGGCAATTCTCTTTCGATCAACGACATTTTTTACGGGGGCTATAAGCATACTCCAGGCCCAAAATATTCTACGAACCAGGGAATTCAGCAGGATTATAACAACAATCTTACCCTAAGTTTTTTTACACCAGAATTAAGCCCTTATTTTACTTTGAAAAACAATCTCACCTATCTTTGTAACACGCGTTTTTATGATGATAAGACGGAATCGAGCCAGCATTACATAAATGCGGTCAAATATAACGTAACTGCGGATTTTTATAATTGGAATAGGATTAAAGAAACGGCTGGGCTAACTTTTGATTACACCCATTTGGATTCAACAAATGATGGCCGGCACAATCAATTTTCTGGGGTTTTAAAAGAAACTACGAAAATTGCTTTTAATGATATTTTTTCGATGAGCCTTCCTTTGGCAGCAAAATTCTCTGACAAAAATTTTGCCTTTATTCCGAAAGTAGGATTTTCCGCTAGTTTTAAAAAGTTAGCCATCACACTGGACGCTTACAGGATGATTCAATTTCCAACGATGGACGACCTTTTTTGGGAGGGGCAGGGCTATCACGGAAATCCTAATTTGAAGCCGGAAAATGGCTGGGGAGCTGATTTAATATTCAATTTTACAAATCAAATTATCCCTACAAACCTGACATTTTTTGCAAATTATTATGAAAATAAAATCCAGTGGGCTTTTTCTGATAATATTTGGTCGCCAAAAAACGTTGCTTCCGCTTTTTATTTTGGCCTTGATTTGACTTTTGAAATTTCTGTTTTTAAAGATTTAGTGAAAATCAAAGGAAACGGAGAATATCTTTACACCAGACTTTTGGATAAATCCAACTCTCGCACTTACGGCAAAAAAATAATGTGGACCCCAGATTTAGTTGCCAGCCTTTCGATTTTGCTCAATTTTGATGATTTTTCTTTTCTTGTGGAAGGAAATTACACCGGCAAACGTTATATTTCAAACTTAAATATAAGTTATCTTGAACCATATTTTTTGTTGAACGCCCTTGTTGAATTAAAATCTTTGAAACATTTTAAGCCTTATTTGAGGGTGGATAATATGCTCAATGCCAAGTATGAATCCATAGAAAATTATCCAATGCCGGGAGCCGCTTTGACG
>CAZGDL010000226.1:0-2412 GCA_964525075.1 uncultured Treponema sp.
CAAAACATACATCATTTTGAGTATATGTAATCAAAATACCATCTTTTTCACAGAATTCTTTTCTTGCCATAGTCCTTTTCCTACACCTTCATTATATCATATTTTCGTGCAATAATAAAACAATAAGAAATCAAAATTCCCAGTTCTAAAATTTTTAAAAATCACAAAAAATCACAAATTCTTCAATTTCTTTAATAGATAATCTACATTTTTAATGTTACAATAGAAGTGATAAGTCTAATTGGAGAAGGTATGATTTATTTACAAAAAGATTTAAAAAAATTTTTGTTCACTTTATTTGCAATTATCCTTTTTAGTTTTGTTTTTATATTTTGCGGATTTAAACTTTTTGCCCAGACGTCAAAAGCTTCGGAAAATGCGGAATTATCTGAACTGTCTGAATTGGCAGAACCAAAATCTGTCCCAAAAATCATAAAAGTCGGCTACTACGAAAATGAAGTTTTTCAGGAAGGTTCTACTCCTGACGCTGTAAAAACCGGCTACGGCTATGAATATCTTCAAAAAGTTGCTTCATACACTGGCTGGCAATATGAATATTTCTATGGGTCTTGGGGAGAACTTTACCAGGCTTTTATAAAAGGCAAAGTTGATTTGCTTGGTGGGCTTGGCTATTCCGAAGAGCGCCTTTCTGATATGTTTTACCCCGATTATCCTATGGGGTATGAGCAATATTACATTTATGTAGGGGAAAATTCGGAGCTGACAACAAATCCTCAGTCTTTTAATGGAAAAACAATTGGTGCTTTAAGCGGACTTATGGTCAAAATTATCAATGATTGGCTTAAAGAAAAAAATGTGGTTGCTACAATCAAAGTTTATAATGATGTGACTTCGAGAGATAGGGCGATTGAAAATGGGGAAGTGGATGCGATTATTGGTGAAACGGCTTCGGTAAAAGCTCAAAAATCAAACAAACCTCTTATAAAAATTAGCGATACTTCCCAGTATTTGTGTGTTACAAAAAGTCGTCCGGATATTTTGGAAGAATTGAATTCTGCCTTGTCCCAGTTGGATACAGATGACCCTTATTACATTCAGGATTTGACGAAAAAATATTTTTCAAAAAATGCTGTGAGCCAGACGCTTTCTGCAAAAGAAGAAAATTGGGTGACAAAGCATAAAAATTTGAAAGTGGGATATTTTGAAAATTATTTGCCTTTTAGTGATACAAAACCTGATGGCAGCGTGACAGGGCTTGTCAAAGATGTTTTAAATCGCATTTTCATAAATCTTGGAATTCAGTCAAGAATGTCCATTGGCTATAAAGGTTTTTCTGATATGAATGAAATGAAAAAGGCTTTGTTGGCTGGTGAAATTGATGTGATTTTCCCTGTTTCTGACCATATTTGGTTTTTGGAGCAGACCGGGATTTTTCAGTCTAAACCGATTGTTTCTTCAAGGTCAGAGCTGGTTTACAAGGGTAGTTACAGAAAACTTCAAACCGAAGTTTTTGGGGTAAATAAACACAATAACGCTCAAATTGAATATGTAAAAACCTACTATCCAAATTCCAAGATTATTTATTTTGATTCGCTTGCAGCCTGTTTAAATGGTCTTGTAAATGATACTGTTGATTGCACTGTGCTTAGTGGTTTGCGGTCAAAATCAATACTTTCAAATTCTGATTATTCAAGGTTAAAAACTATAAGTCTTGCAAATCCTGATGTTGTTTGTTTTGCCGTTGCTCCTAAAAATGTTGCTCTCCTGTCTCTTCTTGACCGAGGAATAAACACCCTTTCTGAAGATTTTGCCATGACGGCCATTTATAACTATATCCAAATGCCAGAATATTCCCTATCAGACTTTATAGAGGATCATTTTTTCCTGGTTTTTATGATTCTTCTTTTTATCATTCTTCTGATAGTTATTTGCGTAGCCAGTTTTATCATCAAAAGCAGAAAAAATCAGATTTTACGCCGGCTTTCTTTTAGTGATAGTATGACGTCTTTGGCCAACAGGCGTGCTTATGAACTGGAACTTGCAAAAAATTCGCCAACGCCAAAAGGTGATGATTTTGTTTACATCGGTCTAGATTTGAATGGTCTTAAAAAGACAAATGATACTTATGGTCACCAGGCTGGTGATGAACTGATTGAAGGGGTTGCCTTCTGCTTGAAACACGCTTTCCCTGGTGAAAAACGCATTTTTAGAACTGGGGGCGACGAGTTTTGTGTGATGTTGAATGCAGACAAAGATCAGGTTTCCAAGCAGCTTGCCGATTTTGAAGCTTTTGAAAAAGCCTGGAAAGGTTTGCATATAGATAAAATGGCAGTTTCGTATGGGGTTGTTTATAAAAAGGATTATCCCGACAAAACTTTGCCGGAACTGATAAAGCAGGCTGATAGAGAAATGTACAAGCAAAAAAGGCACTTTTACGAAGAATTGGGGATG
>CAZGDL010000227.1:0-2379 GCA_964525075.1 uncultured Treponema sp.
TTTTATTTCGGTTTTCCTGTGTTTTGCCATTTTGACCCGCAATTTGCAGAGCGGTTTGGAACGCATCACAAAAATTATGATGGTTTTACTCCTTTTGCTGATGACAGTCCTTGCGGTCAGAAGTATGACCTTGAAAGGTGCAAAAGAGGGGTTGGCTTTTTACCTTGTTCCGGATTTTTCTAAAATTAACCTGAATTCCATTGTTTCGGCTATGAACCAGGCATTTTTTACACTTTCGCTGGGTATTGGTGCTATGGCTATTTTTGGCTCTTACATTGGCAAAGAACACAGCCTTATGGGCGAAAGTGTAAAAATCATTATTTTGGATACTTTTGTTGCGGTTACTGCCGGTTTGATTATTTTCCCGGCTTGCTCGGCTTACGGCCAGACTGTTGATGCTGGTCCGTCACTTTTATTCAACACAATGACGGTCGTTTTCAACAACATGGGGCCTGTTGCAGGCAGAATCTGGGGCAGTATTTTCTTCCTTTTTATGATTTTTGCGGCTTTTTCTACAGAATTGGCTGTTTGCGAAAACATTTTGGCTTGTGTCCGAGAATTGACTGGTTGGTCACGCCTCAAGGGCTGCCTTATTTGTGGAACTGGAATATTTTTGATTTCGCTGACAACGGCTTTGGGCTACAGCGTATTTAAATTCCAGCCATTTGCCGAAGGAACTGCCTGGCTTGATTTCTGGGATTTTATTGTAAGTAACAACCTTTTGCCTTTGGGGTCTCTGGTTTTTGCTCTTTTCTGGTGTACAAAATACGGTGCCGGCTGGAATAAACTGCTGGAAGAAGCAAATGAAGGTGAAGGTATAAAAGTTAAAAACTGGATGAAAGTTATTTTTGCCTGGTTTGTACCAGTTTGTATTCTTGCCATTTACATAATTGGGCTGGTAACTTTTAATTGGAAGTAGGAACTGGCTTAGCGATGGGAGCCCCTGCGTAGCAGTCGACCGCAGGCCTGCCGAGGCAGGCCGAGGACGACGAGCGTTAGCGAGGGGCGGACGTAGCGACGGCACGTAAGTGCCGTAAGCCCCTTAAAAAACTAAAAAAATTATTTAAAATTCTGAACGCCGTCCAAATCCAGGGTTGCAAACAAGTCATCAATGGTTTCGCGACGGCGGATTTCTTTAAAACTGCCGTCATCACGCATCAAAATTTCACCACATCGAAGTTTTCCATTGTAATTAAAGCCCATAGCACGGCCGTGAGCACCAGCATCGTGAATGATGATATGGTCACCAATTTCGATTTTTGGGAGAGGGCGGTCAACGGCGAACTTATCGCAATTTTCGCAAAGAGAACCAACAACGTCGTAAACATGGTCTTTTGGAGCATTTTCCTTGCCACTGACGGTCACTTCGTGGTAAGCACCATACATTCCAGGGCGCATTAAATCTGCCATACAAGAATCTGTACCGATATATTCCTTGTAAATATGTTTTTCGTGAATGGCGGTCGTGATGAGCCAGCCGTAAGGGCCAGTAATAGGGCGGCCACATTCCCAGTGAATTTCCATAGGATCTAGGCCGGCTGGAAGCAAAACGCGGTCATATTCTGCACGGATTTTTTGTGCAATGTAATCATAATCAACGGCAACCTGGTCTGGCTTGTAAGGAATGCCAATTCCACCACCCAAATCGACAAATTCTATGCGGGCGCCGGTTTTTTCTTTAATTTCAACTGCAAGTTCAAAAACGAGTTTTGCGGTATCGACAAAAAAATCAGGGTTGAGTTCGTTGGAAGCGACCATTGTGTGCAGGCCAAAGCGTTTTACCCCTTCATCTTTGCAGATTTTGTAGGCCTGGATAATTTGTGGGCGGGTAAGGCCGTATTTTGCTTCTTCAGGTTTTCCGATGATGGAATTGCAGCCTTGTTTATCTTTTCCAGGATTGTAGCGGAAGCAGATTTCTTCGGGGAGTTTTCCGAGGTGTTTTTTCAGATAATCGATATGGGTGATGTCGTCCAGATTGATGATGTTTCGTCTTTCGTAGGCAAATTTGTATTCAGCGGCAGGAGTTTCGTTTGAAGTAAAAAGAACTTTATCGCCTTTTACACCAGCCATTTCGGAAAGCATAAGTTCTGGCAGGGAAGAACAGTCTGTTCCGCAACCTTCTTCTGCAAGAATTTTGATGATGTAGGGATTTGGGCAAGCTTTTACGGCAAAATGTTCAACAAATTTTGGGAAAATGCTGAATGCTTTTGTAAATTTCCGCATATTTTCGCGGATTGCCTTTTCATCATACAGATAAAATGGGGTCGGAAAATCTTTTACCAGATTATCAAGTTGTGCTTTGCTTAATGGAAAATTTGAACTCATATAATACCTCGTTGTGAAATTATGGCAAAATCGGGGGGGAGTATCAAGCAAAAA
>CAZGDL010000228.1:0-2367 GCA_964525075.1 uncultured Treponema sp.
CAGACTGCGCCCTTGACTTAGACGGAACGACCGCCCTTTACAATCCTCAAATTCAATATACCACACCTATCACCCCACAAGTAAACGTAAACTTTACAACAGGAAAATCATATTCAAAAACTGGACTTTATGGGGACTGGGATCTTTCATCACCAGTTTTTGCCCCTTTACGCCGCATGGCAAGTTCTAGCTGGATTAATAACAAATATTGCGAAGCAGTTGGAACAAACTCCGGCTCAGGTTCAACGCTGGACAGAATCGAATTCCACTTTTTTGATAACACTCCTTCCTACTCAAGCATTGACACAGCAGCATGGCTTTCAGAAATAGGCTGGGTTTACAATAATTCAGAACAAGGCGAAAGTCTTTATGATGAAAGTTACACATATTGTGCTGATATAGTTGGAGGTTCAAGACAATTTTCTTCAGACGTCACAAATCGAACAAAAGGTGGCCTCAGATTTTCTACGACAGTTTCTTCTGCAGTCGCATTTAAATATTCGACCAGTCAATCTGATTCCGTAATCCCGACAAAAGCCTTTAATACAGATTCGTCAGCTTTCTATCCAGGGGCAAAGGCAGCAATTTTTGTCGGTTCATCAAAACTTCGCCGAGCCGCTGACGACCCAGACGGCCTTTATTTTGGACTAGGATTAGCAGATTTGACTTACCCTATAAGCCAATCTTTTACAATTTCTTATGATGATTCTTTAGGCTACATTACAGACCTGGCAGGCAACCGCCTCCGTTCAAATAAAATCAAAACAATTGACCGAACTCCGCCTTATTATGACATTATTTTAAGTCCAATCAATCAAAAAGAAGTCTACATTGTTTTTGTAAAAAATCTTGTCACAAATTCTGATGTCCTGGAATATCGTGATTCAAGCGGAAATAAAATCGATGTTTCAGAATCCTACGAAAGCCTTATTCCAAAATGTTTTGAGTTGATAAGTATTTCTCCAGACGGCCAGGCAGTCACATCATCTTCTATTCAGATTGATTATTCTGTTCCTGCCCAAATTCAGCATATCGAAAGTGAATCAAACAAAAATCTTTTTACGACCATAAAACTTACTTTAAATCAAAATATCACCCTAAATGATATTGAAAATCTTTATGTCAGAATAATTAATGCTGATGGTTATCCTGAATATTCTCCAGATCCAATTACGGGCCTCAATTCCAGAGTCACATTTATTCAAGATGAAAATGGAAACTATATGCAAATGTTCGAAGCCCATTCTCTTTCTGATTTTGCAATTTCAGCCGTAAATCCTCTTTATGCTTATGATAGCCAGATGATTTATGATGATGATTATGCCATGAACGGATTGTACGAAGAAGGCAGTTGGGCAGTTCACGATTGGAATGCCGACCAGCAAAACTACGGAACCTTGCCAGCAAACCACGAATATAAAATTGTTGCAGATATGATTGATGGGACAGAAGATTCTGACAATATTCCTGCCGGTCTTAGGATTTTCCTTTCCAACGCTCCGGACGCCAAGTCCATTTCTAGCCAATACAACAAGGATTTTAACCAATCGCTCAGAATTTGGTTGCCAGACATCACGAACGGTACTTTCCTTGCCATGTCATCAACAAACAACCCAGTAGAAAATTTTGTCCAAATTGATTCACAGCCTCTTGATGACCAGGCAAAAAACAGAGTCGATTTTACAATTCCAGCCGAAATTTCAAAAGAATGGGGAGCAGACCAACAAATCACCTTCCTTTTTGGACTTTTGGATGATGATAAAAACTTAATCAGAATTTACAATTCGCCATATTATGATGTAAGCACAGAAAGCTACAACCTGAGTGCAAGCACGGCTCTTCCTCTCTACGCCCTCCGCCTTACAGACACAAGCGACATCACCTCCATCGACCTTTGGTCTTTCAAAACAAAGGCAACAACAGACCAGCGAGGCAACGTCACAATTTTGAACAACGTCATCAACACAAGCAATGGCGAAAAAACAGTTCTCAAAGTAAATATGCCAAGTGCCGGCAAACTCAACGTAATGGTGATGACCCTAGACGGCAATATCATCACCTACCTTAACCGAGGCCAAACCGAAGCCGGCGAACATTATTTTACCTGGAACGGCAAAAACAAAAACAAGGCTAACGTCGCCCGCGGAATGTATTTTATCCGCGTAGTCGGCTCCGGAATTGACGAAACCAGAAAAGTGATGGTTGTAAAGTGATTTCTCAGAACCGTCATTCCGAACTCGTTTCGGAATCTATCCGCTAGGTATTGTGTAGATGCTGAAATAAATTCAGCATGACTGGCGTTTTTAGACAGCCACCTCCCACTTCCCCCAAATCAAAAAATCCCCTATAATCCCCCTATGGCAGAAG
>CAZGDL010000229.1:0-2347 GCA_964525075.1 uncultured Treponema sp.
GGGAGATTTTCAGGCGAGCTACAAGTTCAGTAAGCCGGTCCGTTAAGTCAGAATCCGATTTTTGCCGACTCAGATATCCAAAAAACGCCTGAAGTTTTTGTGACTTCATTTTAGCATAGAGTTTTGCGTTATAAAAGACAGAAAGTCTGCCATCATCTATCAGTTCGTTAGGGGCTTCGTCTATTCTGTTGCGGATTGTGTAAACAGGCAATCCAAGGCCAAAAGGGTCTCCCATACACAGAAAAATTACATACGAATCTTTTAAATCCTTGTAATCATCACCAGCCATCAGGTTATCTACGTCCATGACGCCCTGGTAGTAGCGAGCCCGCTTTGCCAGGTCAGTCAAATGGGACGTTTGGATTTCGATGTCAAAACAACGGCCAGTTCCGTCCTTTACGTAAACGTCAAATCTTGCACCTTTGCTCAGGTAGTCTGTTTTGCAGTCTTTTTGAGCAGACGACAGTTCAACTCTGTCAATTTGAATGTCCAGTAAAAGTTCCAAAATTTCCTTTGCGACATCCAAATTCTTTTCCAGAACTCTGCAGAAAATAAAATCGTCTGCAAAAGTCAGACTTTCCCATTTTTCCATAAGAGACATTCTTTTTCTTTCCTTACTCATACTTTCCTCTGTAACAAATAAAATAGTTTTTATGGGAAAAATTCCCTTACTATATTAATTGACGCAAAATGTGTTTTTTACCAAAAATTTGGAAAAAAAATAAAATTTTTTACGAAAAAAGGGGATTTTTTGAGAGCTGGGAATTTTATTCAGGTCTTGCCCCCGGCTTAGGGATACGCAAGGCGGCGAAGCCGGCCACCGCAACGGAGCCGAAGGCGTAGTGAGGAGGCTGAAGCGACAGCGGAACCTGGAGTAGCCCGACCCCGACGCCAAGGGCGGCGGGGGAAGCTCCTTAAAATTATAAAATCTAGTAACTTGCATTTTTTGCCCTTTTTTGATAACTTTTAGGAAGATTTTACGTTTGAGATGAACAAACAAACAGAGTCCATAGAGTCCTGCCCTACCGGATGACACCACGGTGCACCGCGTATCAACATCTTCGAGTAATTTACTATCTTCAAAATTTTTATTTTCTCATAAAATTTTACTGTTCGGGGTATTGGTATGAACAAGTATGTAAAGCGTTATTGTATTGACGCTATGTCGGGTATGGCTCAGGGATTGTTTGCGTCGCTTTTGATTGGAACTATCATTAAAACTTTGGGTCAGCAGCTTTTGAGGCTGGGTGACAATGCGGTTTTTCAGTTTTTGGTTTCGGCTGGTAATTTTGCCTGCGATTCTCACGTGGTTGGTGCTGCCATGGCGATTGGAATTGGTTCTGCTATGGGAGTTTCGGCCCTGGTTTTGTTCAGTTTGGCTGCGGTTGGTTCTGCGGCCAATGTTACTGGCGGGGCGGGTGGGCCTCTGGCGGTTTTGATTATCGCGATTGTGGCGGCTGAAGCTGGTCGGCTTGTCAGTAAAAAAACTAAGGTGGACATAATTGTAACTCCGGCAGTCACGATTTTGGCTGGGGTTTTGCTTACTCTTTTGACTGCAAAATATATCGGGATTGCGGCTAGCAGTGTTGGAAAATTTTTGGTTTGGGCTACAAAACTGCATCCTTTCTGGATGGGGATTTTGGTTTCGCTTGTTGTGGGAATTGCCCTTACTCTGCCGATTTCGTCTGCTGCAATTTGTGCTGCTTTTGGTCTTACAGGCTTGGCTGGTGGGGCTGCGGTGGCTGGCTGTTGTGCCCAGATGGTGGGATTTGCGGTTTTGTCTTTCCGTGAAAATCGCTGGGGGGGAATTCTTTCTCAGGGCTTGGGAACTTCCATGCTGCAAATGCCAAATATCATCAAAAATCCAAAGGTCTGGCTGCCGGCTTGTATTACTTCGGTGATTACGGGGCCGATTGCGACTTGCTTATTCAAAATGGAAATGAACGGGGCGGCTGTTAGTTCTGGTATGGGAACTTGCGGTTTGGTTGGCCAGATTGGGGTTATCACTGGTTGGTTTGAGCCTAGCGAAGTTGCTATTGGTCACGGGGCTGTGGCTATTTCGCCAACGGTTTTTGACTGGCTGGGCCTTGTTTTAATTTGCTTTGTTTTACCGGCAGTTTTGTGCTGGGCATTGGGGCTTTTATTCAGAAAAATCGGCTGGATAAAGGATGGAGATTTGAAATTAGACTAAAAAAAGTGGATTTAAAAAGCATGTAAAAATCAATTAAAAATAATTTAAAAAACATTTCAAAATAATTTAAAAATGATTTAAGAACAATTTAAAAATGTTGCATTTGCAAAAAAAGTAAGGGCCGGAAGTTTTTGATTTCCGGCTTTTTTTTATTGG
>CAZGDL010000230.1:0-2345 GCA_964525075.1 uncultured Treponema sp.
ATTTTCGATTTTAGGCTTGTGGGTGCCATTTTTTTGCTAAAAAACTAAAACAAAACCTGGTCGGCTTCCGCTTTATCTGCAAAAGGACCTGGAATTGGCGAGCTTCCACGTTTTTGGCCCAGCAAATCTGTGTCAAAAGTGATAGGCGAACCGTCTGGATTTTCGTATTTTTCTTCGGGTTCAAAGGCCATGGCAATATCATCAGTTTTAATCAGCTTGCACTGGCAGGCTGGCAAAAAATCATAAAGATTTGTCTGAATTGCAGGCTTGCCATCTTTTTCCACAAACTTAATCTGGATTTGATTTTTATTATCAACGATAGCATCTTTTTCCTTATCCATCGGCTTTGCACCATTAAAATAAACGTTGCCCCCAGCCCAAACTGGAAGTTCGGTGTAATAGCGGTCGCTGGCCGGCGAACCCATTCCGCAGTAACCTTCAAATTGCTTATCCCATTCTTCAAAAGTCGGATATTTGTTGAATTTGAAAGTTCCGGCAAGAACATTGTTGTCGTCCCAGGTAAAATCCTTGGTATTTTCCATACATTCTTTGAGCCAAGGTCGGATTTTCTGCTGGATAAAGATATTATTGTAGAATTTGTTATCTCCATGCAAAATTGTCATAAAACCTGCAACTTCTGTTCTGTGTGGCACGTGATATGGAGTGTAACGTGGCGAAAGTTTGGACAAAGTTCCGTTATCAACTCCGCATCCTACTGCTGCAAGACTTCCAGCAATAATGTTGTGAACTAGGGCAACTCCCTGGGTGGCAAGTTTTACGGCACGATCCGAAAGGAAAATATTGTTGTCCAAAAGGGTAGGGCCGTGAGAAACTTCGATAAAAATATCCTCGCCATAGCCACTCATTCCCTCTTTTTTCATCAGATGATCAAAAGGCAGACAGTTGTCGTGGAAAAGGTTTTGAGTTACTCGCGTTCCCTGAGCCTGCCAGTCCAGCCACATACCGCGGGTACAGTTGTGGATATGGTTACGGCGGTAGATAACGTCGATGGCGGCGTGCATTTTGATTCCGCCGATTTCAGCTCCCGCAAGATTCTGTTTGTTGTTGATATGATGGATGTGATTGTCCTCGATGATTGAGAAAACCCCGCCAAGGTGACCGACAATTCCCGTCTGCCCACAGTCGTGAATATTGCAGCGACGGATGATGTGAGAACCGATATTTTCTTTTGTCCAGCCTTCAATCTGGGCCTGGCAAATGCAATCACGCTCGGTTTGAGTTCCGTCCTTGTATTTCCACTTGAGCCATTTATTGTCATTGTTGGGTTGTTTGTATTTTCCAAGCGAAATTCCCGAACATTTTGACTCAAAAATCTCACAATCTTCAATAATCCAGCCTTTTGACCAGTGAGGCCCAATCATTCCTTCCTGATAAGCCGTCGGAGGTGCCCACTGAGTTGCCGCCTTAGAAACCTTAAAACCGCTAAGTGTGATATGACCTACACCTTCTTTTTGAGGATAAAAACAGTTTTCGCGAACAGTGTATTCAACATCAGCAGAATTCGGATCAATTCCCTGAAAATTTGCATAAATCACAGTTTCGTCAGTGGCAGAATCCTGCTGGGTGTACCAAGTGTAAATTGAAAAATCAGGATCCCAGGAAGGCTGAAAAACTTTCGGATTTTTGACCTCGTCCAAAGTTTTTACTTCGTACATGGATTTTCCATTCAGAAAAACATCGCCAGTGTGGGCCATCATGTAAGCAATAAACCAGTCGCCGCTTACAAGTGTAGTGTAAGGATTGTAATTCCCAAAAATTTTGTTGGAAATGCGGGTAACATAAACATTTCCTTCGAATTTTTCCCAGTTTTTAGCCGATTCCGCCCCCGTAATATGGGCCCCCAGCATTTTTTCAGACCGGTAGACAATTTGTTTGCCTTCCGAGCCAGGATTTTTCGGATTTACATTTTCCCGGTAAACGCCAGGAGCAACAAGAACCTCATCACCAGCAAGTGCAATGTCCGCCGCCTGCTGAATTTTGTTGAAAGGCTTAGCCTTTGAGCCGTCCCCACCAACTGGGGCAGAAATATTTACATAATAAGTCATTTGAACCTCTTTTTTTGTCGTATAAAAACCATTTTAGTTCATTGGGGGAATAATAATATAAAGAAATTCTCTTAAATTTGGATTTTTTTATGGGCGGTCCGGTTGGCAATGAAAAGGATATTGCTAAAAAATTGCTCCATGTCTTCGCAATTTTTTTTAACGCAATTGCTATTTTATAGCTCATTGTGCCAACCGTCGGCTGTTCCGCAGTTCCGCTTTCGCTACAAAGTCCTCGGGGCACAAATAGTGCCCCTGCGGGCTTCTGCTTCGGCAACTGAA
>CAZGDL010000231.1:0-2294 GCA_964525075.1 uncultured Treponema sp.
CTATTAGTTTACTATTTTTGCATTTCCAGGAGTTGCAGTGAAAAGCCTTTCGTCATCGTATTTTAATTCACTTTTGAAAAATGATGCGGGATTTTCGCTTTTGCATTCTCGGTCGGCCCATCTGGTTCTGTCCTTTTTGTATCAAGTTTTTCGGGTAAATCATATTCAGTCTATAAATTCTGATGAATTTGAAACGCGGTTTGCGGTCTTTTTGCAGGAGCATTTGGACGAAGAAGCGAAATTGCGGGAGGACGAGGCGGATTCTGAGGATATTTTGTCGCAAATCAAGGAAAATGCGGAACTTCAGTTGCGGGCCAGAGCTTATGTGAATTCCTGGTGCAATTCCAAGGAATATCTTCGCCGTTATTATAATCGGGATGGGGATGCGGTGATTGAACTGAACCCCAGCATTGAAAGGCTTTTTAACTGGCTTGAAAATTGTGAGCAAAAGGAATTTGTGGGTACTGAATCGCGGTTTCAAAATATTCTTTTGCAGTTGCGAGATTTGCACCAGCATATCAATGCTGACCCAGAAAGCCGAATTGCCGAACTAAAAAAGAAAAAAGCGGAAATTGATGAGGAAATTGCGACAATCAGAAAAACCGGCAACGTTCAAACCTACACTCCCATTCAGATTCAGGAGCGACTTTTGGAAATTGACCGAAATTCTCGCGTTCTTTTGAGTGATTTTCGCCAGGTGGAAGAAAATTTCCGTAAAATCATGCAGGGAATTTACAAAAAGCAGAGTGAGGATAATTCTAGCCGGGCAAATATTTTGGGCTACACTCTGGACACTGATTCCAAATTGAAAAGTTCGCCTCAGGGCCAATCTTTTTCTACTTTCTGGAATTTTCTTTCCCAGGACAGGGAAAACGAAATCAATACCATTACCCAGGACATTGTTTCAAAATCGACTAGTGACAATGAATTTCTTTTGCAACTCAAACATTATCTTTACGACGCTGGCCACAAAATCATCGAGCAAAACAGAAGTTTGACAGACCGCCTAAACCGTGTCCTAAAAACCGAAACCGCCGGGGAACGCAAGCATATTTCAAATCTAATTTCTTCTATTAAAAAGGGCATGAACGAGTATACCAAGAAGGTGGACGAGGGCAAGGCAAAAATGCAGGGCGATTTTATGAGCGTGGAAACCAAGCCATTTTTGTATTTTCCCCAGGCTCGTAGCCTTCAGGCATTTTCGGAGGAGAAGGATTTTTCCAAAGTTCAGGCTTTTGACGTTCAGGCGGTAAATCCTCTTGATTTTGCAGAATTGTTCAGCCAGTTTTATATTGACGAGAAAAAACTTTTGCAGAATATTCAGGCCTATAAAAAGGCACATGGTGATGGCTCTGAGAGCGAAAATGGCACTCCGGGCGGGGCTTTCCAGTTTACTTTGAAAGAGTTTTTGCAGGATTATCCTCTCGAAAAAGGGCTTGCGGAACTTGTTGCCTTTTTTGGCTTGAGTCAATCCCACGAAAAAATCATCATTAATAGTGAAGAAAGCGATGATATTGAAATAAAAAAGGAAGCAGTGGTTTACAAAATCCGCGTTCCAAGGTTGATATTTTTATGAGCGAAAAACTTAATATCCCGGAGTGGGGTGCAGTTTGCGTAAAACTTTTGCAAGGACCGATTTACAGAACTTCTTCTCAGGATGAAATCTGGAATCTTTTGAAAACCTATTTTTCTGATGTGAACGATTATTTTTCTAAAATCGGGGTCAAGGTTTTTATTGATGATGGTGATGGCTATGCCTTTTTGAAGCAGATTTTGGCTGGAAATGGTGATGATGCTAGCCCTGGAGCGGGCGATTCGGCTGAGACCGGGAATGGAGATGCCGATGACACTTCTGGTGATGGAGAAAACAGCGATATTTCCGCAGATTTTTCTGACCAGGATTACAAGCGGCTTTTAAAACTTCCGCGTCTCATAAAAAATTATCCTCTTTCTATGGAACTTTCACTTTTGTGCGTGATTTTGCGGGAAGCTTTGGATCAATTTGACACTTCCGAAGATGCAAGTTCCATGCTGGTGATGAACGAAAAAGAAATCAAAGACCGCCTGGTCACATTTTTGCCGGAAAAATCCGATCAGACAAAAGTTTATGCAAAAATTGATGAGTATTTGAACAAGCTGGTTGACCTGACATTTTTACGCGAAATCAAAAAAGAGGAAAATGCGGATTTGAAAAAAGACCGTCAATTTGAAGTAAGGCGGATTATCCGGGCCAAGGTGAACGCGGAGTTTTTGGAAGAGTTTAAGCGGAAACTGGAAGAATTATAATTTATAAT
>CAZGDL010000232.1:0-2292 GCA_964525075.1 uncultured Treponema sp.
ACTCGCAGGCATCTCTGAAAAAGCATTGAAAATGATTTTTTAGAGATGCCCTTAATGGATTAGATTATAATGTTTTACAAAAATGCGAACAACTAGGAGGGAATTACCACAAACTGCACATTCTGGTTAGGAATATCCACCCTGTCCATCTTCAAACAAACTTCCTGGTTCAGTTGCATTTCGTCACCAACCTTTATGGAAGTCTGCATGCTTAAATCCGGAATCAAGAAAAGGCCATTATCGCCCCGGCGGTCAATGCAAAAAGCCTGGTATGTTTTTTCGGGATTTTGCAAAAGGTAAACCAGCTTCCAGTGACTTTCGCTCAGGCGGCTGGCTTTTTTGGCTGCCAGAGAAGCGGCATCACCGGCGGCAACTCTTTCGAGCATTTCGTCTTTGGCAAGCACTTTCTTTCCACCTATAAAAGCCCGCAACTGCTGGTGGGCAATCAAGTCGCTGTAACGGCGCAAGGGGGAAGTTACCTGGCTGTAAAAAGAAAGCCCGAGTCCTGCGTGAGGGGCCGGCGTAATTCCCACAGACCGTTTTCTCATGCACTTGATTTTGGCAAAACAACCTGCCCAGCCGTCTGGAATATTTTCTGGGAATTCAGGGGATTCCTGGCTCACAAAAGGAAATGGAATCTGATTTTTAAAAGCAAATCGGGCGGCAGCCTCGCCGGCAATAATCATACATTCGGCAACCATATCGTTGCTTTCGTATTTTTCGTCAGGGGCGATAGAAACTTTTTTTGTCTCCTTATCCACCCAAATGTCCACTTCCGGCATCTGGATTGTGACCGCCCCATTTTGCAAGCGTCTTTCCCGATTTTTTTCGGCAATGTCAAAAAGCGGTTTTAATTCTGGACTATTTTTTTTCTCTTGGGCCTGTTTGTAGGTAAGCCTTTTTACATTTACCCGAGTTTTTAAAACCTGGCAATCTTCTATTTGGCTATCGCCGTCCAGTTTTATTTTAAATGATAAAGCCGAAGAATTTTCTTTTAAGCCCAGTGCGTAATCTTCCAGGCAGGATTCTGCCAACATTCTGGAAGCCCCTTCCGGAATATAAAGAGTTGTTCCCCGCCCTCTCGCAGCAATATCTATTGAAGAATCTGGTAAAACCGATGAAGCTGGGTCCGCAATATGAACCCAAAGATATTCCCCATCAAAGGCGATTGCGTCATCTGGGTCGGTAGAATGTTCGCTATCAATGGCATAGGCAAAGCCTGGAATTTGAACTCGTTCTTCATCTGGCATAGGCCCCAGCTGTTCTCTGGCCGATTCAAAACTAAAACCGTATCTAGTAGGATAAGGATTTTTTGTGTAATCCCAAATTCCTGTGTCAATCAAAAGCTGATGGGCTTTTTCTGGAGATTGGGAAAATCCTGCATCTGCCATAGTTTTGGATTTTTCGATTTTGCAAAGAGCGTAGGCTTCTATTTCGCCCATAAATTTTGCATCGCCCGGCAGGTCAAGTTTTTTTGCCCGCAGACGTTTCAAAAATGCAGAGCGGATTTCTTCTTCGTGGTCTTTTTCGTATTTTTTTTGATTTATTGACTCAATTTCTGCCTGACTTCTAGGAACAAAAAGGATTTTTCCGTTTTTAAGTTCATCAGTTTTTGGGGCAAAGTGGACATCAGAAAGCAGGGCCGAATAAAAAGCCCAAGATTCGTCCGCTTTAAAAGAACCCCGGGCGTATTCTGCCAAATCAGAAATAGACACAGGCTCATTTGCAGTAGAATCATCAGAAAGCAAAAGTTCGTAAGTTTCATTCAGCTGATTAGGGATTTTTTCATCAGAAAAAGCAAGAAGATTTTCCAGGGAAGAGCAAGGGCCTTCGTGCAGGAGGATAACGTCCTTTTCCCTGACTTTTTGCTGGCCAAAAACGGCTTTTTTCCCGGTAGAAGTTGCCGGCTGGGTGCAAAAACGAATTTGAAATTTATCGCCATCCCGTTCTTCAATTACTGCAACAGTGGATTTATATAGTACAACAGAATTCTTTATCATGATGATATTAATATACAAAAAAAAAGCCCCGTACCACAAGATACGGGACTCTTTTAAGATTAAGGATGACTAAAAATCAATTACCATTTCTTTTCAATCATATCACAGATGTTCAATTCGCCTTCATCCATTGCGAAGAACTTAGCTTTTTCCATATTTGGAACGATGTTTACAGAATCGCCAAGACGGAAATCAGCACTTGCACCTGTGTTTACAATAATCTGCTGACCTTTGTTTGATACAAGGTAAAGATGTGTAGAAGCACCAAGTGGTTCTTTGTTTACAATCTTCA
>CAZGDL010000233.1:0-2272 GCA_964525075.1 uncultured Treponema sp.
CGTCCGACCTCGACAGCGTCAACTGGCTTCCTGCCGACGTAAAAGTCCTGGAAAGCATAAAAAGTCTTTTATGATTTTTTAGAACAAAGTGCTTCCTATATCAAGGGCAAAAAATGGTTGGACTGGTTTAGTATTGTCATCAGAAGAAGCCACTCCGCCCCTAATCAAAACATTAAATCGGTCTCTAAATCTTAAACCAATATCAAGTGATGCTGTCCACAAAAGCGGATAGTCTGATTTATATTCATCATCCTTAAAGAAAATCTGATCATAAGTGTAAGCAACTGCTCCTGCTGTACCTGTCAAACGAAAAATTACCCCACCACCCAAAATTGTAAGGTCACCAAAAGGTTCAAATTGTAGGGAAATCATGCCACTGTATTTTTTTGTACCAAATCTGTCTTTTTTGCCAACCTGCGGAAAATAAACTCGGTCATAGCTTGTAAAACTTTCAAATGGAATGGCAGTGTAGTTATTTATAAGAGTATCTGTGAATTCATTTCCCACAAAAGCATTAACATTTATCGTAAAAATTTTACTAACAGGAATTGCCCCGCGAATTTCCAAAGATGCAATGAGCGAAGGTTCAAAACCGTGGTCAAAAATTCCATAAGGTACGATAAAATCAATCATACTGTTCAAATAAAATCCTTTTTTGGCAAAAACACTTCTATCCATCTTATTCAAATTATAAATAAGTTTTGCACCGGCAGCATAAAATGGAGTTTCTGAGCCATAATTTAAAAATTCCAAAGAATTTTCACCAAACCTTTTTGCCATACTATAAAAAATATATTCATCATAAAAATTTCCAGTATGGCCGTAATCAAAGAAAAAATCGGTTTTTAAAAGATTTCCGTTGTCTGTCCTGAATCCAAAATTCAAATTCGACTTCCAAGATCTGTAAGTTGTTCCCCAAATATAATTATACTTGCCGGAATTTGTTTCAGACGGCATATCCATAGAAGAATTTATCATAAAATTTTCTTCCAGCCAGGAAGAATCGACCTGCAAAAAGAGATTTGGATTAAAAGGCTGCATATAATACAGCGAAATGCCGTAATCATTCAAAGTCTGAACCCGCAAAGCAAGCACAGAACCAGCCCCGGTCAAATTTCTAAACTGAAAATCTGGATTAAATCTGAATCGCGTTACCCGACTGGAAGCAATGGACTGTTCCATCTCGGCGTTTGCTGCAACAACAATTTTTTTCTTTGTATCCTGCTTCAAAAGCAAATTTACTTTTACATTTTCACCATCATCCAAAACTCTTGGCGTTACACTGATATAATTTCCAGTTCTATAAATGCTCTGAATAAATTCTTCAAAATTTTCTGGTGTAAGTTCTCTGTCTTCAATATGCGAAAAAGCCTTTTTTATATATTTTTCATCCTGATGATAAGCCCCATTTATCGTAATTTCATTTGGAATTAGATTAGCTTTTCGCCTATAAGTTCCGTGGGCTTTTGGATTTTCTTTTTGCGAAATTCTATTTCCATTTTTATCATAATCATTCGGATAAATCTTTTTTCTGATTTCTTCTAGTTCCGGTCGATAAAGTTCTGCAGCTTCCAGGCCTTTTTCGTAAATTTCTTTTCCTTTTTTAAAATCCAGAGTTCCGTAATCCCCAACTTCCGGATAAATCACTAAATCAGCTTCTTTTTGTAACTGTGCAGTAGAGGCATACTGACCAATTGTGATTGTATTTAACATTGCAACAAGAGGATTTGAATTAAAAGTTTCGGGATTATCTCGAACTTTTTGCGAAATATCAATTCCAATGATGATGTCGTATCCCATATTTTTGGCAACATTTATAGCCAGGTTGTAGCGAATTCCTCCATCAATAAAATAATATCCGTCCATTTCGGCTGGTTCAAAAACTGATGGAATGCTCATACTTGCCCGAACAGCTTCCGCAAGGTCACCATCAGAAATGACCATTGCTTCGCCGGTAAGCATATTTGTCACAATGGCACGAAAAGGAATATGCAAATCATTAAAATCAAGATTTGAAGGATATTTTAGGGTCATTTCTTTTAACCGGGTGTAAATATTCTGACCGTTAGAAAGGCCTTTTCCCAAATCAAGTTTCAGAGAAAGGTCAAAATCTGCCGACAAAATATTTCTGAAAAGACTGTGTTCGTCCAGAATTTTTTCGTAAGGAGATGTTGCAGAATCATTTATCAGACTGGCCCAATTTAAATTGTAAAGTTCTTTTGTGATTTCGGGGATTGAGTAGCCGGCACAGTAAACTCCGCCGACGATTGCT
>CAZGDL010000234.1:0-2252 GCA_964525075.1 uncultured Treponema sp.
TGTGGACAGTTTTCCAGTATCTGGGAATTGAAGACATTGCTTACAACCAGCCAGCTGGAGTTCTGTATCCTACAGAAAATCCTTTTGCGGGAAAGTAAGGTAGAGAAGGAGGAGGGGGAAGTCTCCCCCTCGCTCCAGCCCGCGTTGCGGTCTTCCGCTACCCCCTCTGCGGGCCTCAAGCGCCGGCCCGCAACGCCCGCTAAAAAAAAAGCGAAGTCCGCATAGCAGACTTCGCTTTTTTTTTAATTATCCAAATTAATTCCACCGGAAACCGTCTTAATCGTGATTTCTGGACCACCGCCGTAGTAACTGTTGGTAAAATCCTGTCTTGGAGTAAAATCCGCATCCAAAATTTCATCATCAAAACGGCCACTGTTTGACGATGCGATCAAATCAAAACCACATTCTTCTGGAACAAAAAGATTTACCCGGCCACTTGTGGAAGTTATCGAAGAAGCTGCCTTAATTGCAGATTTAAGTTCAAAACTTATACTGCCAGAGGTAGATTCAATCGTAAAATAATCACAAATCACAGAAGTTGCTTCAATTCTTCCGCTGTTAGATTTAAGAAAAATATATTCGCCTTTGTAATTGTTCAGGAAAATTTTTCCACTAATAGAATTGACCGCCAGGTCTTCAGACCCCAGTTTTTCAATTTCAATTTCGCCGCTGGAAGATTCAATTTTGGTGTTTTTTGTAATGACATCTTCAACAGAAATTTCACCACTCAAAGAGTTGAGGGCCAATTCTTCATCAGCAAAAACGTCATCAACTTCAATGCTACCGCTGTTTGTTTTGAGCGAAAGAAGATTGGTGTGCAGAGAATCCGCATCAATATCACCAGATTTTGTCGAAATTGTGATATTTTCAAAAGTAAAATCTTCGGGAACATAAATGTGAATTTTACACAAATCGCCGGCGTAGGTGCGGAGTGTTGTAGATTTTAAATTAAGGGTATTATCAGCAATTTCGTAGGTTGGAACTTTTTTTCTGTTGTTGCTGTAAATTTCAACAGTAAGTTCATCGCTGTAAGTTTTTTCAAAAGTGATTTCTTCAAAAGACAAATCAAAATTCAGATTTTTAAAAGTACCTTTATCAAAAGATTCTTTTCGCAAAAGATTTTTTTCCCCTGCGAAAATCTGAAAAACACTTAAAAAACTAATGATGATAGAAATAATTTTTTTCATAGTATGCAGTCTCCTTTTCTAACTTTCGACAATATACCATTTTTTATCTTCTTGTTGTATAGTGAAAGAATGAAAAACACAAAACGAAATGAACTGGCTGTTTGCGGATTTGCCACTGTCAAAAAATTGGAAAAAAATCATCCCGAAAAAATCTGCCGTCTGTATTTTACCGAAGAAGTTGCCCCAAAATTTGGCGGACTTTGTAAAAAACTTGCAAAAAATCACGGAATTTATAATCAAAAACCTGCTGGCGACCTGGAAAAACTGAGTGGAACTGTTCACCACCAGGGCGTAGTCGCAATGATAGAAGCTCCCGAAATTCAGCCCCTGGATTCTGATATTACCGATTCTTGGGCAGAAAATGGCGAAAATGCTGTTTTGTTGGACAGAATTGGCAACGCCAACAATTTTGGTGCCATTGTCCGAAGTGCTGCCTTTTTTGGGGTAAAAAATATCGTAATTCCTTTGGACGAAGCACAATCTTCTATTACAACATCATCTTACCGGGTGGCCGAAGGTGGTATGGAATATGTAAATATTTATTCTGTTCGCTCAAGTGCCAGACTTTTGGAAGCCATGGAAGGCAAAATGATTAGAGTTGGGACAAGCTTGGAAGCAAAAAAAGATGTCGGAGAACTGGCAAAACTGGATGCAGAGGGCAAAAAACCGCTCCTGGTAGTTCTGGGTAACGAAGAGCACGGCATCAGCGACGTTGTCAAAAAAAATTGCGACGAATTAGTTATAATTCCGTGGGCCGGCATGGCAGACGGAAAAGCCGAAAGCGACGTAGACAGTTTGAATGTAGCCCAGGCAGCGTCTATTATTTTTTACGAGATGATGAGGCGGGGGTAGGGCCTGCACCAGGGATTGGAGTGACCGCGACGGCTTTTTCAAAAGCCGGAGCGGAAGCCCGCAGTGGCACAATTTGTGCCACGAGGACTTCGGAGGCGAATGCCGTAGTCACGGAAAGCCCGGTGGCCTTTGCGAAGCAAAGGCCAGGTGCCCAAATAAAAAAATCCCAAAAATAATTTTTTCCTTTCTACAATTAATTTTCTTTAAAACTTA
>CAZGDL010000235.1:0-2235 GCA_964525075.1 uncultured Treponema sp.
GGCAGTCGCCGAATTAAAACTTGTGATTTCGGAAGTTACAGATGATGATGTTTCTACACTTCCTGATGAAGAGCCTCCCTGCCCGCTAGAGCCCTGGTTGGGGCTTTCATTTTGATTTCCTTGGTTGTTTGAACCAGATGTTTCAGAATTTTCGGTGGCGTCAGAACTTGTCGGGTCGTCACCATTAAAATTACAGCCCGAAAAAATCAGGCAGCCGGCTAAAACAGCACCGGAAAGACATTTTACAAGAGTTTTCATTTTCATTTTTTCTTGTCTCCTAAGAATTTTAGATTGCATAGAGAATAACAATGGAAAATCTTCATAGTTACTTATTTTTTTTGAGTGCAAGCCTCTACAAATTTCACAAACAAAGGTTCTGCATTGTTTGGGCGGCTTTTAAATTCCGGATGGAATTGAACTCCAACGTGAAAAATATGATTTTTACCAGGAAGTTCAACCGCCTCCACCAGGCTGTCATCTGGAGAAGTTCCGCAAATCACAAGCCCTGCATTTTTCATCTGCTCCCTATACTCGTTGTTGAATTCATAACGGTGACGGTGTCTCTCTTCTATCAGATTACTTTTATATGCAGATTCCAAAACAGTTCCCGGCATAATCTTGCAAGGATATTTTCCAAGTCGCATAGTTCCGCCTTTTATAAGCCCTTCCTGGTCTTTCATCAAGTCTATAACCGGATGACTGCAAATCTCGTCAAATTCACGGCTGTTCGCATCAGCATAGCCCAGAACATTTCTGGCAAATTCTATCACAGCAATCTGCATTCCAAGGCAAATACCAAAATAAGGCAGATTATTTTCGCGGGCATACTTGCAGGCTGTAATCATACCTTCAATTCCGCGGTGGCCAAATCCTCCTGGAGTAATAATCCCGCCACAATCCTTAAAAATTTCCGGAGCGGTCTGGTCGGTAACAGAATCCGAATCCACCCATTTTATAACCACTTTTTTGCCAACCACAAAACTTGCGTGGTTCAGAGATTCAACAACACTCAAATAAGAATCGTGGAGTTTTACATATTTTCCCACCAGGGCAATTTGAATTTCGCCCTTGCGGTTGTGAATACTTTTCACCATTTTTTCCCATTCGGTTAAATCACAAGGCTGGGCCTGAATTCCAAGTTCTCGGCAAACAACATCATCCATATGCTGACGGTGAAGCATAAGGGGAACTTCATACAAACTAGGCAAAGTTTCGTTATCAATAACACAATCTTCGCCAACATTACAGAAAAGGGAGATTTTTTTACGGATTTCTTCAGGAATTGGTTGGACAGATCGGGTAACAATAATATCAGGATGAATACCAACCGCCATCAGCTCTTTTACAGAGTGTTGGGTCGGCTTTGATTTAAATTCTTCGGAACCACCAATGTAAGGAACTAAGCAAACGTGAATAGAAAGACAATTTCGGCGCCCCACTTCAATCATCAGCTGGCGGATTGCTTCCAAAAATGGCTGGCTTTCAATATCACCAATCGTTCCACCAACTTCGATAATGCAGACGTCCGCCTTAGAAAATTCAGCATTTTTTAGGATAAAATCCTTAATCTCGTTAGTAACATGGGGGATAATTTGAACAGTCTGGCCCAAATATTCCCCCTTACGTTCCTTATTCAAAACATCCCAATAAACCCGGCCAGAAGTCATATTTGAATATTTGCTCAAATTTTCGTCAATAAAACGCTCGTAATGGCCCAAATCCAAATCCGTTTCCGCCCCATCATCAGTTACAAAAACTTCGCCATGCTGAAAAGGACTCATGGTGCCGGGATCTACGTTCATATAAGGGTCAAGCTTTTGAGAAGCAACTTTCAGCCCCCTGCATTTTAAAAGCCGGCCAAGACTAGCCGCAGTAATTCCTTTTCCAAGTCCACTTACAACGCCACCTGTCACAAAAATAAACTTTGCCATTTTTTTCGCACCCCTTGGTTAAATTGTTGGTTAAATTGTTGATCAAATTTTTGGTTAAATAAAAAAAGGCCGTAGACTTTACGCCGAAAATTGCCCTACAGACAAGTTCTGCATAAAATCTACGACCTCTTTGCCGTAAATTACAATTATTTTAGTTATTTAAAGATTTTTGTGCAAGGAAAAAAATAATGTGCAATCAAAAATCTATCATCACTGCAATTGCAGTCATCACTCTATCTGCACTCCCAACGTCAAAGCGGCTCCCGGCATTGGATAATTTTCTATGGATTCATACTTGGCATTG
>CAZGDL010000236.1:0-2176 GCA_964525075.1 uncultured Treponema sp.
CCCCTCTTTGACTGAACAGCCCTTTTTATCACAATGACCAAGGCAAAAATCAATGGGAAGTAAAAATTCACCCCACGAGTTACGTAAAGACAGGACATAATATTTGCAGCTGGAATCAAAGTTGAAAAAACATTGCGATACATCGTTTCTGTAATGCCCTGGGCCCCTGGAAGCGGCAACATTTCTACAGTAACGCAAATAGAAGCTTGCATCAAAATCACAACATAGGAAGGTGTTTCGTACATCCCAAGTCCGTGATAAATCAAAAGCGGAATTAAAAGCAGGCAAAGTCTTTGAACAAGACAGCCAAAGAAAACCACAATCACCCTTTTTGCATTAGTCACAATAAACGAAAGGGAATCCTGGTAAGAGGCAAAAAAACTGTTTACATGGTCAAAAAGTTTTTCGGCCCGGAGAGGACGTCTTTTAAAAACAAAGGCAATTATTCTGATAATCAACTTGCGTAAAGGTTCGGTAAATGCAATCAGAGAGATGAGGATAAGAGTCCAGACAAAATCAATCGTAAAACCTATATAAAACAGAGTCTTGTAGCCATGAAGATTTGGAAAAATCACCGGCCGGGCAAAAAGCAAAAGTCCCACTCCCAACAATGACAAAACAATTTTGTTCATCGTCGCAATTATCATAAGGATGACAAAGGATGTGCCAACTTTGCGTCCATCCTTGGCCATATAATAAAGCTGCATAGGCTGGCCACCAGAAGCTGACGGCGTAATGGAACTGTAAAAAAATCCTACAAAAGAATAAGAAAAACATTCCTTGTAGCGACAATTTTTATCAATCGAATGAAGCAAAAAATAAATCATAAGACTTTCGGTGACGGTAAAACCCAGGGCGAGGCCCATTGCCAGTAGCAAATGGGGAATGGACATAGTTTTAATTTCTGCCCAAATCATCTTTAAATCTTGCCCCTTAAAGATTGTGTAAAAAGAAAGTCCCATCACCAGGAAAAAGAAAGAATATTCAAATATAGTTTTGATAATTTTTCGTTTAGTAGCCAATTTTTTAGTCCATCCTAAGTTTTTTAATTTTTTTTGTGGGAAAGCACACGACCCAGTAGGAAAATCACACACCCCGGTGTCAATTTTTACCTCCCCCGGTGGCCAATTTCCCACCCCGGTGTCATTTCCCCCAAATCTCTACAAAAACAATCTCTTAAAATTCTCATCCACCGCAGCAGAAAGTTTTGCCGAAGAAATGTTTCTTTTAGAAGAAATATATTCATAAACATAATGCAGATTTGCCGGAGAATTCACCGTATTTTTCAAAGGAACGGGAGCATAGTAAGGGGAATCCGACTCAATCAAAATCCGGTCTTTTGGAACATAAGCCACCGTTTCTGCCATATCCTGAGCAGCTTTTTTTCCAGAATAAGTGACCGCCCCGCTAAAACTGATATACCAACCCAAATCCAAAAAAAAGTCCAGTTCAGATTTGCTGTAAGAATAACCGTGAATTACCCCTTTGTTCCATTTAACCGCCTTCAAAACATCAGCAGTTTCGTTAAAACCCTTGCGGGAATGGACAATCACAGGCATATTCAATTTTTTGCCAAGGGTCATTTGCAGGGCGAACAAATCCCTTTCATCAGAAACAGTCTGATAATCAAAATAATCATGGTCGCGGCCTTCGTATTCCACAGAGTCCCAATCATGGTCAATTCCACAAGGCCCAATCGCAACCAGCCGCCCGGCAAATTCATCATCAGAATTTTTAAAATCATTAATCGTATTTTCCAGATTTTCTACATATTCGTAGCGATTTTCAACAGATTCCAAATCCCCCATCACCCCAGCCGAAAAATACAAAGCCTGCCTTACGATTTTTTTCGCATCATCATCTTCCAGCAAATCAAGACATTCACGAAAAGCATCCACTCTGTGCCAAATATCATCAGGCTTGAGCCCAGAATCCAGGGCAAAAAAAGGCTTACTCTGTGCCATCTGTGCCAAAACCTCAGCCCCGTACCCCGCTCCCTCGTTTTGTATCATCTGGGTAAAATTAAAAAGAAAATCCGAATACATAAGGCTAGTTTACTGTAAATTGGGGATAATTTAAAGATGGGCGGTTTTTGTAATTGGGCGGTCCGGCAAGCTCCGCTTGCCGTCGCTATGTTCCAGGTTCCGCTTCGCTCCAGCCTCCTCACTCAGCCCGC
>CAZGDL010000237.1:0-2162 GCA_964525075.1 uncultured Treponema sp.
AACATCGGCAAAGGCTTCTAATGCAGATTTTTTTTCTGATTTTGCACCGTCAGAAAATTCACATTCGCCACTCTCAGAAAGTTTTTCTGCAATGGCTTTTACATTGTCCTGAACACCTGCAGGAATCTTATCTGCAAAACGATCTGTAAAGTTTTTGACTTCACTTTCCTTATTGCGTTTTTCCAGTTCTTCGCAGCGTTTCTGCAAATCTGCAAACTCTGCTGATTTTTCGGCAGACTTCTTTTCTTCGTCATCTGCTTTTTTCTGTTTCTTTTCGGCTTCTTCTTTCAGCTTTTTGTTTTCAGCTTCCAAAGCCTCCATCTTTTTTTTCTCTTCTTCCGTCATAGAATTGTCCTCCTCTTTTTCGGAATATTCGATTGAATCGTCAAAGTTGTAAGTTTCAACCTTGTCGCCGTCTGAAAAACAACTTTTTGTCATAAGTTGTTCAAGTCCAGGAATCTTGGGCGGAACCGCTCCGCATATAGCGAGCGAGTGTAGGTAG
This sequence comes from uncultured Treponema sp., assembly GCA_964525075.1. Lineage (GTDB taxonomy): Bacteria > Spirochaetota > Spirochaetia > Treponematales > Treponemataceae > Treponema_D. The sequence goes on from CAZGDL010000237.1 coordinate 503, forward strand.
CGTTTCCCGTCAGAAGCCCGATGAGGAATTGTTACGCTCCAGCCACTGTACAAACCTGGTTTTCCAGGATTGTCACTAAACTGTTTTTCCAGTTCAGGGTGGAGCATTACTTCTGCTACCAGAACTTTTTCGCCCGGATGTTCGGCGTCGTCATAGATTCCGTCAAGTGCAAGCACGTCTCCAAACTTGGGGAAGTTGTCGCCTTTTGCCATATCATGACCAATGCTGATTGGTCGCGGTGGCGTGAAAGTTTGAACAATTTCCTTTAGGTCTTTTTCCGTGATGGTTGCACCGTCTGCACCAAACTTTCCAGTTCGGCACAGTTGCCAAGTTCTGATTTTTTTCATAAGGCAAATATAAACTCACTTAATTGCAATCGGGCTTTTGTGGAATGGGGTGGGATGTTTTTAAAACAGCCTAGAAAGGCCAGAAAAGGCCATTTTTCTAGATTTTAAAAATCGTTAAAAATAGGGGGTTTTGAGGGTGAATTAACAAGTTATGCGTTTTTTTAAAGTTCACCGATATTCACCGATGAATTTTTAGAAATAGGGCTTTTTGGAGGTATGGTTCAGACGTGGTTTTGCGAGAAAATTCCGAAAAAAAACACCCCAGGTTATTTCCGGGGCGTTTTACTCGTGTTAACTGTTGAAGTGTACTAAAAAAAACTTACTCCTTCTTTTCTGCAAGTTCCCTTATCTGCTCTTCAGTTCCATGATGTAAAATATCCAGCCTCTTGTGTTGCTCTGGAGTAAGCTCTTCAGATAAATTTAATATACAAAATTCCTTGCGTAGTCCATACTTCAATTGCCAATTTTGATTTTGAATGGGAGTTTCATCATACCAAGCATCCATATTTCTACCTCTGCATTATATTGTATTTCCACTTATATTTTTTCACAAGTGCTTCAATAAAATCTGATTCATTATGTTCATATATCAGCAGATTGAAAGCATTCTTTGACAATCGTCTTCCGGCCTTTAGGGAATAAATTGTTCCATCATGACCTACAGCTATCATTTCTTTCAAAGATGGGAATTTATTCAAAACGTTTGCATCTGCAAAACTAAAACTGCCACTGCCAGGGTGATTATGAGAGAAAATAAATTTATTTTTATCGGCATTGGAGAGTAAACTCTTAACTTTATTTCCAAGGGCAACGCTTGTTTCATTTCCTTTTCTAATGCTTTCAATGTTGCCTTTTGTGTCGGTAATTACAAATCTTTCTTTTTTGCTTGCCATACCTTTTCTTATAAGCCAGTCAAAAACAGCATTCCGCTTTTTTTTAATGTTCATTTGTCCATAGCCGTAAACACGTTCTGGAACTGGAGGCTGTTTATCTTTGATAGCTTGAGTCATCTTCTTTTTAAGTTCTTCTCGATAAGTGTTTACTCCAAGTATTTGTCCGGCTTCCTCAATTTCTGCCTGAACACCATAAGCAGTTGCCTGCTTAATCTGGCTTTTAAGTTCGTCCCACCAGTTATCACTAGCAAGTGGATAATTTCCAAATCCTTTTGCCGGATTATCCGTTTTATCTACGACGCTATAATTTTCTGGGACTTCATCTTCGTCATAAATTGCCCTGACTGTACTCCTGCAATTAAAATGCAGAGGTGGCCAATGACTTTTCCAGAAATTATCTCCATAAGGGCGGATTATGTT
>CAZGDL010000238.1:0-2147 GCA_964525075.1 uncultured Treponema sp.
CTTCGGCCAGGGGGTCAAGGGCGGCGGTTGGTTCGTCCAAAATCACAATCGGGGATTTTTCCCCTGATAGACTTAGACTTTGAGGATTAATATAATTATGCCCGAAATGAAAACTTTTAAAAAACTTTTTTTGATTTTTGGGCTAATGACGGCGGGCCTTTGTTTTGGCCAGGATTTGGGACGGGAGCAAACGAAAACTAAGATTTTTAGGAAGATTCGGGTAAAGCCTTGCTTTTTTAATGCTTTTCCGGAAGGAATTGACCGACAGTTTTCTGATTCGATTTATTTTACCAACAGCAGGGCCTCTGATAAGGGGATTTTTTTGAATGCTCTTACAACTGCAGTTTTTAATAATATTGATTATTTTTATGGTAGAAACATGACTGCAATTCAGCTTTCTGAGAATTCGACCAGTTTTTTGAATGAAAATATTTACTGGTTTTTTAAGCTTTACGATACGTCTTTTGAAATTCCAAATTTAATTTTGAGGATGGGAACTGATTTTTACTACAATTTGCAGATTATCAACAACATAAGCGTGCAGAATAATTTTTTTTATGGGCTAGTTACGGAAGTAAAATCGGGAAAATGGTTTACTATCCGAAATCATGTTTTTGCAGGAAACAGGCTTTCTAAGATTTTTGGAAATTCTGCTGTGCTGCACAACTGGGATTTTCAACTGGAATTTTCATTTATTTTTAACACTCCTATAAATCTTTCGCCTTATTTTTCAATTTCGACTTATGAGCCTTTCAGATATCCGCTTTTTTGTTCGCCAAATTACACGGTCGGGCTTCAGTATGTTTTTAAAAATAATTTCAGGCTGGGGCTAGAAGGTGCGGTCCGATATATTGACGCTTTTACGCTTTCTTCCTTTTTGGATAGTTGGGTTGTAAGGCTTGTTGTGGGCTATGATTTTAAATAGGTAGGGGGGATTTTTTTAGAAATGTCATTATATTTTTGGGGAAAAGGGCGAGTTTTGAGAATTTTTTTGACTTTTGCAGGTTCAGTTTTCCTGTTTTTAGGATTGTCTTCCTGTGAATATGGGGTTCATGAGTTTTTGGTGAGGGCAGATGAAGCAAATGACAGAAGTTCTCGACTTGTAAATCTTGCGGATTCTGGGGATTCTTCACTTCATGATGAAGTAAAACCTCCGCTTATCAACGAAGATAAATTTTCTGTTTTTACGGATATCCATTTTGGAAGAAACGGAGAAAATAAGCCCCGCCGTTACGAAGATGTTTTTTATGATTATTTTGAAAAAAATATGGAAGCAATTCAAAAGTATGATGGTAATGATTACCCCCTCAGGTTTTCTGTTTGCAGTGGAGACTGTGTAGAATATGGCGTTGAAAGTGAATATAAGATTTACAAAGGATTTTGTGATAATCTGAAAAATATTTCTACTCAAGCAAATTTCAAGGCAAAATTTCCGAATAGTTCTATTGTGATGCCAGAAAATGGCTTAACAACTTACACAATTGCAGGTAACCACGACCTTTTTAATTCCGGCTGGGCAAATTGGCGGCAATATTGCTATCCCTATATTTCGAGTTATTATTTTGAAACTAACTACCAGGGCAAAAATTTAACCTGGTATTTTTTGGATACTGGCAACGGTTCTTTGGGATACAAACAATTTGAAGATTTGCAAACAAAATTAAAGACTGATAATAATAGAAAAGTTGTTATCAGCCATTATCCGCTTTATGCTGGTGGGATTTTTTATTTTACCATGCAAAATCTTGTAGAACGCGACTCTTTGATTTCTCTCTACACAAATACAAATGTAAAATTTACTATGGAAGGTCACTATCACGGGGGCGGTTCTTATGATTATGATAATTTTCATGAAGAATTGGTAAAAAGTTTTGTTGATTACACTTCGTTTGGAATTATTTACGTGGATTTGGAAAATGAAACAATTCAAATAAAGCAGTTTGATTATTTAAATCCGGATGTGAAATAAAAATGCATAACAAAAGGTAGTTTTATGAACCGAATTATTATTGGAAATATTATTTGTCTTGCCGGCTCGGCAGTTATGGTTCTTGTGGGATTTTTGAAAGGGCGGAAAAAAATTCTTGCCGGCCAGTGCATTCAGTATCTGATTTTGGGGGGCGGAAATCTGGTGTTGGGTGGAACAA
>CAZGDL010000239.1:0-2060 GCA_964525075.1 uncultured Treponema sp.
ATTCACCTTAAATTTACAATGTATTTATAAAAATGACAAGAAATTTTAAAAGTACCAAAGTCTTCCCCTCACTACTCACACCTAAACGTCCCCCCCACCGGCACCTTTGCGGTCGACTGCTACGCAGGGGCTCCACGCCTGGTGGCAGTTATTAGGCATTTCTGAATCTTTTATTATTGGTTTGCTAACTATACTATTAGATTCACTAATATCTGTATAATTTGCCTCTTGAATATCAGATTTTATTTGCATATTCAATTTGAGACTACTACAGAAATTCTCTGAAATTTCATTTTTTATCATATCAAGTAAAAGTGTTTTTACACTGATTTGCTTAGAATCAGCTATAGCTCTTATTTTCCCCTGCATTCCGTATGGAACTGTGATAGTCATTTCTCCCATAGGAGTAATATACAAATCACCGCCAACTGCTTCAGAGAGTTTAGATAAAACTTTATATGATGGATTCGTATTAAGTGTTTCAATTCTTGAAATAGCACTTTGTGTTGTTCCAGCTTTGTGAGCAATCTCTTTCTGGGAAAGTTGATTTTCATCTTTCAGCATACAAAAATCATTCATAAATGAAGCGAGACTTCCATAAAGTTTCATAAAATCCTCAATTTTCTCCATCTTTTCTTCTCTTTTTAATTTTTTCTGCATATTCTTTTTGTTTTGATTTTGCACTTTCAATCTTACGAGTCTCCCCTGCCTTAAATTCTGCTTCTAAAAGAATACTAGCACCACATTCACTCTTTAATTCCGAATTACAGTAATAAATTCTAAATACACCCCTACTATCTGTTTGAAGACTTACATCTGGATTCTTTCTTCTTGTTTCCTATAACCCCAGTTTCTGAACGTTGCAAGATTTACGTTAAACTCCTTAGCAAATGAGTGGTCTGGATTTTGCGTCAGCAAAATCGAATCCGTGTGACCTTTGCACGACATCCGTGTCGCTACCTTATTTTCCACTCGTTTATATTTTTCTCTTTACTGTCAAAGTTTACGCCGATTTTGAAAAGTTTTCTTTTATCGCTTGCAAAAGGTGCTGCGTATTTTTTTTCTTCAATCTGGGCTAAGGCTTCGTTGGCAGATTTATCACGCTTAAACTCAAAAAGATAGATAAAATTATCCGTCTGAACCACGCAATCCGCACGTCCTTGAGAATAATGTTGTTCAACCTCTACAAACTGCCCCATCAAAATAAACACGATATAAATTATATTTTGAAAATTTTGTTCTATGACTGTATCGTCAGTTTTTGAAGAATATGGCAGTCTTGCAAAAAGAGATTTAAAGCGGGGCATAAAAGAATCAATATCACCGTTTTGAACGTCTTCGCAAAATTCGTCCACACACAGAGAACTTGCATTATTTTTTGAACAGGTAAAAAGCGGCACAAGGCATCTTAAAAAACTGTAGCGGACTTCATCATTCGGATAGCCAAGACGATATTTTCCATATTTTTCATCATAACTTTTTATGGTCAAATAGCCCGACTGGTAAAAAAGCGGAATCGGGTCAGGATTATCACTCCTGTAATCCTGCAAATCATCCTGGAATTCTGAAAGTTTATCTGAGGAAAACTTACGGGCATCAAAATCATTTTCTTTTAGTTTCTTAAGCAAAAATGTCGGCGTGCCGCTTGCAAACCAGTAAGGCTTAAAATCTTTTGCAGCAAGAGCATTGATTAAACTGAAAGGATTGTACAGCCCCTCCGTGTTTTCGTAGAAATGGTAGCCGTCGTACATCCGTTTTAATTCAGCAAGACATTTTTCGTAAGAAATATTGCGTTTTTTTGCCATCGCATCTATTTCAATTTGAAAATTATCTTCCAGTTCAATCTGTGTAATTCCGCAGATTGAAGAATAATCTTCCTGAAGTGAAATATCATTCAACTGGTTCAAATCACTGAATATTGAAACCTTACTGAACTTTGTAACTCCCGTAATAAAGGTGAATTTCAAATGTTCATCACAGCTTTTCAGATTTCCAAAGAATCCCCTAAAAAGTTTTCGAGATTCTTCCAAAGCTTCGCCTTCGCTTTCAAGCAGGGATTT
>CAZGDL010000240.1:0-2049 GCA_964525075.1 uncultured Treponema sp.
CTTTCTTCCTGGCCCGCAAAATATCACTACAATTTGAAAGCAAAATTGCCCCAAACATAATGGCACAACCAGCAATTTCTCGGCCAGTCAATCTTTCGTGCAAAAGAAGGGCAGATGACAAGACTGCAAAAACCGATTCCATACACATAATCAAAGAAGCGATTGTCGACTCACAATTTTTTTGCCCCACAATTTGCAAAGTATAAGCAAGCCCGCAACAAAAAATTCCGGAATATAAAAGTGGAATTGCAGCAGATTTAATAGCAGACCATTTTGGCTCTTCAAAAATCAACATTAAAATAAAAGTGATTATCCCATCAGTAAAAAACTGAACACAGGAAAGTTTTAAACCATCACAATTTTTTGCAAATTTTTCTATCAGCAATATCTGGCCAGTAAAAAACAAGGCACAGAAAAAAGTCAAAACGTCACCTTTATTCAAATCACCAAAAGAAGAACCTTTTGCAAAACTCAAAAAATAAATTCCCACAAAACCAAAGACAATAGAAATCCAAGTGATTAAAGGAATGCGTTTTTTAAAAAACAAGCCGATAAGTGGAACAAAAAATATGTAGGCAGCCGTAATAAAGGCGATTTTTCCGGCAGTAGAATAATTAAATGCAAACTGCTGAAGATTTGTAGCCGGACACAAAAAAAGCCCCAAAATTATCCCGCAAAAAATCGTCTTTTTATCCTGTTTTTTGCGGATTTCCAGGTCTTTTTGCGACATATTTTTTGCAGAAATCTTATCCCTCGCAAAAATAAAAGGAAGAAGGACAAAGCCCCCCATCAATGTTCTGATTGCCATAAAAGTAAAAGGTTGAACATATTCAGCCCCAGCCGACTGGGAAACAAAAGAAACGCCCCAGATAAATGCAGTAAAAAGAAGGATTAAAACGCCCTTCAAAGAAGTCTGAGAATTTTGCATAAGAAAAATATAGTGAAAAGCCCTAAAAATTGCAATTTTGGGAGATAAATCCAAAAACTCAGACTCATCGCCATGAGATGCCAAAATAAATTCAGCATGACGCATAGGTATTAAAACCTTATCACCCGGGAAGCTTTATCCATTTTTATCAAATCTTTTTGAATTTCCACCCGGACTTCATCACCAACTTCATTTTTGCAATGATAAAGCCCCACCGGTGGCAAAACCTGGACCACATCGCTTTTTGAAATCACTTTTTCGACATTTTCAGCAGGCCCGCCACCAGAACCAGCTTCAGAAAAAAGTTCAACCTCGTACTTTCTCTCCAAAAGCTCTTCCACCGTCGAAAAAAATCCCCTGGAAACCATCTTACGGATACAAGAAGAACTCACCCTCTCCTCCTGGTCCGCAGCCGCCTGATAAAAAACAGGATCAACAAAAATCGTTTTTATGCCAGTATTTTGCCCATAAAGTTTGATTGCAGAACCATCCACCGCCCCCTTGTAACCGCAGCGAAAATCCACCCCCTCGGCAAGCAATTTCATATTACAGACATTGGCCAGAAGATTCAGATAATCCACACCAAGCATAGAGGCAAAAGAATCATCAAATTTTACAATTATCACAAACTCAATTCCAAGCTTTTCCAGAAGATTTATTCGCTGAGTCAAAGTCGAAAGATCCCCCTGGTAGTCGCCCGCATGCTTTATACCCGGAAGAGGCCTGGTAAAAGTTACGACGCCAGAAATCAGGTCATTTTTCCGACATTGGCCAACCAGAGTGTTTAAAAGCAGCCGGTGCCCCTTATGAAGCCCGTCAAAAGAGCCAGTCGAAATGCCAGTCCCCTTGTCAAAAAAAGAAATGTCAGAGCCCGTATTCAGAGTTTCAAGAATGTCGTTCCAAGTAAAAATCTTCATAAGTTAAATATAACATTTTTAAGTGAGACTGTCGAATTGGAAGGAAATTTTTGGATTATGGGCGTGCCCCTCCGTTCGCTTCGCTCACTCCGGGTCGCTATGTCCAGGGTTCCGCTGTCGCTTCAGCCTCCTCACTACGCCCGCCAGAGGCGTGCTTCGTTGCGGTGGCCGCCTTCGGCGCCCTTCCCAGCGCTCACGCAAAAA
>CAZGDL010000241.1:0-2037 GCA_964525075.1 uncultured Treponema sp.
ACTGTGAATCAGAAAAAGATTTTGAAAAACTGCTGCCCTGGAACATCAGAATTACGGAATTTAAAGAAAAGGGTACCTGGAAAACTGACGCTCAAGTGGTTATAAATTGACGCTTACCAACCTAAAGCTTTTGGTTTTGGTAGACAGAATGCACATTATACAAAGTTTTATATCCAACATAGTTTGCAAGTAGGAACAACTTGTAAAATCCTACAACTTCCACTCCTGACTAAAATCAAAATCTTCTTTCTGGCTATCTTCCACTTTTTCAACCTTTCTTTTTCGAGTGCGTTTTTTCATTTTATAATACAAATCCATTGGACTTGGCTTTGTTGGTGTAAGTAAAAGGTCCAGAGTATCATAACGACCAACGGCTTTTAATACTCTGAATAAAATATCCAGCGAAACATTTTCACCACTACAAAGTCTGTACAACGTCATTGCTGAAACGCCAGACATTCGGCAAATATCCTTTTTATGCAGATGTTTGTTTTTAATGTCATTTTCGATTGTCTGCCCTAAAACTTTTAATAAGTCGCAAATCGGATATGTTTGGATTTCATCGTATGTCATAATTTACCGTCCTAAATCAAATTCTTGCTTTCTTTGATTCTTGCGTTCAGTTTTAAGTTCTTTGATAATATTGTTTCTAAAAAGTTCCTGAATTCCTTTTGCAGTATCATCGGGGAATCCTGCTTTTTCTATACATTCTTCCCAAGTTGAAATACCTTCTGCTACCTTTCTGATAATTTCTTTTGGATTTTTTATATCTGCCTTTTCTGCACACAAGAGTAAATCTTTTAAAGTAAAATCATCTCGTTTTCTGTTACATCTCATCTGTTGACTTGCAATCCATTTTGATTTTTTATCAAAAGAAAAACATAAGTCATAAGCAGGAGATAATTGCCACTTTCCACCTTCTGGAAGTAAAAAAGAATGATTTTTGCTATGGTCATCTTGATTTCTGGCAAGAATATTAAAAACCATTCGAGTATAAATTTGCTCTATTTGAGGATAGTCTAAATTAAGTTTTCGAGCCGTATCAAAAAGTTTTTCATAACTTGTCATTCCTGGAGGATTCCTATCTTCATGAGCAAGTCCACAAAAAGTAGCCATGTGGATTTTTTTGCCATTTTCACGGTCAAAACGCTTTGTGATAAAATGGCCTACCCCATTATTGTCTTTTAGAAGATAACTTTGCATCATATTTATCCCGCAATTTTCAGCCATAAGATGATAAGCATATTCAAGGCGTCCTGTAAAAAAATCTGATTTATGTTCATCATTTTTTACATCAGAAAATTTTACAATCCAGTACGACAAGTCTCTTCTAGGTTCTCCTTGCCCGGAAAACACCTGAGACGGCTTTCCATCCTTAAATTTTAAGGCAATAATAGCCTTTGCTTTTGCACCTCCTGCACTAGTTCCAATTTTCATAAGCTGTTCTAAAAGCATATTTTGATTTTCAACAATTTCTTGTTTATTTTCTTGTTGTAAAAGGATTTTTCTGGCAATATCTACAAGTTGGCTAAAATCAATTTCTTCGTCTTTTTCAAAACGTTTTTCTAATACAGGTTCATATTCCAATGCTCCCATTCCACGTTTGCCTACATAACAGAGTCGTTCAATAGGATTTAAATCTGAAAATTCAATATGATTTTCTTCCAGCCAGGTTTTCATAATTATGTTGCCAAATTTTTCTGGAAGTGAATCTGCAAAAATTCCAGGCAATCCACAAAAAGTTTTAGAATCATCTGTTTCCCTAAGGTCAGGAAATTCATAAATAGTATTTTCTGAAAGTGGCATTTTCAAGGGATTAAGTTCTATTCCTGTTTTACAAAATTCCCTTGTATATTGAAAACGTGCAAGTTGGCGTTTTTCATCCCATGAAAGGAGACCTGCATCCATTCCCCAAATTCTTACAACAGATTCTGTAATATGATTCATATTTCACTCCTAAAAAATACCATATATGATATAAAATACTCTTATAAGAATAATATATAACATATATGATACAAAATCAAATATTTTCAC
>CAZGDL010000242.1:0-2024 GCA_964525075.1 uncultured Treponema sp.
CACCTCCCACTTCCCCCAAATCAAAAAATCCCCTATAATCCCCCTATGGCAGAAGAAAACCGCCAGCATACACGATACGAAGAAATAGGCCGCGTCACTGCACCAGAATTATGTGCTTTACCAGGCGTCCTTGACGACATCAGTGTAAATGGCTGCAAAATTCATTATTCATTTCCAGTCACAGTTAATCTTGATAATGAATATGAAGTAAAAATTTCACCTCTTCATCACGGAGATCAATCCCCTTTGAACTTGATTTGCCTGCCCCAGTGGGTCAAAGAATCCAGCGGAAATACTTACATAGGATTTAAGATTTTGTATTCCCCGGACGCCAACCGTCTCAAAACTTTTATCCAACAGCTTGAGGACCTTTCCAAAGACCAACTCCCAGACATCATCTAAAATCATCCAAAACCTATGAAAATTGCATTTTTACCCTTTCCAGACCAGGCAGATTTACTCATTTCAGAATTAAAAGGCCGTTTTAACATTTCGCAAAAGCCCACCGCCCGCTACGGCGACCTTCTTTATTACGAAGATTTACCAGATTTTGCTGATAATTTTCCTTACTGGGCCCGCACAGCCATGCTAGCCCCACAAATCCTAAAATTCGACACAATCTCCCAGGCCTCAAATCATTTAAAAGAAATCCAGCGGAATTGGGCCCCCTACCAATACACTTGCTTTAGGCGGGCCCAATTAATTCAGGAAAAACTCCCCTACATCAATTTAAAAGACCGCAAATTTCCTGTAACAATTCCACAAAGCCCAATAGGCCTCTACACCTTGATTGACGACCGCACCATGATTTACAGCCCACAAACAACAAGCTTTTTGCCAGGTGGCACCCTACACTTTGTCGAAGACCACGAAAATCCACCTAGCCGGGCTTACCTTAAAATCCAGGAAAGCCTAACCATGGCAAACCTTTTGACCGGCGTAGAACTTCCCCACCCAGGCCAACGTTGCTTTGAAGCAGGTGCTTGTCCCGGTGGCTGGACCTGGGTTCTGGTAAATCTAGGAGCCTCAGTTTACGCCGTAGACCGAGCCCCCCTGGCCGACTCACTAATGCAAAATCCCCTGGTAAGTTTCCAGGCCCACGACGCATTCACCCTCAAGCCCCAGGAAATCGGCCCCATCGACTGGCTTTTTTCCGACGTAATCTGCTACCCCGAAAAACTTTTCCAATGGATTCAATCCTGGCTAGCCTACAATCCCAGCCTAAATATGATTTGCACCATCAAAATGCAAGGCGAAATCAACTGGCCATTAATCCAGCAATTCGCAGACATACCCGGCAGCAAAATCCTCCACCTAAACTACAACAAACACGAACTCACCTGGATTCACACAAAAATTTAGGAAAGGAGGGGGAAGCCTCCCCAGCAACGCCCCCCACCTGAACGCCCCGTAACGCCCCAAAAGTCACTCTTTGTCCCACCTCAATCTCTCCTAAAATAACAATTTTTTCTCAAAAAAAGCTAATCACCCTAGGGAATTTCCCCGAAAATTTCAGTAAGCTTACAAAAAAGTTACTTATAACTTGACTAAGAAACTTGAAAAACAATTTAAAAAATATATAATTAAATCAAAATTGCATTAGTAAAGGAGAGAATAACTATGCAAAACTTAAGTTCCTACAAAGAAGCTTATTATAAGGCTGTAGACAACACGGATTATCCACAGGATATGAAAAACTACATCAAAAAGTTGATTTCACACTGTGCTAATCCAACAGAGATTTTTCAACTGACTTTATTCTACCTCTACAATTGTCAGACAGCATAACTTTATAAGTTTCTGGCTCAATTCAAAAAGTACAAAGGACTGATTTTTCAGTCCTTTTTTTTCGCCAAAAAACTATTTGCCATAAAAATTGCCCATAAAAAAAAGCCCTGCCTTTCGACAGAGCTTTTTCTAACTAAAAATCAGACTTTGTAAAGCTTAGGCTTTGTTCAAGCGGCTTTCAAGGTCATCCAAAATTTCGTTGAGTTCTTTTGGAAGATGTTTTCCGAATTTTGGAT
>CAZGDL010000243.1:0-2022 GCA_964525075.1 uncultured Treponema sp.
GGAGCGTCGATTGTGTAAGTTTTTGTGGCAGGGGTGGCTGGTGTGGAAGTGCCAGACCCAGCCTCGGTGTCAAAACGCCCGCCTGGTGTGCCAGTTCCAACCTCGGTGACAGAACGCCCGCCAGTTGTGCCAGCCCCAACATCCCCCTCCATCATAATTTCCGTCACAATCTTTCTGTTAATCTTATCCAGACACTTCTCGTAATTTCTTACGCCCGACTCTCTAGCATATTCTTCCGCGATTTCCAACAAAGCCGCTTTTGTAAACTTCACCTGATTTTTTTTCAGACCGTTTTTTTCAAGATTTTTCGGAATCAGATATTTTTTTGCAATTTCCAATTTTTCCTGGTCAATATAACCACTCAACTGCAAAATTTCCGCCCTGTCCAAAAGAGGCCCCGGAATCGTGTCCAAAGAATTTGCCGTCAAAATAAAAAATACATTGGAAAGGTCAAAAGGCAAATCCAAATAATTATCACGGAAATTCACATTCTGCTCAGGATCCAAAACCTCAAGCAAAGCCGAAGCCGGATCCCCATTATGACTAGACCCCATTTTGTCAACTTCATCAATCAAAAAAACAGGCCCTTTACTCTTGCAAATCTTAATTCCCTGGATAATTTTTCCAGGCATAGCCCCGATATAAGTTCGGCGGTGACCTTTAATCTCGGCCTCGTCCCTCATACCGCCCACACTAAAGCGGAAAAATGGCTTATTCATGGCATTGGCAATAGACCGGCCGACAGAAGTCTTACCAACTCCAGGCGGACCAACCAAAATCAAAATTGAACCTTTGCTATCCCCCTTCATCTTGCGGACAGCCAGATATTCAATAATTCGCTTTTTCACCTCTTCCATACCAAAGTGGTCATTTTCCAGGATTTTTTTAGCCTTAGCCAGGTCATAATCTTCTTTGATTTCTTCATTCCAAGGCAACTGGCAGACCAATTCCAGAAAATTTCTTGTGCCAATATATTCAGACGAATTCGGATCCATCAAGGCAAATTTAGACAATTCGCTTTCCACCGTCTCCTTGATTTCGCCCTCAAACTTAAATTCCTCGATTTTTTTCTTAAATTTCTGATAATCAGTAGCATTTCCTTCCGGAGTTTCCCCCAGTTCTTCCTGAATAGACTTCATCTCTTCACGCAGAAAATATTCCCGCTGATTTTTTTCGATTTTTTCGTTCAGTTCATTCTGGATTTTTTTCTGAACCTTCAAAAGTTCCTGCTCTTTTTTAATAAAAACCAGAACCTGTTCCATACGTTGGCGGACATTCACCGTTTCCAGGATTTTCTGCTGCTCATTTTTATCAATATTCAAAATAGAAGAAATAAAATCAGCAATTTTTCCAGGATTGTCGATATTCACCATATTCAGCCGCATTTCTTCCGAAAACAAAGGATTATTTTCCGAAACTTCCTTCATTTCACTGATTAAAGCCCTGGTCAGAGCCTTGACCTCAAAAGTATCAGCCTCTTCATCGTCCAGATACTCAACCGCAGCCGCAATTGGAGCCGCCTTATGCAAAGTTTTACGGATTTTAAAACGTTTTTGGGTCGAAATAAAAACATTCACCCCACCATCAGGCAAATTCACCTTTTTGATAATGCGGGCAACCGTTCCCACCCGGCACAAATCATCAGCAGTCGGACTGTCAGCATCATTTTTCAGCATCACAATCCCGATAAAACCGTCCTGCTCGTAAGCCTCTTCAATCACCTTCACATCTTCGCTGGCACTAATCATCAAAGGCGTAAAAATGCCAGGAAAAATCGGCCTGCTCGAAAGAGGAATAATCGTCAATTTATTTGGTAAAATCTGTTCCGCAGAAATTATAGAATTTTCATTTTCACTACTCATACTTCAAAATATAATAAGGAAAATGATAGAAGGTCAAATATTTTAAAAAAGGATTTTAGGGGGAAACTTTTCCACAAAAATCCCCCTTCCGCGGCGGTCGTCAGTCCCTTCCGCGGCGGTCGTCAGTCCCTTCCGCGGCGGTCGTCATCCCGAACTTGTT
>CAZGDL010000244.1:0-1981 GCA_964525075.1 uncultured Treponema sp.
CCCTTTGTAAGGGTAAACATAAGCCCACCCTTTATATCCCACATCTGAGAAAAAATATAAACTGCATCTATCATAGGAATAGCATCATCAGAATTTACTTTTCCAGGAATTTGGCCTTCATCTTCTAAAACGTCAATAGCGTCTTCAAAAGAAGCATCATCTTCTATTAAATCTTGCTGAACAGCAGAAATGTAGCAAGCCTGACCAAAAGTAGCTTTCTTTGAATCAAGAATTTCTGTGATTACATCTGCTGACTGTGAATAAGCGGCAGTTACAAACAGTAATGCCAATGTTAAAGTTACAAAACGTCTCATAGCGCCATTTTATTGTAGATTTTGACAGTTGTCTATAATAATCATTATACTAAGGACGCTAGTTTTGAAAAAAAATCTGATTGAAAAAAAATACTCAGAACCGTCATTCCGCCCTTGTAACAAGTTCAGAATGACGTTTCGAAATCTTTAAAAAAATGCGAGGATAGAAAAAAAATGAACGAAACTTTAATTGTAGATTACAAAAACTTCTTAAATAAAGGTAAAACCGAACGCGAGTGTGTTAGGCAAATCATCAAAAATGCCGAAAAAAAAGGCTATAAAGACATTTCTAAATTCAAAAAATTAAAGGCTGGTGACAAGGTTTACATCACAAAAATGAACAAGGCAATTGCCCTGTTTGAAATCGGCCTCGAACCCATCGAAAACGGCTTAAATATTTTGGGGGCCCACATCGACTCTCCCCGCCTGGACGCAAAACAAAATCCTATTTACGAAAAAGACAATGTAACATATTTGAACACCCATTATTACGGTGGCATAAAAAAATACCAGTGGACCACCCTGCCACTGGCAATCCACGGAGTAATCTGCAAAAAAAATGGAAAAACAGTAAACGTTGTCATTGGCGAAAATTCCGACGAACCTGTTTTTTGCATTTCGGACATTCTACCCCACCTGGCCCAGGAACAAATGAAAGACAAGGCCAGCGATTTTATCAAAGGCGAAGATTTGGACGTGATGATGGGCTCCGTAAGTCCACAAAAAGATGAAGAAAAAAATGAAAATGGGAAGAAGCCAGAAAAAGAACGCAGCAAAAAAGTTATCCTTGGACTTTTAAAAGAAATGTACGGAATCGAAGAAGACGATTTGCAGTCTGCAGAATTGGAAATTGTACCGGCAGGAAGTGCCAGAGATATGGGCTTAGACCGCTCTATGATTTTGGGTTACGGCCAGGATGACCGTTCCTGTGCATTTGCCTCGGTTGCAGCCATGCTAGAAGTAAATGCAGGCTCCCGAACGACCTGCTGCCTTTGCGTAGATAAGGAAGAAATCGGCTCGGTTGGGGCAACAGGAATGGCCTCAAACCTTTTTGAAAATATGGTGTCAGAAATCATTTACAGAACAACAAACGAATACAGCGAACTGGCTTTGCGCCGCTGTCTGGCCAATTCTTATATGCTTTCTTCAGATGTAAACGCCGCTTACGACCCAATGAATGCCGGCCTTTATGACAAAGACAATGCCAGCTGGTTGGGTGCCGGAGTAACCTTCCAAAAGTACACAGGAAGCCGGGGAAAATCAGGGGCTTCGGACGCCAACCCGGAATTTGTCGCAAAAGTTAGAGCCGCAATGTATGACGCGAATGTAAAATACCAGATGGCAGAACTGGGGAAAGTCGACCAGGGCGGTGGGGGAACAATCGCCTACCACGCAGCCCGCTACGGAATGAACGTTTTAGACGCCGGCGTCGCAGTTTTGAGCATGCACGCCCCTTGGGAAATTACCAGCAAAGAAGACATTTGCCAGATGTTTGAATGCTGCAAGGCCTTTTTGATTATTAAATAATTTGAAGTTATAAATATTTGGGCGGTCCGGCGGACAAAAAAAGAGTCTAAAAATTTTTGCTGTAGCCAAGTCTTTTTGCCCCCCACTACAGGGCAGGAAAACAAAATAGTTCTTGTCCGCCGTCGGCTGTTCCGCAGTTC
>CAZGDL010000245.1:0-1979 GCA_964525075.1 uncultured Treponema sp.
TTCTAACATCTTTTTGTATTCAAAGCCCGAATTGCGTTCAAAACGGCCAGAATCATCACACCAACGTCCGCAAAAATTGCAAGCCACATATTTGCGATTCCAAGAGCACCTAAAACCAGGCAGGCGAATTTTATTACCAGGGCAAAAACAATGTTCTGGTAAACAATTTTGAGGCATTTTTTGGAAATCTGAATGGCTTTGGAAATTTTGAGGGGGTCATCGTCCATGAGGACAACGTCGGCTGCTTCGATTGCGGCGTCCGAACCCATTGCACCCATTGCAATTCCAATATCCGCTCTAGACAAAACTGGGGCGTCATTAATTCCGTCGCCAACAAATGCAAGCACTTCATTTTTGCCTTTTTCCGCAATCAGTTTTTCCAATTCGTTTACTTTGTCGGCTGGCAAAAGTTCGCTGTGAACCTGGTCCACGCCAAGATTTTTTGCAACGGTTTGGGCAACTTTTTGGCTGTCGCCAGTCAGCATGACGGTTTTCTGGACGCCGGCTTCCTTGAGTTTTGCGATTGCTTCTTTTGACGTAGGTTTTTCGACATCAGAAATTACGACGTGGCCTGCGTACTGCCCGTCAATCGCAATGTGGATGATTGTGCCGACAGAATGGCAGTCTATAGCTTCAATTCCAAGTTTTTCCATCAGTTTGCTGTTGCCGGCTGCAATTTTGTGGCCGTCGACAGTGGCTGTAATTCCGTGTCCCGAGATTTCTTCTATATCGGTTACGCGGTTGCGGTCAATTTCTTTGCCGTAAGCTGATTGCAGACTTTTGCTGATTGGGTGGGAAGAAGCACATTCTGCCAGGGCGGCGTATTCCAAAAGTTGTTTTTCTTCTATTTTGTTGTGATGAACGCCTGCAACTTCAAAAACGCCTTTTGTCAAAGTGCCGGTTTTATCAAAAACTACGATTTTTGTTTTGGACAGGGTTTCAAGATAATTTGAGCCTTTTATCAAAACGCCTTCTTTGCTGGCTCCGCCAAGTCCTGCAAAAAAACTGAGAGGAATGCTGATAACCAGGGCACAAGGGCAAGAAATTACCAGGAAGGTGAGGGCACGGTAAATCCAGACTGACCATTGGCCTGGATTGCTGGCAAGGAGTCTGAAAATTGGTGGGAGAATGGCCAAAGCCAGGGCAGAGTAAACAACGGCTGGGGTATAAATTCTTGCGAATTTGGAGATAAATTCTTCGGATTTTGATTTGCGGGAACTGGCATTTTCGACGAGTTCAAGGATTTTGGAAACAGTTGATTCGCCGAATTCTTTTGTAGTTTTGATTTTAATCAGGCCAGACATATTTATACTGCCACTGATGATGTCATCACCTGGCCCAACTTCGCGTGGTAAAGATTCGCCGGTCAAAGCACTTGTGTTCAAGCTGGATTTTCCTTCGACAACGAGGCCATCAATTGGAACTTTTTCGCCAGGCTGAACTACAATAATTGTCCCAGCTTTTACTTCTTCGGGGGCGACCTGTTCCAGTTTTCCATCTTTTTCTATATTCGCATAATCTGGACGAATGTCCATAAGTTCGGTGATATTTTTACGGCTTTTTCCGACAGCGTAAGACTGGAAAAATTCCCCAATTTGATAAAAAAGCATTACAGCAACTGCTTCGTTGCAGTCATTTACGGCAAGTAGATTTCCTTTTTCCTTATAAATTTCCAGGGCAAAAGCACCGATTGTCGCAACCGCCATCAAAAAATTTTCATCAAAAACCTGACGATTCCAGATTCCCTTGACCGCTTTTTTGAGAATGTCATAGCCAATAATCAGAAAATCTATGACATAGAGGATAAATTTTACAGGCACAGGCCCCGGGATTTTTTGGAAAGGCAGAAATTGCAAAAGAATTAGCAAAATTGCGGAAATTATTATCCGCCTGAGCATTTTGGTTTGTTTTTTTGTCATATCGGAACTCCTGTTGGGCTTTTTTTTAATGGAAGCCTCTAAAAATTGCAATTTTTAGAG
>CAZGDL010000246.1:0-1971 GCA_964525075.1 uncultured Treponema sp.
CAGCCGACCCGTAGCGGAGTGAGGGCGTAGCCCGAACGGAGCGGAGGGGAACGCCCATAAAATCACCTTGAAACTACTGAACAATCTCCCCGGCTCTTTTTAAAGCGTCGGTGATATTGTCAAAAATGTTTTCTCGGCCAAGTTTTTCTGCCATGCCGGTTTTTTCCAGCAAAATGTAGGGCTGGGAATGGATTCCCGAAATTACAATCGTGATGTTGCGACGGTCGCAGGCGGCTTTTGCTTGTTCCAAGGCCCGGATTCCACCTGCATCCAGATAAATTGTGTTGCGCATGCGGAGGACCAAAACTTTACAGCTGGTTCTAGCCCTTTCTGTGGCAAGTTCAAATTTTCGGACTGTACCAAAAAACATTGGGCCTTCGATTTCGTAAATCATGGTGTCGTGGGGAATATTCAGATTTTCGGCCGGCTGGTCGGTTTTAATTCCAGCAGTGACGGTTTCGCGGGGATTTTGAACTTCGGACAAATCTATCATCTTTTTGATAAAGAAAAATGCTGCAAAAGCCAGGCCAACTTCGATTGCGACGGTCAAATCTACAAAAACGGTGATGAGGAATGTGATTAAAAATACGCAAGTATCGGATTTTTGGCCTTTTACCAGGGCTCTGATTGCCGGGAATCCTGCCATGTTCCAGGCTACGTTTATGAGGATGGCGGCCAGGGCTGGCATTGGAATGTAGGCGGCGTATTTTCCGAAAAAGAGCAAAATCAAAAGCAGGGTCAGGGCGTGGATGATGCCGGCGACTGGAGTTTTCCCACCATTTTTTATATTTGTAGCGGTTCTGGCGATTGCCCCGGTGGCTGGAATTCCCCCGAAAATTGGGGATGCAATGTTGGCTATTCCCTGGGCTATGAGTTCTGTGTTGGAATCGTGTTTTGTTCCTATCATACCGTCGGCTACGACTGCCGAAAGCAGAGATTCTATTGCCGCCAGAACGGCTATGGAAATGGCTGTCGGGAAAAGTGTCGTGATTGTTTTGATGCTAAAATCTGGTAGGGTTGGCTTTAATTCCTTGATTGAAGGAATGGCGTAGTGGGGGCTTCCGTCGGCAAAAGTCCCGATTGTGTCACAGCGTAAATTTGTTGTTTTTGCAAGGATGATTGAGGCGGCTGTGGCAAAAATTATGACCACGATTGAGCCTGGAATTTTTTTGATAAATTTTGACCAAACAAAAATAAATGTCAGGCAGATTGCTGCCATGGCGAATGAATACCAGTTTATGCTGGCTACCGATTTTGCAAAGGCTATCATTTTTGGCAAAAAATCACCTGGCAGTTTTGAATATTCCTGGCCCAAAATAATCATGGGGCTAGAAAAATCCGGACGGAGGCCAAAAAAATCTCCCAATTGGCCGGATGCGATTGTAACTGCAATTCCTGCTGTAAAACCTGTAACGATTGTATACGGGATAAACTTTACAAGTCCCCCCATTTTGAATACGCCTAAAAGGATTAAAATAATGCCTGCCATAACTGTGGCCGTGGCAAGTCCCGAAAGTCCGTATTGGGCTACAACTCCATAAACGATTACTGCGAAAGCCCCGGTAGGGCCACCTATCTGAACCCGGCTTCCTCCGAATGCGGAAATGCAAAATCCTGCGATGATTGCGGTAAAAATGCCGGCTGCAGGGCCAACTCCGGAGGCGATGGCAAAGGCAATGGCCAGGGGAAGGGCGACAATTCCCACAATTACCCCAGCGATTAAATCTGAAAGAAAGGTTTTTCCATTGTAAGTTTTGATTGTATTTAGTAATTCTGGTTTGAACATAATAGAAAATTATGCTATTTTTTGCGGTTTTGTGCAATATTTTACATAAAAGTCCACGGCGAGGCACAAAGCTTTCACGTGGAGTTCACAGTGCGAGTTTTTTTAGATTTTTAGGGGGCATTTTTTGCAGTCGCAAAAAACCGGGCTTTCCGGTGTTCCGCTGCGCTCCAGCCTCCTCACTACGC
>CAZGDL010000247.1:0-1947 GCA_964525075.1 uncultured Treponema sp.
GCATAAACCGGATAAGGATTTCCCTGACAATCTTTAAACATACAAGCACCCCATAAATAAATTATAGGGCGTCATTAAAAGATAAGCTTTTAGTGGCGCCCCATTATCATCTTACAAAATCTACAAACTCTTTTTAGCCGTTATCAAATCATTTTTAGAAAAAACCGCATTACGGGCTGCCGCATCCGCAATATCGTCCAAAGACAAAGTTCCAGCTTCGACTTTCCCAGCCAATTGTCCATCCTTTTTCCAGGCACACAAAATTCCACGGCTAGAATTCACAACCCCACCGGCATGGTCAAGCAAAGTAGCAGCAATTCGTGCAGCCCCACCCTGGGCCCCATACCCCGGAATCAAGAAAAATGTATCAGCATATTTATCGCGAAGATAGCGGGCGTCAGCTTCCTGGGTAGCCCCAACAACCGCCCCAAAAACTCCGCAAGACTGGCCAGGATAATCCTTTTCAAAATCCTTACCAATTCTAGCAATTTCATCACCAACATGTTCCAAAAGAAGCCCACCAGATTTTAATTCCTGGTGCTCAATATCAACCATACCAGGATTAGAAGTACAAAGCAGGACAAAAGCCCCCTTGCAACCCATCTCAGGACTAGAATATTTTGTAAAAGGAACTAAAGTGTCAAAACCCATGTAAGGATTCACAGTGATAATGTCCGTTTCAAAATCCCCAGTAAAATGAGCCTTGGCATAAGCATCAGAAGTTGCCCCAATATCCCCACGCTTAATATCTGAAATAGCCATAAGCCCGCTAGAACGAACAAGCCTAAGAGTTTCAGCATAAACTTTCAGCCCCTCCAGGCCCATCGCCTCGTAATAAGCAATCTGAACTTTAAAACAAGACGCCGACTGGTCATTAGCCACGCGGTCAATAATCGCCTTGTTGTAAGCCAAAACCGCCTGAGCCGGACTTTCAAACTGTTTAATAATATTTTCAGGAATATAAGAAGGATCAGTATCCAGGCCCACGCACAAAGGCCCGTTTTTCAAAGAAAGCTCCTGCAGGAGCTGCATATTGTGTTTACTCATAGCAAAAATATACCCAAAAAATGAGATATTCACAACCTGGGCAGTGAACCAGCCCCCGCACCGCCCCCAGGTTTTATTTTTAAAATCCCGCCTACAAATGTCTTCTCTCAATCCCCTTTAGAGCCTCTGCCAGGTCTGGATCATCAATCATATTCTGTAAAACTGACATTATCTGAAAACTTGTAACCCAATATTCCGGGTACCAGCCATTTCCTTCTCCATGATAATTTGGATGGCGGAAGGCTTCAGAATCCAGGTTGAGGGCTGTAGGCATATAAAACCAGTAGCCACTTTTAGGCAAAGCGATTGTACGGGGATTTACAAAAGATACCGCCCCACAAGTATTTTCTCCAATCAGATGAACTTCTATCCCATCAAATTTTTCAAATTCGTAAGCCAGGGCAATAGAATATTCTGAGCAGGAAGCTGAATTTCTATTTATCAGAATATAAATATCACACTTAAAATCAGGTTCTGGCAAAGGGGCTGTTTCACCCTGGTAAGACGTATTTTTCCTCATTTGACGAGTCGGAACAAATAAATCCAAAAAAGCCGCAGTGTAATAAGATTTTAAGAAGTCCTCAATCCCTTCATCTTCAAAAACCTCGAAAACAAAATCTGAATCATAATCTTTAAACTCTAGATTTTTGAGGTCATTTTTAATTTCATCAAAAAATCTTTT
This sequence comes from uncultured Treponema sp., assembly GCA_964525075.1. Classification (GTDB taxonomy): domain Bacteria; phylum Spirochaetota; class Spirochaetia; order Treponematales; family Treponemataceae; genus Treponema_D. The sequence goes on from CAZGDL010000247.1 coordinate 1,730, forward strand.
TCGGTAAAAAGAAGCCATAGCCGGAGAATACATTAAAAGTTCATTTTCTTGCCCAATATTCCCGATTATCCTGATCATTTCCAAAGAAAGTTCCGTATTGTGATACATAAGATTTGCAAAAATAGCATTTCAAATATTTCATGTCGGTTTTTATGTCTTTTTCAGTCAAAAAATCCTTCGCATTTATTTTAAAAGGCATTTTCATAGTCTTTACAGGG
>CAZGDL010000248.1:0-1941 GCA_964525075.1 uncultured Treponema sp.
TGACGAAGTTGAAGTTAGGCATGCTGGCTGTGAGTGGGGTGAATATGACAAGTAAAGAATTTTTTGGCAAAAAAACAGTGATTTTTGGGCTCTTGGCCACGATTATCTCTTTGGCTTCTTACATTTGGTTTACAAATACGGCCGGTTTTCAGGGGACTTTGAATTGGCACACAACAATCCTCAAAGCTTGCATTGGACTTTTTGTGACGGTTTGGCTGCCTGCAATTTTCCTTATCCTCAATCTGATAAAGGATAATAAACTTACAAAAATTTTGTCTTACGTTTTTTCTGGCCTGATGACTTTGGTTTGGATTGGCGTTTTTATCGCTTTTAATCTTCTGGCTTCGGCAAAAGTTGATAATTCTGGGATAAATTTAATTCATCTGAACGGAACTCAGAACGGAAATCTTAATGAAAATCAGACTGGAACTCCGGCTTTTAATCATATTGCCCTGGCCTCTGATCCTCACTGGGGGGCTTCTACGGCAAATCCTCAGGCCCGCAACAAAATCCTACAAAATATTGAAGCTGGTAATTATGATATGGCTTTGATTACTGGTGATATTGCTGATTTTGGAATGATGAAATCACACTACCAGGAAGCCACTGACGACATCAGAAAAAATATGCCTACAACTCCTCTTCGGGCAATTCCTGGAAATCACGATGCCCTCATAAACGGCCTGCCAAATTTCAAACGCATTTTTATGGACAAAAATGACAAATACTACTTCCGCATGGACAGTGGTAAAAATCACATTCTCGTTTTGAATATGCTATGGGATTCTTCTGAGCTGACAAAAAATCAAGAAAAATGGCTGATTAAGCAGCTGGAAGAAATCCCCCAGGAAGAAAATGTTGTCGTAATCACTCACTGTTATGTTGTTTCTTCGGGCTATTATGACCCTGCAGCTGGAAAATCTTGGGGCGACCTGGAAGATGTTATGAGCCGCCTTTGTCCAATTTTTGAAAAATATCATGTTGATTTGCACCTGAGTGGCCACGATCACTTTTTTGAATTTTTGGAAAAAAATGGGGTAAATTATCTGGTTTTGGGGGCAATGGGCGGAAAACTCGACTCTCCGCTGACCTACCATTCGCCTTATTCTAAGTGGGTAAACAACAGTGATTTTGGTTATGTTGATTTGCAGTTTGATGATGGAACAATCAAAATTTCCTGCCTGTCAGAAGATAATCAGCTTTTGTTTGAAAAAAGCATAAAAACCAAGTGATATTTAAGTGATATTTAAGTGAGTTTTAAGGACGAAAAAAATGCCTGAAAGTTTTTCAAAAATTTCAAAAAATTTAATTACAATCAGTAACTGCAGGATTGAAAATTCCCGCCAGACTTTAATCAGCAATATTTCCTGGCAAATGAAACAGGGCGAAAACTGGCTGGTGATTGGGCCAAATGGCGGCGGAAAGGCTGATTTTGTCAACGCCCTGGCTACTAATCAACAAACTGGCAACCTGCAATCCGGCACCTTGAAGGTAGTTCCAAATACAGATGGACTTTATTCAAATATTTTTCAAAATTCCACGGATATTGTTTCGCTGGAAAGGGCCGCCCGCCTAATCCAGGAAGAACGCGAAAACGACGAAAGTGATTATGTGGAAGGTGGAGTTGACCACGGTCGTACCGGCCGACTTTTTATAGCCCAGGGGATTATGAACCTAAAAAAAGGGGACGCCCTGCCAGAAGAAGCAAAAAGGCTGGAAACTTATCCGGCAGTAAAACTTTGCGGGGTCGAAAAAATCCTAGACAGAGGCTTAAAATATATGTCCACGGGCGAAATCCGCAGAACCCTGCTGGCCCGGTCTTTAATTTCCGGCAAGAAACTTTTGATTTTGTCAGATCCATTTGCCGGCCTTGATATTGAAAGCCGGACAATCCTCCTGGAATTTTTTAATAACATTTCAGAAAAATCGGCAAAAGACGAA
>CAZGDL010000249.1:0-1931 GCA_964525075.1 uncultured Treponema sp.
CATATCTGATTCTGGGCCGACAGGATTCGAACCTGTGGAATGCGGGCACCAAAAGCCCGTGTCTTACCGCTTGACGACGGCCCAAAGATGCCACCTACTATATCAGATTTTAATCTTCTTGTGAAGTACCTGTCTCAACATGTCCAGCATTATATTCATCAAGAATCTTGTTCTGCAATTCAGAACGGAACTCTGGACTAATTGGATGTGCTACATCCTTATACTCATTGTTTGCAGTCTTTCTACTAGGCATTGCGATAAACAAACCGCTTTTACCTTCAATAATTTTTACGTTATGAACTACAAAGCAATTGTCAAATGTAACTGTTACATAAGCTCTAAGCTTTCCTTCATCTTCAACTTTTCTGATTCTTAATTCGGTAATCTGCATAAATCCTACCTCCGCAAAATTTCCGTTTGCAAACTAAATTGTCTGCACAAGTTTACAATTCCAAGTACCACCAAGCAAATTACTTGCGGAAATCGCTTGCTGCCTTAAAGTAAACGCTCCATAAACTGTTGAACCTGAACCTGACATTTCAGCGTAACAACAACCGACTTTTTTTAAATCCCTTATTGCGTCAGAAATCTCCTTATATTTCTCTGCAATAACAGGGGTAAAAGTATTTACAAAAGTCCAATTTTCAAGGGGCCTAGTATAAATACTTTCCAAGTCCTTTAAATCAGGACATTTTATATTTTTCCCATCTTCAAAAGCTTTATCCACCAAAGCATAAGCTTCTTTTGTCGAAGATTTTACATCAGGAAAAATCATCACCAAAAATAAATCAGTTCTAGGATTAATTTTTTTTACACACTCGCCTCGACCAGTAACAAGGGCAGCTCCTCTACCCTCCTGATTACAATGCATAAAAAAGAAAACATCACTCCCAGTTTTAGAAGCGATGTAATCCAACTGATTTTCAGTCAGTTTTATATCATTCAGCTTTTCCAAAGTCCTGATTAAGGCAGCCGCATCAGAAGAACCGCCTCCCAATCCACCACCAGAAGGAATCCCCTTAATCAGTTTTACATTAACACCGCAAGAATTCCGCCCAGTAACTTCGCAAAAAGCATTATAAGCACTAGTTAAAGTATTATTTTCAGGCAATTGCATAGAATCACATTGAACAATACAATCTCGGTCCCAAGTTGGCGTTACAAGTAATTCATCATAAAGATCAACTGTCTGAAATATACTTTCAATGTTATGGAAACCATCCAATCTCCGAGGGCAAACATTTAACCCAAAATTAACCTTTGCATAAGCTTTAGATGACACTTCGTATAACATTGTTAATAAAATTATACATCAGATTTTCCAGATGTCAAAATTTTTAAGATGGTCTTGTCTCTGGGGTAACTTGTAAATAGGGCATCTCTAAAAAATCATTTTCAATGCTTTTTTAGAGATGCCTGCGAGTTTTAATTCGTTGATATAGCACGAATTAAAACGTCGCGTTTTCAGAGTTGCCTCTAAAAATTGCAATTTTTAGAGGCTCCCATAATAATTCCCCATTTTTTGACGTATCAACCTGTCACACAGGCATCTTTCTGCAAAGCAAGCACCTGTTCCAACGTCAGCCCAGTACACTCAGCAATAATAGAAGGAGCACTATTTTTTGTAAAAAAGTTTTTCGCAGTTTCAAGGCGTTCTTCAGTTCGACCTTTCTCTCTACCTTCTTCAAATCCTTCTTACCGATTCTCCTGAATCATCTCTGAAAGTGTCATATAGTACTTCTTCTCTTGTGGTTAGATTTTCAGACGATCTACAAGTTTAATAAGCCGGTCTGTCAAATCGGAATCGGATTTTTGCCGGCTCAGATAGCAAAAAAACGCCTGAAGTTTTTGTGATTTCATTTTAGCATAGAGTCTGGCGTTATAAAAGACAGAAAGTCTGCCGTCATCTATCAGCTCGCTGGGAGCTTCAT
>CAZGDL010000250.1:0-1900 GCA_964525075.1 uncultured Treponema sp.
CAAAATCATAACCTATTGTATTTGACATTACATAAGATATAGAAAATGAATTCCAAGAAGCAGAAACCTTAAAACTTTCATGCTCTTCATCCTCTCTGTTATAACTATAACTTTCTGAAAAAGTAAGATTTTTACTCAAAATAGGAATTGAAACTGAAAGTGTCTGCTGGAAAGGATTTTTCTTCCACAGCTGGAATTCCAGAAGCTGCTTTTCGGTCAAATTTTTATCAGAATTTTCCTGAATTCCTGTAGAAAAAGAGGCTGTGACGTAAGGAAAGGTCAGAGCCAGGGTCGCAGTATATTGGCGAAGCAAAGGTGGCATAATCGCTGTAAATGTCAAAGACTGGCCAAGTTTATTGTTAAATTCTTTTGCAGTCAAGACTGCAGAAAGGCTGTTTACCGTAATTGAATCATCATCAGTCCAGTCAACTCCATAAATTTCGTATTCAGGATTATCAACATCCCCAATAAATTCTCGGCGGAAAACTTTTATTGTCGAATTCCAAGAAACGCTAGAGTCCGAAAATATATCCAGATAGGTAAAAGGCTTAAGGGTGATTGTATTTGTATTTGCAATATCCTGTTTTTCTGCATTGTAATCGGAAAGTCTGAGGGTGTCTGCGGCCGATTTTGTGTAACCAATCGTTTCATCATCAGAAATATAATGGTGCTTTTGCCAGACTGGCGAATATGTAAGCCCGTTGGTGACTGATAGGAAACTTCCCCCTTAATTCATTGTACTTGTAAGTGAAACAGGAGTTTTTATTGTGTACATTTGGGAACGAACTTTATTCCAGTCAAAATCTTCTGATTTTTTAAGATTTGCAGAAGAATATGAAAACTGGTCTACAATATTTGCAGAAGCGGAATAAGCTAGTTTATAGGTAAAACCTTCGGTACTTGCCGTTAGGGTCGGGGTGTAATCAAGGCTTGGAAGATAATATTCAAACAATCCGTCATCATCTTCACCTTCTGTTTCATCTGCCGACGAATCATCATCAGAATTTTCAGCATCGACATCATCATCACTATCCCCATCTTCTTTTGCTTCTTCTTCCAGCTTTTTCTGGGCTTCTTTTTCTGCGGCTTCGGCTTCTTCCTGCAATTGTTTTTCGGATTTTAACTCGTCAGGTTTGTTGATTGCGACAGGAAAAGTATAATTATTTTTTTTAGATGATGAATTTGTGGTCAAAGGCCAGGAAAATAAAGTTCCACTCACAGAAACGGTCGTAGAAACCGGAGTTACCAAAGATGGATAATAAAATTTTCTGGTCGGAGTGTTATCTAGCCATTCTGTTTCAAAATATTCAGAACCTCGGTAGGTCATTTCGTTTTTATCAGCTGAAAGTGAAGAAATATTTATTGAAGAATTCCAACTTATTGAAGCAGAAGAAACATAAGGCTTCAAAAAATCAGGCAGAGTTGGAGAATAGGAAGAAGTAAGCTGCCAGGTAAATGATGATACTTCCGATATGGTGATTGTTTCTGTAGAAGTTTCTGTGGCAGAACTTTCCATCAAATAAGTAAGCCAATCCATAGATTCTTTGCGGTAAGTTTTAAAATCATAAGCATAGTATGGATCTGAATAAATCGGCAAAGATAAATTCAGAGAAAAAGGCTTAGATAAAGTAAGTTTTAAATTTGCACTGTAACGGAATGGAGTCGTAATTCCCAAAAAAGTTGCTTCATCTTTATAGGTTACCCCTGTAGAAGAATAGGGATAATAAAGATTGTCTTTTGGAAAAAGGGTATTACTAATTCCTAAATCAACAGAAAAAGCAACATTTGTAAGATATTGATTTTTTGGCTTAAAACTTGAATCAAAACCAATCATATATCCAAGATTTGAATACCAGTCTGCCATAACTTTTGCATACTGGCTTGTATCTCCAGAATAATC
>CAZGDL010000251.1:0-1890 GCA_964525075.1 uncultured Treponema sp.
TGAAATTTCTGCACTTTTAACAATTTTTAACCTTGAAATTTCTGCATTTTTTATTATCATCTAACTAAAATCCTAAAATCAAAAAAAATGCAGGCAGAACTTTATGTTTCAACGAAAAGCTTTTGAAAAACTTCTTGAATGGAAAGAAAAATATTCTCACAAATATGCCGCTATGCTGGAAGGGGCAAGGCGAGTCGGAAAATCAACAATCGCAGAAGAATTTGCAAAGCAGAATTATAAAACATACATAAAAATTGACTTTGCAAATGTTGCAGATGAAGTTTTAGAAGTTTTTGACAATATCGCCTCTCTTGACATATTTTTTTTAAGACTTCAGAGCGTTACAGGAATTTCTTTGTACAAGGGAGAATCTGTTATTGTTTTTGACGAAATTCAAAAAGCTCCAAAAGTCAGGCAGGCAATAAAGTATCTTGTTGCTGATGGTCGCTATAGTTATATAGAAACAGGTTCTTTAATCAGTATTCGGCAAAATGTAAAAGACATAGTAATTCCTTCTGAGGAATATTTTATTCAAGTTTTTCCAATGGATTATGAAGAATTTTTGTGGGCAACAAAAAATAATTCATACGAAATACTACGAAGTCTTTATAAAACAAATAAGCCTGTTGGCGAAAAACTCAATCGCAAACTTATGCGAGATTTTAGAATTTATATGGCAGTAGGAGGAATGCCACAGGCTGTCGATGCCTATATAAATGGTGAAAATTTTGAAGAAATTGACAAAGTTAAAAGAACGATTTTAAAACTCTACGAAGAAGATTTCTATAAAATTGATAAAAGTGGGCGCCTTTCAAAACTCTACAATTCCATTCCATCACAACTTCATCAAAACAAAAAACGTTTTATAATTTCTGCCGCAACAGGGAAAAGAACAACCTCAAAGGATAAAGAACTCTTTTCAGAACTTTTGGATTCAAAAACTATTCTTGCCTCCTATAACACAAAAGATCCAGGAATTTCTCTGACTTCTACAGCAGATGATGATTCTTACAAAATCTACCTAGCAGATACAGGGCTGTTTGTAACCATGCTTTTTAATTCTGCTGATAAACTTTACACAAAAATTTATTCAAAACTTCTTGGTGACTCTCTTGATACAAATCTCGGTTATCTTTATGAAAACGTTGCCGCTCAAATAATTGCAGCATGTGGAAACAAACTTTTTTATCATACTTGGAAAAAAGAAAATAGCGTTCATTATTTTGAAATTGATTTTCTTGTCGCAGCACAGGCAAAAATTATCCCGATTGAAATAAAATCTTCAAATGTAAATACATATAAATCTCTGGAAGCATTTTGCAAAAAGTGTTCTGCAAGAATTTTGAAACCTTATTTATTTTCCCAAAAAGACGTAAGTTCCAAAGAAAACCTACTTTTCAAGCCTCTTTATATGTTGCCACTTATTTTGGAAGAATAAAAATCCGAACCATCTCGCAAAGGAACTTTTATTTACTACACTTTGCGATAAATACCGTTCGTAACTGGAGGAGAATATGGGATTTTTTGTTTTACTTCTATTAGTAATTTTTATAATCGTAGTCATTAGTGCAAGTGGCGGTGGACATCATTCAGGCGGTTATCACGGAGGATATGTCCGTGATTATGATGCTGACTATGAAGATTATGACGACTATGACGATTATGAAATCAGGGCGGCTAGGGGAGACAGGGATTATTTTTCTGATAATCCTGAGCAGGATTATAATTCTTACTATGCTCAAGTTGCAGATGCAGCGGATATGGGCGACCAGGATGCTATAGATGAGATGTATGGAGAGTTTGGGGAAGGGGAGTAGTGCAATGCCAGAATCACAGAAGCGATTTGAAATAGACTTTGACTCATACATCCTCCAGACAGAACCTTCCAAA
>CAZGDL010000252.1:0-1861 GCA_964525075.1 uncultured Treponema sp.
CTGCTAAAAGTTCTGTAAAGTAAATTACATCAAGTTTAGAATCACCTTTATTTTTTATGAGATTGTAACGGCAGAGAGGGCAAGATGTGATTAAGAAATCAGCACCCATATCTTCTGCGTTAGTCAAAATTTTCTTTGTACGATTTTTTGGGATTGATTCGTCTTCAAACATTGTGTAAGCACCACAACATTCGTTTCTCTGTGCGTAAATTACTGGAGTAGCTCCAATAGCTTTGATAAAGTCTTCTAGCAACTGAGGATTTTCTGGATCATCAATCTGCATAACTTTACCTGGACGGAGAAGGAGACAACCGTAATAAGCACCAATTTTTTTGCCAGTCAATGGTTTCTTTACGGCTTTTTTTACATTGTCCCAACCAACAACGTCTCGAAGAATTTCGAGGTAATGAAGAACTTTAGTCTCGCCATGATATTCAATACCATCTTGAGCTAAATAATTGTTCGCCTTGAGAATAGTATCCTCATCATTCTGCATTGCATCATTTGTCTGTTTGATGACGTTGAAACACGCAGAACAAAGGGTAACTAAATCCCTTCCAGCGTCGCGGGCATTTGCCAAGGCTCTGATTGAAGGAAGCTTTGCAGCTATTTCATTTTTGCCCAGAGGATATTCTCCTCCGCAACATTGCCAGTCTGGAATTTCTTCAAGTGTGAACCCTAATGCTTCCGCAGATCTGCGTGCATAAAGATCAAGGTCTTGGGCCTTATTCTTGAGCGTGCAGCCGGGGAAATACGAATATGTCATACTTGCTCCTTAATTTATACGCTTTTTTTTTACTTTCGTCCCTGGGGATATGCCATATCTTCAGGTTTAAAAACTTGGTCAAACTTTTCTGCTGTGAGGAAGCCAAGACCTACACAAGCATCTTTCAAACTGATGTTTTCATCAAAAGCTTTGTGGGCTGTTTTTGCTGCATTTTCATAACCAATGTATGGGTTCAAGGCAGTTACCAACATAAGAGAATTGTACAAGTTGAAGTGCATTTTTTCTTTGTTAGCAGTAATTCCAACAGCACAGTTTTTGTTGAAAGAAAGCATTGCCTCTGCCAGAAGGCGTGCTGACTGAATGAAGTTGTATGCAATTACAGGCATAAATACGTTCAATTCAAAGTTTCCCTGACTTGCGGCAAATCCGACTGCTGCATCGTTACCCATAACCTGAACGGCTACCATTGTAACAGCTTCGCACTGGGTAGGATTTACTTTTCCAGGCATAATAGAAGAACCTGGTTCGTTTTCTGGAATGTGGATTTCGCCAAGACCATCACGAGGACCAGAAGCCAGCCAGCGGACATCGTTGGCAATCTTCATCATATCACAAGCCAAAGCCTTGATTGCTCCGTGAGCAAATACCAGTTCGTCTTTTGATGTAAGTGCATGAAATTTGTTTGGTGCAGTAATAAAATCTTTGCCAGTTAATTTTGAAACAGCTTCTGCAACTTTTTCATCAAAACCTTTTGGGGCGTTCAAACCTGTTCCAACAGCAGTTCCACCAAGGGCAAGCTGTTTAAGATATGGAAGAGATGATGAAAGCATTTCCTTATCTCGTTCCAAAGAAGTTCTCCAGCCGGAAATTTCCTGGTCAAAAGAAATAGGAACAGCGTCCTGGAGGTGGGTACGACCAGACTTTACAATTCCTTCGTTTTCTTTTTCGAGTTTTTTGAAAGTTTGAACCAAAGTATCGATTGCAGGGAAAAGTTTATCTTCAATTACAGATACTGCCGAAATGTGGAGGGCAGTAGGGAATGTGTCGTTTGAAGACTGAGACATATTAATATCATCATTTGGATGACAAAGCTTTTTGCCAGCAATTTCGTTAGCACGGTTTGCAATAACTTCA
>CAZGDL010000253.1:0-1844 GCA_964525075.1 uncultured Treponema sp.
CCCCTTTGCAGAACCGTCTGTACTTGCCCAGCAGTTCCAGACATCAGTTTTGATTGCAGAAAGTTCTTTGTCCCATTTTGGAGAATAGGCTTCTGTTAGAAGACCAATAGGATCAAATACAGTAACTTTAGTTTTACCGTTTGCGTCAATATCAATCTTTAATGAAGAGCGATTTGTGTTATCAAAAAGACCGCTATTAAGATAGGTTACCCCACCCTTTTCTTTGAATTCTTTGCTGGCAAGATTTTCTTCACCAAAATCACCATAACGGCTGTGCAAAAGTTCGAGAGAAGGATTTTTTACCGACAAAGTATCCTGAACCATGTATAAAATTCCAGTATTCTTTGAGAAAAACAATTCTGTTTCTTCTACATCACCGTGAGCATAACATTCTTTGGTATCATAAGTTCCATATGATGTTTCTCGTTTTCCCAATCTTCCTATGTAATAACTTCCAGAATATGAATCACCCCAGTAGAAAACAGGATAAACGCCATCATTTCTTATTTTTTTATAAGTAGTTCCCCAAGAAATACTTTCATAGCCAAACCGTGTATCCATTGGACCATCAAATGGAATATCAATTTTCTCATTTTTAAAAATAGCGTCCACTGTCGCACACGAAGTCAAATAAAGGCAAGCAAAAAGCAAGCCAACAAATTTAATACCTTTTTTCATCCTAGAACTCCTCATTTGCAATTGCATTTTCAATTTCTTCTTTTGTAATGCCCTGCGACTCTAAATAATCCCAGAAGCCTGCTGGCTGGAAACGCTGAACTGCACCTTTGTGTCTAACAGTAAGGTAGGTATTATTACCAATTAAATCCATCATAAATCTAGCACTTTCACCTTTGTTATAAGAGAAGTAAAATAGCTCATCTCCATCTTTCCAACCAGTATCGTAAGACCATCTTGCAGAATCAAAACTTTTTGACACTTTATTTCCATCATCAGTTTTTATCTCATAAGTACCATCTGTATCATAAGACGCTACCCAATGAAATCCTGCCCTGACAATCGACCTACTTTCTACATCGTTTTTATCATATCCAAAAAATATCCATCGTCCGTTCTGTGGCCCTTTCAAAGTAAAAGTATACGTCGTATACCCATCAAACTCATTACGGCTTTTGCGAACAGTCCACAAAGTATTTACCTGCTTTTTTGCAGTATTTGTAGAAGAAGTTTTTGCGGCGGTTTTTGTCCCAGAACCAGAAGCCACACTCACGTTTTTCTTCAGATAATCGTCTTTGTCGATTGTATCTCGAGACATTGCACAAATCTCGCCAGTTTCTACGTCTACAACGCGGGCGTTTATTGTAATCTGGTCACCCAAATCTTTGAGAGTTCCGTAACAAACATAATCAACCCCAGCAATATTACCAATTTCCTTGGCAGTGTTTTCGTTTACAAGCCCACCAGATTGAAATTTTTGTTCCGTAAGGATTTTTTCAAGGTTCGCACGCTCAAAAATCTTTATTTTTCCAGTATTAAAAACCGCCTCGGTCAAAGCGTCAGTCACATAATTTTCAACAGCCGAATTTTTGTCATCAGTAGACAAAGCAAGAAAAGCGTAACTTGGATTTGCTCCGTTTTTTCCATCTTGCAAAAGTTTTCCAGCCAGGTCACTCATTTGGTCCACGATGGATTCTTCGGTCTGGCCGCTCCAATTTCTACCAATCACACTTATATTTTTATAAATGGACCAATCAAAAATTGCCACAGATACATCTTCATTCCCAATTACAATTATAATAGACATATTTGTAGCAAAACCATCAGCTCCAAAAGTTGCGTCTATATATTGATTTGTATCCAACTCAAAAATTCCGTTTTCTTTGAAA
>CAZGDL010000254.1:0-1806 GCA_964525075.1 uncultured Treponema sp.
GCGTTTATTCCATTTATTTGCATTATTTGTATAATATAAATGATGGAGTGAACGCCATTTTTTTTGGAGTCTTTATGTATACAGAAAGTGAAGTTTTGGATTTTGTTCGGGAAGAGGATGTAAAATTTATCCGCCTTGCATTTTTTGATGTAAACGGAAATCAGAGAAACATTTCTATTATGGCTTCCCAACTCGAAAAAGCCTTTAACGACGGCATTTCTTTTGACGCCTCTGCCGTCGGTTTTGAAAACGCAAATAAATCTGATTTATTTTTGCACCCAGACCCTTCCACCCTGTCAATTTTGCCATGGCGCCCGACTACCGGAAAAGTTGTCCGAATGTTCTGCAATATCAAAAATCCTGATGGAAGCCCTTATAAAAAGTGTTACAGAACTATGCTCCAGAAAGCCATCAAGGCTGCCAAAGAAGAATGTGACATTACAGTGAATATTGGGGCAGAGGTGGAATTCTACCTTTTTAAGCTGGATAAAGACGGCAATCCTACAAATATTCCTTTTGACAACGGCACTTACATGGATTTAGCTCCTTTTGATAAAGGCGAAAATATCCGCCGCGAAATCTGTTTTACACTGGAACAGATGGGCATTACCCCAGAAGCGAGTCATCACGAAGAAGGCCCTGGTCAGAACGAAATTGATTTCCGTTATTCAGATCCTCTCACGGCAGCAGATAACACTACCACTTTTAAATGGATTGTCCGCACAAAAGCAGCCGCCAACGGTTTATATGCTGATTTTTCCCCAAAACCCCTGCAAAATCAGGCCGGAAGTGGAATGCACATCAATTTTTCACTTTCTGATTCCGAAAAATTACCAAACGCCCTGGCAGGAATTTTAAAACATATCTGCGAAATCACTTGTTATTTAAATCCTACCGAAAATTCGTATAAACGCCTGGGCGAAAGTAAGGCTCCAAAATATATCAGTTGGGGGAACGAAAATCGGTCAACTTTAATCAGAATTCCAGCCACAAAAGAAGATAAACGCCTGGAAATTCGTTCCAGCGACCCGGAGTGCAATCCTTATGTAGCATTCACCCTGTTAATTTACGCCGCAATTGACGGAATTAAAAATAATTTGCAGCCTCCTGCACCGGTCGAAGCCAATTTATTTAATCCCGAAAATGCAAAAGGCCTGGATTCTTTGCCAAGCTCTTTATCAGCAGCTCGCGATTTGGCCCAAAAAAGTGATTTTATAAAGGAAATTCTCGGATAAAAATGACTGTCGATTCACACAGAGTATTAGTTGTAACAAAAGACAGTAAAATTTCCTCATTTGTTGAAGCAATGTTGATTGCCCCGGTTTTTGAAACTCAGGTTGTTTCTGATTTTAACGAAGGCAGACGGCGGGCAAAAGAAAGCCTTTTCAATATTATCCTTGTTGATTTTGCTGATGGCGAAGGCGTAGATTTTGCAACAGACATTGCCGATTCCCTGTCAACAATTATCCTCATAGCTCCGCTTGAACACTATGAACATGTGAGCTACAAAGTTGAATCTTACGGCGTACTCACAATGTCCACCCCTTTTGACCAATTCTATTTTTACAATATGATAAAAGTTGCGATTGCGGTTCAGTACAAAGTCCAGGTTCTTTCATCACAAACTACAAAGTTAAAAGAAAAAATGGAAGAAATAAGACTTGTGAATAGGGCGAAAATGCTTTTAATGTCAAACAAAAATATGACAGAGCAGGAAGCCCACCGTTACATCGAAAAAGAAGCCATGGATCACTGCACAAAACGTATTTTGATTGCAGAGCAAGTCGTAAAAAAATACGGGTAAAT
>CAZGDL010000255.1:0-1781 GCA_964525075.1 uncultured Treponema sp.
GTTCAGTTCAGTTCAGTTCAGTTCAGTTCAGTTCAGTATAGGAAGAAAGTCTTTAAAAAAATTGCTTCTTTTTTAATCCTTTGGATGGCAATTTTTTCTTTTTCCTGCAAATTGCAAAACGAAGTGACTGCTGAAGCAGAAATTGAAAAATCAGAAAATTCTTCGGTCGGCTTCAAATTACCGGAAAAATTTATCCGTAGCCTTGTCGACACATCTGAACAGACAGCCCAAGCCTGCATCCTAAAGGTCACCATCACTGGCGATTTTGAAAATTCCCCAATCACACAAACCTGGGACATCACTCCCGAAACAAGCACAGACACAGTTTTTTCTATGAAAAATCTTCCTGGCGAAATAGAACTGACAGTTGTCGTTTCAATTTTGATGGGCGAAGAAATTTACTATCAATCAGACGAAGTAAAAATCACACTTGTAAAAGGCCACAATCCTCTGAAAGTTTCCCTCAAAAAATTCTATACAGAAAGTACCCTGGAAGTTGACCTAGTTCTCCCGACCGAAAAATCAAATTCGAGCGTTACTCTAACCGCCAATTTTACTAGCGACGGCACTGTTTCAAATGTCGTTTACAAAAAAGGTCAGATAACTGATACGGGAAATCTTCTTATCGACACGGACGCAAGGTCTGGTATTCAGGACGAAAGTGATAATTCAAAATGGCTTATAAAAATTGACGCCACAGACGAATCTGCAAATGGGGACTACACCATGGCAGCCTTGGACAGCAAAGGTAATATCGTAAGCAAACAATTTACAATCGATAATTTTGATTTTACCCCTCCATCAGCTTTGGACGAAAGTATAGTCACAGGAAGTTACGAAGAAGCAAGTTCCGACGAAAACCCAGCCAAAATATTATTGACCTGGGAAAATCCTGCAGACGAAGACTTTGACCACGTAGAAATTACCTATATCACCAACGACAGAAAAAATGATTCAGAACCTTCTGTAGCCGTAAACGAAAGCGGCCAGGCAAGCGAAAATGGAAGCCGGGCTTTTACAGAAATCGAAATCGACAAAGCATATTACACTTTTACTCTGCTTGCCCTTGATAAAGTTGGAAACAAAAGTCCAGAAGTTACCTGCAAAGTGTGGGTAAATTCTTATGTAAGAACACAAGAAGTGGAAATTTCTGGTTCAGAGGAAGAAACCTGGAGATGTGATTCCACTGTATTTATAGACGGCCGCGCCTTGTCCCTGCCGTCTTTTATTATTTGTGATCACGAAGTTACCCGCAAAGAATTTAAAGACATTATGGGAACTGACCCAAGTACAACAGAAGCTGTGGGAAATGCCGACAACAATCCTGTAAATTATACAAACTGGTATCAGGCAATTGCTTATTGTAACAAGCGTTCTATAAAAGAAGGATTTGACCCTTGTTATACCGTATCTTCTGTTTCTGATTGGGAAAATCTTGCTTTTGATGATATTCCTATGGCTGCTGATGATGATTGGAATAATACAGCTTGTGATTTTACTAAAAACGGTTACCGTCTGCCAACCGAAGTTGAGTGGGAATATTCCGCTCGTGGTGGAGAATCTTATATTTACTCAGGAAGTGATGATATAGACGAAGTTGGCTGGTATGCTGGCAATTCTGATCTCAAAACCCACGAAGTAAAGCAACTGAAACCAAACGGCTATGGTTTGTATGATATGACTGGCAATGTCTGGGAATGGTGTTGGGATTTTTATGGCGAAATCACTGCAGAAACCCCTGTCACCGGGGCGGAAACTGGCACTTTACGCCTGAGAAGGGG
>CAZGDL010000256.1:0-1772 GCA_964525075.1 uncultured Treponema sp.
CGGGCTGCGTAGCGCAGCGGAGCAGACCGGGGTGCCCATAAAAATAAACTGGCGAAACTCGCCTTACTCTTGACGCATCGACGCAAAAGGGTCAACTTTTCTGTACATTTCTCGCAACTTTGGCTTTTCAATTTTTCCAGTCGCGTTACGTGGAACTGGAGCAAAAATGATTTTCCTAGGTCTCTTATATTTTGGCAATTCCATACAGAAAAGATTTACGTCATCTTCAGTGCAAGTTACGCCAGGTTTCAACTCAATAATCGCAGCTGCAATTTCGCCAAGACGCTGGTCCGCAAGGCCAATAACAGCCACATCCTTAATCTGAGGCATTTTGCTAAGAAAATCTTCAATTTGAACAGGGTAAAGATTTTCGCCACCAGTAATAATTACATCCTTTTTGCGGTCAACAAGGTAGATAAAACCATCAGGATCCTTCATGGCCATATCGCCAGTGTAGAGCCAGCCTTTATCGTCCAAAACTTCGGCAGTGGCTTCCGGATTTTTATAATATTCGACCATGACGCCAGGACCTTTTACAGCCAGTTCGCCGACATCCCCATCTTTTACATCATTTCGTTTGTCATCAACAATACGAACTTCCCAGCCATAGCCCGGAACACCAATTGCACCAATTTTGCTATCGTGGCCGACGCCCAGGTGGACACAACCAGGTCCAATAGATTCAGACAAACCGTAGTTGGTATCATAATCATGATGAGGGAAATATTTTTTCCAGTCTTCAATCAGTTTTTTAGGAACAGGCTGAGCACCAATGTGCATAAGCCGCCATTGGTCAAGTTTATAATTTTTGAGGGAAATATCCCCACGTTCAATCGCAACCAAAATATCCTGGGCCCAAGGAACAAGCAGCCAAACGATTGTACAATGCTCATCGCTCACAGCTTTAAGAATATTATCAGGCTTAGTTCCACGCAAAAGAACCGCCTTTCCACCAGTAATCAAAGACCCCATCCAGTGCATTTTTGCCCCGGTGTGATAAAGAGGAGGAATACAGAGAAAAACATCATCCTTTGTTTGACCATGATGATTTTGCTCTACAGCAGCCGCATGCATCAAAGCCCGATGCTTGTGCAAAATAGCTTTTGGAAAACCTGTAGTTCCAGAACTAAAATAAACCGCCCCCAAATCATCATCAGAAATTTCGATATTAGGATTTTCTGACGAATAATTCATAACCGACATAACATAACTTTCAGAAAAAGACGGTTGCAGACCTTCGCCAACATAAATTAAAAGGCGGTGAGCCATAATTTTTTCAGAAATTGCTTCCAAACGGCCAATAAATTCCGGTCCAAAGAAAAGCACATCAATATCAGCAAGATTTAAACAATATTCAATTTCGTCAGAAGCGTAGCGGAAGTTCAGCGGAACAGCCAAAGCCCCGGTTTTCAAAATTCCAAAATAAATTGGAAGCCATTCCAGGCAGTTCATCATCAGAATTCCAACTTTATCGCCCTTACGAACGCCCCTTTCCATCAAAAAGTGGGCACAGCGGTTGGCTTTTTCGTTAAAAATCCGCCAGCTGATTTCGCGACGGTAAGGCAGATTCGGTTCCGGCTGGGTAAGGTCAAATTCCTTCCAGGTAATGCGGCGGTTATCTCTAACTTCAGGATTTAATTCAACAAGAGCGCAGTCGTTTCCAAACAGCTCAGCATTGCGCTCCAGGTATTTTGTGATAGGCATTTTCTCGTCCTTTAAAATGATATTTGTAAGCAAATTATATTATATGCCTATTTGGAAGATTTTGAAAG
>CAZGDL010000257.1:0-1772 GCA_964525075.1 uncultured Treponema sp.
TCAGGCGGACAACATGGCCGACCTGGTAATTCACGAAAAGCTTGGCCAGGTTTTTAAGCAAATTGTGGTGAAAAAGTAGGATTTGGAATTTTAGCGTGCCCCTCCGCTTCGTTCGGGCAAAGCCCTCACTACGCTCCGGGTCGGGCTTTTGCGTTATAAAATTGCCCGCCACCTTCGGTGTCGTGCAATTTTTCCGTTCAGCCACGCTTCGCGTGTCCGAACCGCTTACGCGGCTGCAATCCCTCACGCGAGCCGAACCTGAGCATTTTCTTTTTTTCTGCCTAAAATTCACACAAAACCTGTAAAAAATTCTCCCAAAATTCACTTTGCAAATTACAAACCTTCTATTAATATTTTTATTATGAAGCAAATTTTACCAATCAAAACAAACAAAATCCAAAATAACCAAAAAAATCCCCATCGCAAAAATTGCCTGAGAATTGTGGCTCTTTGTATTTTACTGACAGGGCTGATGACTTCTTGTGCAGCAACAAAAACAAAAAAGGATGTTTACTATATGACAGAAATTGAACCTAGCAAAAAAGTTTACAAATCGCTGGAAAATGCCAATCCAATTTCGCCGGCGATTTTCTGTGCTGACCCGACTGGAATTGAATACGAAGGGCGGCTTTATGTTTACGGAACTAACGACCATCAGCAATATGAGGGCGTTGGTAAATCTGGGAAAAACACCTACGAAAAAATTCAATCGCTGGTGTGTTTTTCTACGGAAGATATGGTCAACTGGACTTATCACGGCAAAATTGAAACAAAGAAAATTGCTCCGTGGATTATTGCTTCCTGGGCTCCGTCCATTACTTCTAGAGTGGAAGATGATGGCCTGACTCATTTTTATCTGTATTTTTCTAATAGCGGGGCTGGCGTTGGCGTTTTAACAGCGACAAATCCTCTTGGCCCTTGGTCTGACCCACTCAAAAAGCCTCTGATTTCTGGCAAAACTAAAGGCCTTGGCGACTGCCCTGCACCTTTTGATCCGGGCGTTTGCATTGATGATGATGGAACTGGCTGGCTGGCATTTGGCGGTTGTGGAAAAGCTCCTAGCGGCACAGATTTGTGGCCGGGAAGTGCTAGAATCGTAAAACTTGGCAATGATATGATTTCTCTTGCCAGCGAAATCAAAGTTATGCCTTCTCCTTACTTTTTTGAAGCCAGCGAATTGAATTATATCAACGACACTTTTGTTTACACTTTTAACACAAGTTGGGATGCCCGCAATGAATGGCCGGCCCAGTTCAAAGGTGTGCCAAAACCTTCTTCATGTTCTATGGCTTATATGACTAGCAAAACTCCCCTTGATATGGATTCCTGGGAATACAAGGGGCACTATTTTATAAATCCTGGTGAAGCCGGCATGAATTACAGCAACAACCACAGTCATTTTATGAAATACAAAAATCAGTATTATATTTTCTACCACGCCCTGATTTTGCAGGATAAATTTGGAACGGAAGGCGGTTTTAGAAGTCTTTGTGTGGATACTTTGGATGTGGACGAAGATGCTTTGACCATTAAAACTCGTGGCGGAAGTCGAAAAGGCGTTTCCCAGGTCGAAAATTTCAATCCGTATGTTGTGACGAACGGCGCAAGTCTGGCAACTTCTTCGGGCATCGCTTTTGAGTATGACAAAAATGGCAAGGCAACGGCGATTAGTTCAGAAGCCGGAGGTTGGCTTGTAATCCGCAACGTGGATTTTGGTTCTGGGGCAAACAAGTTTTTTGTTTGGGCAGATTGTGATAAAGTTTCAAGGTCGG
>CAZGDL010000258.1:0-1768 GCA_964525075.1 uncultured Treponema sp.
CTAAAATCCCAGTTCTTTGCGGGCTTTTCTATAACTGATATAACAAAGCAACATACTTGCCGTCCAGCCAATAGGGTTAGAAATCCAAATTGCCTGCATGCCAATTATAGGAGCCATGATTTTTGCAAAAGAAACCCGGATTACAATATTGACCACGTTTCCAACCGTGAACATAGTCATTCTACCAAGCCCGCGAAGAATTCCGTCGGCGGTGTGCTTAAATCCCAAAATCACCATCACCTTACTCATGTAAAGCAAAACCTGGCTGGCCGTATCAAAAGCCACCTCAGAACAATTTTTTCCTATAAAAAGATAAATAATTTGGTTTTTCAAAAATGCAATAATGACAAAAAATAAAAAGGCAAAAGCCGCAACGATGATATTTGCAGAAAAATACCCCTGGCGAACCCTTTTCATTTTTTTTGCTCCAAGATTTTGAGCCACAAAAGTTGACAGGGAAGCCCCGCAGGCAATCACCGCGGCAGACCCCAAACTTTCAATTCTGATTCCAACAGAATATCCGGCCAAAGCCTGAGAACCAAAAGAATTTACCGTAGACTGAATCAGCATAAGGCCAATAGAAATTGTCGCCTGTTGGAAAATTGAAGGCAGAGCAATTTTTGTGATTTTTCCAAGTTCAGCAGAACTAAAATATGCAGTTTTCCCAATCTTAAGTTTTGCCAGTTTTTTGAAAAAAATCACCATAGAAAGGATGCAGGCACAGGCCTGAGCAATCAGCGTTGCGTAGGCAACCCCTGCCACTCCAAATTTATAACGGGTAACAAAAAGCAAATCCAGGCCGATATTCAAAAACGTAGAAAAAATCAAAAATGCAAGGGGATATTTTGACTTACCCAGGGCGTTGAACATAGCCGAAATTACATTGTAAAGAATTACAAAAGGCATTCCCAAAAAATAGATTTTTAGGTAAAGGGCAGCCATTTCAATTGTGTCCGCGGGGGTTTTGAGCCAGGTCAAAATCAGACGGCCGGTCGTTAATCCCAAAAGTCCCAGAACAAGGCTCATAACCAGGCTAGTTGTAAGAGCTGTCATAATTACAACCTTCATATTTTTGTAATCACCAGCTCCAAAATAGTGGCCTACAATTACTCCTGCCCCAACGCCGTATCCGTTACCAATAAACAAAAAAACATTGATAAGCGAAGTACAAGCCGCTACCGCAGCTAAAGCCTGTTCACTTACAAACTGACCAACAATCGAAGAATCCACCAGGTTATAAAACTGCTGAAGGATATTTCCCAAAGCAATTGGCAGAAAAAATACAAAAAGAGCTAAAAGAGGATTTTTTGTGATGAGATAGGTGTCTTTTTGAGTGACGTTAGCATCTCCAGAAGTTGCTTTCATTTAGATGCCCGATCACACTTTTTTCAGATTTTTTGCGTCTTCCGCCTGACGTAAAACTTCGCACAAAGGCATTCCCACAGAAGCCATAACAGCCGCCGCCAAAGCCCCTTCAATCATAGGACAATCAGCCAGAATAATACTTTCCTTTTGGTAAGGAGAATAAGACTTTATAACTTCTTTAATTGTGTTAATTGAACTTCCAATATCGCCAATTACAATCACGCCATCTTCAGAATAAACTTCGTCAATCGCATTTTTAATTTTACTAAAACTAGAACCATAATCGCCGTCATCGTTTCCGCCGACTGCTTTAATAGTTGTTGTTTTTGCCATCAAAAGAGCCAAGTCGGCAACCGAATCCGCAAGTTTTTGACTGTGCGAAACTAAAACAAGTGATACCATA
>CAZGDL010000259.1:0-1758 GCA_964525075.1 uncultured Treponema sp.
TTTTTGACAGGGAAGCATGGGCAATTGCTCAGAAAAATTATCCAGAGTTAGTTAGATGAAGAAGTGTAAGGTGATTTTGTGCTGATTGCCCGATTATTCAAGTTGATATAAAATATCCCTATGACAGACAAAGAAATGACAGACAAAGAAATGAAAGTTGAACGCTACCGCGAACTCAACAAAAATGCAAAAAAAGGGCAGGTTGTTTTTGCCGGCTCGTCGCTGATGGAAATGTTTCCAATCGAAAAATTTTTAAAAGAAAACAAAGACCCAACTGTGATTTACAATCGTGGGGTGGGTGGTTTTATCACAGACGAAATGATGAAAGTTTTGGACGTTTGCGTTACAGATTTGCAGCCTTCCAAAGTTTTTATTAATATCGGGACCAATGATTTGAGCTGGAGCAGTATTCCGGTCAGCCAGGTGATGGCCCATTACGACGAAATCCTTACAACTATCGAAAAAAAAGTGCCGGGCGTTATCATATATTTAATGGCTTATTATCCTGTAAATTATGAAGCCGCTTCGGAAGAGATGAAAGATTGTCTGAAAATCCGCAATAACGAAAAAATTGCCCTTGCCAACGAGGAAGTAAAAAAGCTGGCAAGCAAGCACAAGCAACGTTATATCGACGTGAACCGAAATTTAAAGGATAGCCAGGGGCGGCTGAAGGCGGAGTACACGCTAGAAGGAATGCACATCAACGAAGATGGCTACCGGGCTATTTATGATGATGTGATGAAGTTTGTAAAAGAGTAATTTTTGCAAAAATTTAATGATTGATGAGCTGATGGGCGTTTCCCTCCGTTCCGTTCGGGTTTTGCCCTCACTTCACTCCGGGTCGGCTGTTCCGCAGTTCGGTAACCCTCAAAGTCCTCGGCACGCAAATAGCGTGCCTGCGGTCTTCTCAGGGCTTTTGTTGAAACAAAAGCCCTTCGCTGCTCCATAGCCTAACGCAAATTCCGGTACATTGAGGCTCCCCGTATGAACATGAGATGCTGAAGCAACTTCAACAAAAATCCTGGAAAAAAGTTTATGAAAAGTAGGTAAGGGGGTTATTTTTTCTTCTCTAGTTCCTTAATCATTTTGTCAAAATCTGAATTAACTCACTCTTGCAGAGTTCACCCTGTAGCCAACTGAAATTATTGCGTCAAGGTTGTAGAAAGTAACGTGTCTTGTTACAGTCCGCTTTCCTTCATTTTGAACTACCGAGAAATCCTCGGTAGTTCGATTTTCTTGCAATTCCCCATTAGCAAAAATATTTTTCAAATGCAACCCGATATTATCCGTCGAACACTCAAAAAGTTCCGCCATACCTTTTTGCGAAAGCCAGATTGTTTCGTCTTTCAAAATGGCTTTGACCTTTACATCTGCCTCTGGACTAGAATAAACGAGAAAATTAATCTGCCGAACAAGTTCCTTTGAATCTTTCATAATTGAGATTATAGCATTTATTGGGAGGAAAGGGGGATTTTGGGACGTTATCAAAATAAAATTCTTACTTCTTCCCCTTAATATCTTCCAGTTCCCTTTTCAAAGCGTTAATAAAAGCTTTTAACTCCTGAGTAGTCGGGGTCATTACAAAAGAAACGCCTTCGTAGCCGGAATAACACTCATTTCCCTCAAACTGATATGTGTTCGGGCTTACAATAATCGTATTGTATTCTGAAGTTTCTTCATCAAGATTAGGAAAACATCTTGCCGGATAAATTGAAACGCACATGTCTGGGTCTGGCCAGGCTTCCCAGATTTTAACAG
>CAZGDL010000260.1:0-1752 GCA_964525075.1 uncultured Treponema sp.
CTGGCACTTCCACACCAGCCACCCCTGCCACAAAAACTTACACAATCGACGCTCCTGACTTGTTTAAATATCTGGGAAAACCTGATTTTGACGAAAGCCAAATCAAAGAGGCAAAAGTGCCTGGAACTGCAATCGGCCTTGCCTGGACTAGCATGGGTGGCGATACCCTTTTAATCGAATCGACAACTTTTGCGGGAAAGGGGGGACTTGTTTTGACTGGCCAGATGGGCGACGTAATGAAAGAGTCTAGCCAGATTGCCTTTAACTGGGCTAGAAAATTTGTCCTTGACCGGGGCTGCAAAAAATCTAAATGGTTTGACGAAAATATTGTTCACCTGCATATTCCCGAGGGGGCGACCCCAAAAGACGGGCCTAGTGCCGGAATTACCATGGCGACAACTTTTGTTTCGCTATTTATGAACAAAAAAATTAAGCCTCATCTTGCAATGACAGGGGAACTTTCTTTGACCGGCCAGGTTTTGCCGATTGGTGGCCTGCGGGAAAAAACTGTGGCTGCCAAGCGAAATAAAATTAAGACAATTATTATTCCGAAAGCAAATGAGCGGGATTTGGATGAGATTCCTGAGATTGTAAAGCAGGGAATTAAGTTTATTCCTGTGACGGATGTGAAGGAAGTACTGGAAGTGGCCCTTGGAGTGAAGTAGGCGGGGCCTCGGTAAATCTCGGCTGAGCCGTTTTTTTTTGATGAAGCTAAAGCGACCCTTGTGGCTCGCATTTTAACACTTCTTCGATTATAGGCTGGTGGCGTTCAAAACGGGGTTTTAGGGGCAGAGCCCCTAGGAGAAGGGGTAGCGGAAGACCGCGTAGCGGGCTGGAGCGAGGGGAAGGCTTTCCCCTCCTTATTTCTCAATCACTCCGATTTCTACTAGCCAGGCTTTTAACTTTTGATTCCAGTGGAATTCCTGCATAAAAGGGCAGTTTTTCATGCCAAAACCGTGCTTGCCCCAGGGGTAAACGGTGATGTAAGAATGTGGAATATTTTTTGCCTGAATGGCGGCGTAAAGGCGTTTTGCATTTTCGGGGATAACGACGGGATCGTCTTCGGCTACAACGATGTAGGTAGGGGGCATATTGTCAGGGACTTGCAGTTCCAGTGAAAATTCGTCTTTGCGTTCTTGAGTCTGATTTTTTTTGCCATAACCTAGCAGGCTGTTGCGTGACCAGCGGTGGGCTATGTCGTCCTGCATAGAAACAACTGGGTAGATTGGCATTACAAAATCCGGGCGGAGGCTGACATCCGTTTTAATCCCGATTTTTTCAAGTTCGTTGTGGCTTTCAAAAAATTCTCCAGCCATGGCAACCAAATGGCCGCCGGCAGAATATCCGATAATTCCAAGCCGGCCCGGGTCGACTTCAAATTCATCAGCATTTTCGCGAACAAGTTGGATTGCCCTCTGAATATCCTGCAGCATGGCAGGCTCTGTGTAGAGGCTCTGATTTGTCCGATATTTGAGCATAAAAGCGGTAATTCCGTTATCAGCAAACCATTTTGCCGTGGTGTGCCCTTCGGCGTATAAATCAAGGTGATGGTAGGATCCGCCAGGGCAAACAATCACGACGGCTCCTGTATTTTTGACGGTTGGCTTGTGCATAAACATAACCGATGGCTCTTTTTCCATGCCTTTTACGTCCCGCCAAAGATAAATAGTCTTGTCCTGGGCAAAAATTTTCAGTGTTAAAAAAATTGATAAGATGAGTAAAAAATGTCGCTTCATAGGGAAAATATAGCGG
>CAZGDL010000261.1:0-1740 GCA_964525075.1 uncultured Treponema sp.
CAGCCCGACAATACAACAGTTTTTGGAGTTTTGACCGACCAAATCGTCATCCTGAACTTGTTTCAGGATCTCAACATTTTCAGTTTTTCTGCAACTCCCTTGCCAAATTCCTTCCTTCAAGGCTTCCTTCAAATCTTCCGTAAAATACCCGTTAGAAACCCCATTCAAGTTTGTACCAAGTAACCAAAAATCATGCCGAATCAAAGAAGATTTCCAGCCTGTAATCCCACTTATCTGGGCCGAAGTAATTTTCTTTTCTGGCCATGCTTTCAAAATCTCAAGCAGCTGAACCATTCTCCTTCTGGTTGCTTCTGGCAAACAAACTATGTCACCCATTATAAAAACCTCTATCCAGTCTGTAATCCTATTTTTCCAAAAATATGACACTTTTCCTGTAAAATTTACAAAAAAACTGAGATTTTTTCAATTACTGTTAAAACTTTAACACTATTTAAAAGTCTACGAGGTTAAAAGAAAAGAGGAACCGGGAAAACTAAAAAACCGGTTCCTCTCAAAAATTAGGAGGCTATTTTATTATTTTGCCATAGCAACTGTAATTCCAGGTGAAAACTGATTTTCAAAATAAACAGCCACCTGATCATTAAACAGCTGATCAAGCATTTTCTGGTAGTCCAAGATTTTGCCAACATAATTCAATGTTGACTGGGGAGTCTTGTTTGAACGAACCCGATTTGTACCAGCGTTGTACATTGCCAAAGCAGAAACTTCGTTACCTGCCGTGTTCAAGCAAAACTTCAAATGGGACATACCATATTTTGCACTAACAAAAGGATCAAAAAAATCTTCTTCCGAAAGCCCTGGAAAAGAATTACTGTTCAACTGAAACAATCCCCGGTCAATCGTCGTATTTGAATTCTTGTTAGTTGCATTCGCGTTGTAATTACTTTCAGTGTGGGCAAGTGCAAATGCCAGTGAAAGTGGAATGTCATTTTTTTCGGCCTCAGTGATGATTGCCTGGCTGACATTCTTATTTCCAGTAATCTGAGCGTAGAACCATTCTACTGCCGAACGTGACAAAGCCTGACGGTAAAGTGTAAGACCATTATCACTTTTATCTGTTAATTTATTAAGGGAAACTTCTGTAAAATAATCCTGAAAAGCGGCAGAAAGTTCTTCCTCCGTTTCTTCAGAAAGATCAACTATTGTTACAGGGGCAACAGGTTCTTCTGCAATTTCTGTAACTTCTTCAATTGTGTTTGGAAGCAAAAAATAAACCAAAAGAACAGCTGCAATTAAAAGAGCACACAAAGAAGTAGCAAAAAAACAAGTGTTAGAAAAAGAACTTGCATTTGCCTTACTCTGCATATTCAATTCTCCTAACTCTCTCTAATTTTCGTGAAGATAATCGCACAAAAAAAATAAAGTTGCAAGAGAATTTTTAAGAAAAAAAGTGAAAAAACGTGAAAATTTATGATTTTAGCCGAAAAAAAAGCCCTTTCTTTGCAAACCTTGCGGTATTTCGCAAAGCTTGCATATTAATACTTTACGATTGAGCTAGATACAGGATTTTCGGCTTTTGAAAAGTAAACATATTGAGCGTGTTTTATGGCGAGTGTATCCATAAAAGCCTGGGCGTCTTTCAGTTCTTTTGGGATTTCGTAGCCGGCAACGCTCACGCAGTCTTTTACCCTGCGGGCAGTGTGATTAAAAGCATTTATAAAACGTTCAGAATCGTCCGGGCTTTGTAAAGGCTTATCAACTAGGGGAACTAGAATTGCA
>CAZGDL010000262.1:0-1736 GCA_964525075.1 uncultured Treponema sp.
GCCTGTGAGGAGACTGAGCGTTAGCGAACCCCGGAACTGCCGACCCGAGCGAAGCGAGGGGAATGCCCTTAAATTTAAAATCATTACTAAGAAAAATCTCTTATGGAAAAAACTTTGGGGTGTGGCAAAATTTAAGCATGAAAAGAATTTGTGATAGGAAAATTTTATGGGGATTGGCAATTTTTGCCTGCGGATTGGTTGGATTTTCTGCTTGTGACGAGGAAAAAGCGGAAAGTGTAGAAAAAGAAAGTGTCCAGGAAAGTGAAAATGTGACGGAAAATGGGGAAAAAAGCGAGAGCGGCCTGGAAATTGAACTTTCTGACGCAGATTCCAAGTTTTTGCAAATTACTGGAAAAATGGCTGGGCAATTGGCGGATGGGAATTTTGCTTCTATGTACATTCGGATGAATGAAAGTTACCGGACAATTTATTCACAGGAAGAATTTGCGGCTATGGGTCAGAATTTTTTGGATGCGGAAAGTTCTGGAGGGGAAAGTTCTGGCGAAAAAATAAAGGTGGATTTTAGCCAGGACCAGGGCGGTTTTTACACTTACTGCCAGGCTGCTTTTCCTAATGGAAAATATGTGACTGTCGCTTTTAATCCGGATTCAGATTATCCGGTTATGATAATTTTCAAAAAATATGTGGATTCTGGGGCGGAAACTCTTCGCGAAATTTGTGAAGATAATTTTAAAATTGGTTGTGGAATGACTGGTTACAGTGCTGGGAATTCGGCTATGAATCACGAGGAATATACGGAGCTTGCAGCTTTCCATTTTTCAAGTGCAACTAGCACAAATCTGATGAAGCCTTCTTCGATTTTGGTTCAGAGCAAAAGTATCGAAAACGCCAAAAATGGAGATGGAAGTCCTGTTTTGGATTTTTCTAATGTTGACCCAATTTTGTCTTGGGCCCAGGAAAATGATGTAAATGTGCGCGGTCATACTTTGGTTTGGCACACCCAGGCTCCAGATTGGTTTTTCAAGGAAGGTTATAAATCTGATGGCGAACTTGTTGACCGCGAAACTATGATTTCGAGGGCGGACTCTTTCATCGGCCAGTATTTGACTTATTGCCAGGAAAATTATCCTGGGGTTGTGTATTGCTGGGATGTGGTGAACGAAGCGGTCGACCCGGCGGGTGGCGATTCGGAAAGTTTTTTCAAGTGTAGAACTAAAAATGGGGATGAAAAAAATCTCTGGTATTATACGATTGGTAGTGATTATCCGGAAGTTGCTTTTAAGATTGCCAGAAAATATGCGGCTGATGGTGTAAAGCTTTTTTATAATGATTACAGCACGACGGACGCCACAAAGCGAAATTATATCTACAAGCTTTGTGAAGATTTGAAGTCTAAAGGTTTGATTGATGGAATTGGAATGCAATCTTACTGGGATTTGAAAAATCCTACACTTTTGAATATCAGGCGGACTTTGGAAAAATATGGTGAGTTGGGCCTGGAATTGCAGCTGACTGAATGGTCAATTCCTGTGAATAAGGAAACAGAAGAAGAATTTAATTTGCAGGCGGAACGTTATGGCTCAATCTTCCGTCTTTTGAAAAAACTGGACACAAGCACTGGCGGGCCTTTGAATATAACTTGTGTTTCTTCGTTTGGGCTGGTGGATCATTATCCTTATTATTCAAATGACACGAATAATACTAGGTGGTGGGATTGTGATTATGAGCCGAAAGCTAGTTTTTATGCGATTGCGGATAGTTTGGGGTTTGAGTAG
>CAZGDL010000263.1:0-1735 GCA_964525075.1 uncultured Treponema sp.
TGGGTAAGTTCACTTCAAATACTTCAAATTGAGTTTGAAGTGAACTTGAAGTTGAATTTGAAGTGAACTTGAAGTAAAATTGAAGTACTTCAAATTCAAGGACGCCCTTATATGAAATTAGACGAAATCATCAAAACTTCAGAACTTGAAACCGTAAATATGGAAACAAAGGCCCGTCTGGACAGAAATAATATCGAAGGCTGGCTAAAAACAATCGCGGGTTTTTCAAATGCGGAAGGTGGCTCGCTTTTTATTGGGGTTGAAGACGGTACCAGCAAATTGATTGGTTTTGACCGAAAATCCGCCGACAGCGAAAGAAATTTTTTTAATAATCAGGTGAATACGCATATTTTTCCCCGTCCGACGTTACACATTTTTTTTATCCGTTATGAAAATAATGAAAAAGAACTTTTTATAATTCGCGTTGATGTGGCAGAATCGCCGGTTAAGCCCATTATCTTAAAATTCAATAATGTTCCTTCAATTTATGTGCGTCGTGATGGATTTACAAACGGTGCAACTTACGAAGAAATTATCCAGATGAGCATAAAAAGTCAGAAAACTCAGTATGATCAGCTTGAATCAGATGAGGATTATGACAGGGCGGATTTTTCTAAACTTTTTGATTTTTTCAAAATTCACAACGATGGAAAAGAACTTACAGACAAGGCTCTTTCTTCCATTGGATTTTTCAACAAAAATAAAAAATTGAAAAATGGAGCTCTCCTTTTTAAAGATGATTATTCAGATTCGAAAACAGAAGTCTTGTGCTCTGTGTTTTCCGGTTTTAATAAAGGCAGCGAGCGTGTTGTAACTGTGAACCGCTGTAATACAAATCTTATAGACTCAATCAATTATATGCTTGAATTTGTAAAGCAGAGAATGAATCATTCCTTTATAAAACTTGCAGACGGAAGAAAAGACCTTGATGCCTATCCGGAGCGTGCCCTTTTTGAAGGAATTATAAATGCAGTGGCTCATCGGGATTATTTTCTTGATGGCACACAAATCCAACTGGATATGTTTAAAGATCGTCTTGAAATTTCTTCGCCGGGAAGTTTTTTTCAGGGTGATAAAATCGGAAAAACTTATGACCTTTCAAACATAATTTCAAAACGTCGAAACGAACTTATCTGTCATATTCTTGTAAAATGCAAGGTGATGGAAGCAGCCGGAACTGGTTTTGATAAAATTACCCAGGAATATAAAAACGCTGATGAAAATCACAAGCCTTACATTTATTCCACATCCGATCATTTTACTCTTGTGCTTCCGGATTTGACGTATGCAGAAGGCCTTTCTTGTGATGATGATTTTGTCCACATTGAATATGTCCCAGTAAGTAAGGGAACTGAACACGACGAAAAAGTTCTGGTTTATTGTTTTAAGAAAGCAAGAAAAATCAGCGAAATTGCAGAAAAACTTGGGCTTTCAAATTCATCTTATCTTAGGAAAACAATTTTAGAAAACCTTGCAAAGCAGAATTATCTTGAAGAAGTAAAACTTGGCCGAGCTACAGGCTATAAGACAAATACCGAAATGGTTCACGAAGTGTAAAAGAGAGATATCTTAAGTGTTACTTCAAATCCAATAACATTTCTGCAATATGTGTATGCCTTGCCAGTTTACACAATCCGAAACCGCATAGACGAAGCTCCAAATAAAATGCTAGATGATGGCAGATTTTCTGTCTTTTACAATGCAAAACTCTATGCTAAAATGAAATCACAAAAAC
>CAZGDL010000264.1:0-1693 GCA_964525075.1 uncultured Treponema sp.
TAAATTAAAAGTACGAAAATACGATTGATGATTATCCCACAACAACTAAAAAATCACCCAGGACTAAAAAAAATAATAGCCCTGGCTCTTTTATCTTTGATTTTCTTCGCAAATCTTTTTGCCCAGCCCCTCCCCGGCTCATATTACGATTTTCTGGACGCCACAAAAGACCTGCCGGCCGGCCACGACAAAACCCAACTGATAATTTACCGCCCCCAAAACAATGGAACGATGAACGACATCCGGTGTTTTTTGCACCTGGAAGATGAAAGCGGAAATGATGTCACATACGACCAAAACTTTGTGACTGCGACCTACGAATGGACATCTTCCGCCCCCGACGTAATCAACAAATATAAAAAAACTTACTGGCTGAGTGGTGGGCTTGCCATGCACCTGAAACTACGCAAAGGCAAATACAAAATCACAGTTTACACACCAACCGACCAGCAAAATAACTGGACCTACCCAGAAGCCGGCCAAAAACCTTTTGAGTGGAAATCCAATGTTTTTGCCTATGATACAGAAAACCCTGCCAAAGTGATTTTTGTAACTCCCACAGCCAACGAAAACGGCTTTTATGATGGAGGCTGGAATATTTCTAGTAAGGCACCTAGGTATTTGAAAAATAGGGCGGTGCCGGGGAAGAGGTAACTTCATAATGACTTGCTTCAAAATTATCAATCCACTTATACTACATTCGTACCAGTCTCTTTTAGTAGTTCCGCTCTTTGACATAAGCCCTCCGCATATTTTTAATAGGATTTTGCAATCGTAGTGGGGGAATGGGAAAATGCCTTTTATTTAGCCCAAAATCGTGGTATATTTTTCTTATGGCTCAAGGAAGATTTTTGCCAATTGGCATTCAAAGTTTTGAAAAACTCCGCAAAAATAATTATGTGTACGTAGACAAAACGCCATTTGTTTATGACTTAGCACAAACTTATTCTCCATATTTTTTAAGCCGCCCCCGCCGCTTTGGAAAAAGCCTGTTACTTTCTACAATGAAGGCTTATTTTGAAGGCAAAAAAGAACTCTTTACAGGTCTTGCACTTGAAAAGTTGGAAAAAGACTGGATTGAGTACCCTGTAATTTATTTTAATTTTGCCCAAGATGGATATTCAACAGATGAAAGTTTAAAAGCAAATTTAAATTATATACTTTCAAACTACGAAGAAAAATACGGCATTGAAAAAAAAGAAGAGAGATTTTCTAACCGTTTTGAACAAATCATAAAAAAAGCAAATGAAGTTACCGGCAGGCAAGTCGTAATTTTAATTGACGAATACGACAAACCAATCTTAGACGCACTTTACACAGAATACGAAGAAAAAAACAGAACAATCCTACGGGAATTTTATGTAACACTAAAAGCAAATGACGAATACATCCGATTTTTGTTCATCACCGGAATAACTCGCATAAGCCACATGAATATATTCAGTGGCTTAAATCAATTGAATGATATTTCTTTGAACCAACATTACGCATCAATTTGCGGAATAAGCGAAAGTGAACTTGAACAGTATTTTATGCCAGAAATTGAAGAACTGGCCCAGAAAAAAAATCTTTCCATAGATGAAACAAAAAAGCGTCTTGCCCGAAAATATGACGGCTATCACTTTGTGCCATTTGGTGAAGGCGTTTATAATCCGTTTTGCCTTTTAAAATGTTTTTCTGAATTGAATTTTGG
>CAZGDL010000265.1:0-1657 GCA_964525075.1 uncultured Treponema sp.
GTGCAAATCCACCTTCGTCTCCAACCGCAGTAATATCATTATCAGCTTTAAGCAATTTCTGGAGAGAATGGAAAACTTCTGTACACCATCTCAAACCTTCTTTGAAAGATGGAGCGCCGGCTGGCATAATCATAAATTCCTGAGTATCAACGGCAGAATCTGCGTGGGCACCGCCGTTCAAAATATTCATCATTGGAACCGGGAGTTTTGTTCCCTGAACTCCGCCAAGGAAGCGATAAAGTGGAATCTGGAGGGAATTTGCGGCTGCTCTAGCACAGGCGATTGAAACGGCCAGAATTGCGTTTGCCCCAAGTTTTGATTTATCTTTTGTACCGTCAGCCTTGAGCATTGCCCCATCAACCTTGTAGGTGTCAGCAGCGTCAAGTCCTTTTACTGCATCAGCGATAATTGTATTTACGTTGTTTACAGCCTTTGAAACGCCTTTTCCACCAAAACGTTTTTTGTCGCCGTCCCTAAGTTCCAGGGCTTCAAATTCGCCTGTAGAAGCACCGGAAGGGGCAGTTCCAAGGGCTACAGTTCCATCTTCAAGATGAACTTCGGCTTCAACTGTTGGGTTACCTCGTGAATCAATAATTTCACGGCCAATCACTTTGACAATCTTTGTAGATTTCATATGCGTATCTCCTATAAAAACGCCGCGTTAGCGGCAGCACAGGAGGTGCTGAATAAGCTATTTTTCAAACGACGTTTGGAAAATAGCAGTGATAAAAATTACACGGATGTAATTTTTATCACACCTCCTATAAAAAAAATGTATAAAAAAATGCCTGTTTTTTATAAAATGATAGTATCACAAATGAAAAAAATATGTAAGGTAAGACTAACAAGAAAATGAAGGCAAGACTAACAAAAAATCAGCCAAAACTTTCAAGTTTAATAGACAAGGCAATTTTTGATTACAAGATGATTGAAAATGGCGATAAAATTTTGATTGGAGCCAGTGGGGGAAAAGATTCTACTGCTTTAA
The DNA here is from genome assembly GCA_964525075.1 of uncultured Treponema sp. GTDB lineage: Bacteria > Spirochaetota > Spirochaetia > Treponematales > Treponemataceae > Treponema_D. The sequence continues at coordinate 989 of CAZGDL010000265.1, forward strand.
TCCAATATTTCGCAAACAGAAGCAAGAGGCCAGATTGCAATTTTGACTACAAGGCAGTTCATATTCATTCTGATTTTGCTCCGCCATTTCCACCAGGCATTTTGGATTTGTTTAAAAATCTGCAAGTGCCGTTTGAAAGTCTGGATGTGAATATTTTAGAAAGGATAAAGCCAGGTCAGAAAATGAACTGCTACTGGTGTTCGACCCAGCGTAGAACCGAACTTTTGCATTACGCTATGAGCCATGGATTTAATAAAATTTGCCTGGGCCACCACCTGGACGACCTTCTCGAAACTTTTTTGATGAATATGTTGGGCAAGGGGGAACTTTCCACCATGCCGCCAAAACTTGCCTATGAAAATTTTCCAATCACTATAATAAGACCGCTATGTTATGTTTCCGAAAGCCGTCTAGTTGAGGAGGCAAAAGACCTGGGCTATTACGGTTACACCTGCACTTGCGACTACCAGGAAAATTCGACCAGAAAGGAAGCCCGGTCTAAGTTGGAAGCCTTGACTGGCGGAGATGAAAAAGTGAAAGAGCGGATGTTTAAGGCATTAAAGAATATTCAGAAAGATTATTTGCCGTGAGGCACCCGCCCCGGCAGGCCAAGTTCGCCCCCGGTGACAAATCACCACAGGTGGTGTCAGTTGCCCAAAGAGTTCCAGC
>CAZGDL010000266.1:0-1622 GCA_964525075.1 uncultured Treponema sp.
GCGTCTTTTTTTAGTTTTTCAACGTAATTTTCCATACCGCGGCGATTAAAAAGACCTGTCATCAAATCATGCTCAGACATATCTGTAATCTTGTATTTTATCCGGTTCATTTCCAGAGCATTGTTTATATAACTCAAATATGTCCTGAAAACTACATTCGGCTTTTCGGTTTGAGTTAAATCATTTTGTAAAACCGCATATCCGAATGAAATATTGTTAAAATGCACTGGAACAAAGTAATAAACCTGAGGAACTTCATCTTCATCATCTTTATCCAAAAGTGGGATTAAATCTTTTGTGTCAAAAAGTTTTTCCCGCTCCTTGCCAAAAAAAACGTGATTTTTAAAACCGTGAACATCTTTAGGATAAGTTGTCATCGCTAAAGACATCTTTTTTGAATAACCTTCCGAAAAATCAAAATCAGAATCGACCCAATTTTCATTAAGGCAAAGAGAAAAAGTATTGTAAGGTTTTAAAATATATTTTGTTTCATAAATTTTTGTCAGACATTCTTCCGGATTTTTTGTTGCCGTCAAAGCTTCGGAAATGTAACAATCCTGCAAAGACATCAAATCAACTTTTTCACCACCAGAACCAAGAACATTTTCCGAAACTCGCAAAATCTGATTGTTTAAAAGCAAATCGCGGGTTTTGTTAGAATCTTCTTTACAACCGCAAGTTGTTCCCAAAAACAAATTCTGTTCGCCACAAAATTCCGGGATAATAAGATTAGCACCAGGTTCAATCTGCTCACGCAAACGGTTTACCGCAAGTTTTGCAGTCCGCTCTTCATCAGCAAGATAGGAAGTTACAGGAGGCTTATTCATAACCGCTTCCTGGGTACATTCATAACCAGTAACAATCACTTGTTCAGGAATTTTTATTCCATTTTTAATCAGATGATTTGTAAGTCCAATGGCCATGTGGTCGGAAGCACAAACTATAGCGTCCGGCAAGGGGATTTTTCCATCAATAAATTTCTGAGCCAGGTCTATTCCTGATTTATACCAAAAATCACCATAAAAAACGTGAGATTGTTCAAAAGGCAGGCCGAATTTTTCAAGAGTTTTCTTAAAGGCATCTTCACGCTGGCGGGCAATAACATCGTTTTCTGGGCCAGTCAGCATAAAAAGATTTTTGCAATTATGTTTTGTGATAACGTGTTCGGTGATATAGGCAATTTCTTTTTGATGGTCAGTAGAAACTTTTTCATAATCACCAAATGAAATATCTATGGAAATTACTGGAATTTTACATTCTGTCTTTACTTTTTCTAGAAGGGAAGAAACAACTTCTGTTTTGCTTTCTTCTACCATAGAAATAGGAGTAACGATAACACCGTCAAGTTTTTCAAAATTAATCAGATTAAAAATATTAAGTTCGCCCGCAAGATATTCCTTTTCGTGAATACTCACATGAACCAGGGGAGCAAAAACAAGAACATCATAATCATAAAGAGTACACTGCTCAAAAATGCCCGACATAACTCTTTGCTGATAGTCACTTTCCGGACAAACAGAAATAAGCCCAATGCGTTTTCGTTTACTCATACACTAACCATTATAATACGGTTTTGCAAATTCTGATAAAAGAAAGAATAAAATTTCGATATTTTTTACATT
>CAZGDL010000267.1:0-1618 GCA_964525075.1 uncultured Treponema sp.
GAGAGGGGATACTTGTTCAGTTCAGTAGTAATAGCTCCCTTTAGTTTCCCTTCTGCTTTCTACAATTACAATGGAGGCATATTTTTTAGGCAAGAAAGAACTCTTCCAGGGGCTTAAAATCAGCGAACTTGAAAAAGACTGGATAAAATACCCGATTTTTTATTTTGATTTTAATGGAAATAAATATGACACTTCCAACGACCTTGCGACTGTTTTAGATCTTCATCTTTCAAAGTGGGAAGAAACCTATGGTAGAAATCCTGATATTGCAAAAGAAAATCTTCCGTCAAGGTTTAATGCTCTCCTTGAAGCTGCTCACGAAAAAACAGGGCTTGGCGTTGTAGTTCTTGTTGATGAATATGACAAATCTCTGCTTGAAAGCGAAGGCGAGGCTTTGGAAGAATCCCGAAAACTTTTTAAGGGATTTTTCGGCAATTTAAAATCCTGCGATAAACATTTGCGATTTACCTTCATAACTGGCGTTACAAAGTTTAGTAAGGTATCAATTTTTAGTGATTTAAATCAGTTAAATGACATTTCGTTTGATGAAGATTTTTCTACAATTTGTGGCATTACTCAAAGCGAAATGAAAGAAACTTTCTCTCCTGAAATAAAAAAACTGGCAGCTAGATATTCTCTTTCTTACGAGTCTTGTCTTGCAGAATTAAAACGAATGTATGACGGCTATCATTTTCATCAGAATGGAGAAGGGCTTTATAATCCATTCAGTTTGATAAATACACTTTTTAAAAAAGAATTTGGCAATTATTGGTTTGCAAGTGGCACGCCGACATTTCTGCTTAAAAAACTAAAGGAAGATAACTTTGACCCACGAAAATTTTCCACAAATGAACTTTCTGGCAAGGCTACATTTTTGCAAGATTACCGCGACGATAATCCTAATCCAATTCCGCTTTTTTATCAGACCGGCTATCTGACTATAAAAAAGTATGACCCAAAATATGGAAAATATTATCTTGGTTACCCGAATGATGAAGTTCGTTATAGTTTTTTAGATTGTCTTATCCCATATTTTACAAAATCAACCCGAGATGAAAGTTCGCTATGTGTAGACGAATTTTGCGAAGATGTTCAAAACGGCGATATAGATTCCTTTATGACTCGCTTCCATAGTCTTTTTGCAAATCTGCCGTATTCAAAAACTGACGACGCCGTTATAGAACAAAACTTTCAGAATATAATCTACATCGTTTTTATTTTGATGGGGCAGTTTGTTGGAGTTGAACAACAATCTTCTTTAGGGCGTGCGGACTGCATAGTTCAGGCAGATAACTACATTTATCTTTTTGAATTTAAGCGTGATAAATCTGCCGATGAAGCCTTGTATCAGATTGAAGAAAAAAAATACGCAGAGCCATTTGCAAGCGATAAACGAAAACTTTTCAAAATTGGCGTGAATTTTGAAAGTAAAGAAAAAAATATCACCGAGTGGAAGGTTGTTGAATAACAGGGCTATCCCCATACACGGTTTTTCAAGACCGATCTGATGTTGAAACTGAGATTTTCGGAGTGAATCCGAAATTGCTATTTTGGGGAAAATGATTTTTTAGTGATGCCCTTTTTAAATTTTTCTCGAATTCATCAAATTCTACCTAAA
>CAZGDL010000268.1:0-1606 GCA_964525075.1 uncultured Treponema sp.
TAAAATAAGTTGCTTCCCAGTTGTTAATCAAAATTGGCCGCATAGATTTTTTGTACGGACTGCGGATTAAATGGTCACGATAAAGGTCGTGGAAAGTGTGGCTCATGCCGTTCAAACCTTGGCTAGAATAAACAAGAACAGCCTGTGGAGTGTCAAAAGTTTGGCCTGGATTCAGTTTCCAGCAGAAATTTTCAGGATTAATTCCCATTTGAGTGCGAACAGAATCAAACTGATTGAGCTGGGCTTGAGCTAGGAAATTTCCGCTATAAATAAAGTTCAATCCGTAAACTGAGCCGGAGTTGTTATCAGCATTGTGATCCAAAATGGCGATAAAAGGATGCTCCTGGTGGCTGGTTTCGCCCCGCATAGAAAGAGCACTCTGAATTCCTTGGTGGAGTAGGTGACGGTCTATGTGGCGTTCGCGGGCCCAACTTCCGTGCAGAGTGATGACATCGTAGTTCTGATTATCCATATCAAAAGAAGCAGAATAGGCTTTTTTGATAAAAAGAGGATTTTTTGCTTGGGAGATAATCCTTGTAGAACGAACAATTGCGTCCAAATCATCAAAAACCGTATAAATCAAAATGACTTGAATATCAAGAATAGGGTCTTGGGTCGTAATTTCGAGGGTCTGGGCATTTTCGCCAAAAACAGATGGAAGCCCTGGGAGACTTTTTGCCCCATCAGTGATTTTGTAAGATTTGTATTTTAATTCGACGCCGTTATTTCCTTTTTCGTTTGTGATTGCAAGGGCAGACGAACGAAAATCGCCCATGCCGTCGGTCGGAAGTTCCTGGGGAAGAAAATCCAGCAAAGTGTGCTTTTCGCGGAAAATCTCTCCATCACTCATATAATATTCAGATTGTCTTAAAAGATAAGAAACGTCATCATCGGCAATTTTTTTGCCATAATAAGTGTGGCCGACATAGCCTTTTTTTGCAATTGTAATGCAGTAGGTAGAATTCGGGGTGTCCAAACGGAATGTTGATGTTGCTTCGTTGTATTTAATCATCGTTAATCTCCAGATTTTAAAGTAGAAAAATTATAGCACATTGATGGGGAATTGTGATGTATAAAATAGGGATAAAATTAGTATAAAATCACAAAAAAATCACAAAAAATTTTGCTTCCCTCTTGCCACTCCATCTCCTCGCCACTCCATCCCCCTTCCTTGACCACCGCCCCCCATTTCATCAAAATAAAACTATGAAACCTTACACTCACAAAGTTAATTACTACGAAACAGACAAAATGGGCATTACCCACCATTCAAATTATATCCGCTTTATGGAGGAGGCCCGCATTTACTTTTTGGAGCAGATTGGCTGGTCTTTTGAAAAACTGGAGGCGGAAGGAATCGGGTCCCCGGTAATCAGTTTGACCGCCAATTACAAAAAGACGACAAAATTTCCGGACGTGATTTTTATTGATATTTTTGTGGAAAAACTTTCGGCTTTTAAGCTGACTTTTGGCTACAATTTTAAGGTTGCTGGCGAAACGGTTTTTACAGGAACATCTTCGCACTGCTTTCTCGACGAAAAAGGCTTGCCTGTGATGCTGGAAAAACGCTACCCGGAAATGTATGCAAAATTTAAGGAATTTTTGC
>CAZGDL010000269.1:0-1604 GCA_964525075.1 uncultured Treponema sp.
AAAAAAATAGCCTTTCCGCCTTTATTTTCCTGCTAGCAATCTTAACTTTTTCTTGCTCTTCCTTTGTGCAGGATTCTGAAGCTGACCCTGAGGTCACCAGCGAAGAGACCACCGAAGAATCTTCTTCCATGAATATGGCTTTTCCTCAGTCACTTTTGAGGGAAGTTTTGAATATTGCCATCGAAAACGACTACTCCTGTGTCCTCAAAATCACAATTTCCAAAGGCACTGAAGTTATAGCAGAAAAGGAATGGGATATAGTTCTTGGAACCGAAAAAAACAATACATTTTCGTTTGAAAGTCTGCCTGGCGACGTAGAATTGTCCGTGGATGTCGAAATTTTGCTGAACGACGAAGTTTATTACAAATCAAAAACGGCAAAAGTCACCCTCACAGAAAATACACAAATTTCCGTAAAATTATCAAAAGTGGGCTCCCTGGCCGATGTTTCTGGCCTAAAAGCGGAAGTAAAAGATTCTTATGTTTTCCTTACCTGGACAGATCCGACAATAGCAAAAATTTTTGGAATGGAAGTTACCTACACGAGTACGGACAGCACCACTGGCAGGACAATCCTCCCAGCCATGGAAGATAAGAGTTATTTTGTAGCCCCTGGCAACGGTGGCATAGTGTTGGCAGACCTGAAAGCTGGCACTTACACCTTCACGGTAAAATCTATGGACATAAACGGTAGTAAAAGTGCTGGTGTTTCTGTTGATGCGACCGTGGAAGAAGTAACAGAACCATCTCCTTTGAATGTTACAGTCACTCCATCTACAACAGAAATGACCAATCAAAATATCACTGTAACTGTGACCATAACAGCAAATTCTGATGATGCGACTACAGCCGTCAGCGAACTTTACTACGCCAAAGGAATACTTACAACATCAAATGAAGTCACACAGGCAGGTGACTACCAGAAACTTACGCCGAGCCAGACATCTGATACAGTTCAGACCGCAACTTTTACCGTGAGCGAAAACGGCACTTACACAATTTTTGCCACAGGCCAGAACGGAGTGACAGATTTTAAGTACATTTCAATCAGCAATATTGACACAACTCCACCAGAGGACCCGGTAAGCGTCGTTGCTAATTATGACATAGACTCAAAAATCTTGACTGTGACTTGGGATTCAAACTGTGCAGAAATAAATCGCTATTTACTTTCGTATTCAGTGGGCGGTACAGAAAAACTCTCCGATTTCTCTACAACAGACCAAACCTACTCCCTGTCAGAAATAGCTCCAGGCGACACGGAATACACTTTCACCATAAAATCCGTAGACCAGGCTGGGAATATAAGCGATGGCACGAGTACAAAAATAACTCCAGCAGGCCCTCCGGATGATGTTTCTGATTTAAAAGTTACGGTAGACGGTACAAATGCTGTTATTTCCTGGACAAAACCGAACGCAGACAATCTTTTTGGAATGGAAGTAACTTATACGACTACAAGCAGCAGCTCTGGCAGATCCATTCTCCCGACCATGGAAGATGATAGTTATTTTGTAGCTCCAAAAAATGGTGGCATAGTGATAACTGGCCTGGATGCCGGCACTTATACTTTTACAGTAAAAACTATGGACGTGAACGGAAAT
>CAZGDL010000270.1:0-1601 GCA_964525075.1 uncultured Treponema sp.
CAAACTTAATTCATATTACCTTGGCTACCCAAATGATGAAGTCCGCTACAGTTTTTTAAAATGCCTAGTTCCCCTTTTTACCGGTTCAAAAATGGCAACAAATTCCCTTTGCATAGACGAATTTTATGAAGACATTCAAAATGGCGATGTAGATTCCATCCTTGCTCGCTTCAAATCACTTTTTGCTAGGTTACCATATTCAACAAAACCGTCTGACACTGTGATTGAACAGAATTTTCAAAATATAATTTACATAGTTTTTATTTTGCTAGGCCAGTTTGTCGATGCAGAGCAGCATTATTCTTTTGGTCGTGCGGATTGTGTTCTCCAGGTGGAAGATTTTGTTTACATTTTTGAGTTCAAGCGTGATAAATCTGCCGACGAGGCCTTAAAGCAGATTGAAGAGAAAAAATATGCAGAGCCTTTTGCTAGTGATAAGAGGAAGATTTTGAAGATTGGGGTAAATTTTAGCTCCGAAGAAAGAAATATTGATGAGTGGAAGGTGGTGGAAGCGTAAGGGGGAGAAGAGAAGAAAACTTCACATTCCCCCACTTCCGTGCTACAACTCGTTATTCTAGTATGGAAGATGGGCAGACCACGCGAAAGCCAATGCCGTTGAGACCGTAACTGGCGGGGGTGACGAAGAGGCCAAACTTGCAGTTGATGGAGTCAACGTAGTAACTGCCACCGCAGTTATAGCGGTAGTTGTCGTCGTAATAGGAGGAATCCCAGACCCACTCCCAAACGTTGCCTGACATATCGTACAAACCATAGGCATTTGCTTTTTTCTGTGCTACTGGATGAGTTTTATGATCACTGTTATCGCTATACCATCCAACTTCATCTAGATTATCACTTCCAGCATAATCATAATCCTCTCCACCTTTTGCAGCGTACTGCCATTCTTCCAGAGTTGGAAGTCGATAGCCAGAAGCATTAGTGCTTTGAGTAATTTCTCCTTTTATTGCTTCAAACTCATGTGGTTTATATCCCCATTTTGTTACATCAGTTTCGCCATCAACAGCATACACAGGTCTTTTTTCTTTCATTTCACTGAGCTTATTACAAAAATAAATCGCATCATACCAGCTAACATTTTCTACGGGATTTTTTTCACCCTTTTGATAACTGGGATTTTCATTCATAACTAATTCATACTGCTTCTGTGTTATTTCTGTTTGCAACATTTTGTACTGACTCCCAGGAACTTCAACAAAATTAAATTCATTAAATTTTAGTTTATTTTTTTTAACATTATCTGCAATTTTATCACTCTTATTATTCCAGCAAATAAAAACACTTTTTTCCATAGACAACTGCACTTCAGGCAAATTTTTTACAAAACTTCTTCCACCATTATCATCGGTAGTATTATACGCTCCATACTCTAGATAACATGCAACAGGATTTATAAAAGCTTTGCCATTATCTATCAAATCCATAACTTCAGGAGAAATACCTTTTATTATTGCAAAATCATCTTGCATCAAAAGCCATCGATTTCCCTTTACAAGTTCTTTTCCATTTTCATCAACAATATTAAATTTATAATCAAAAAGTCCTGCTGTTTTATACATCCACAAATTCTGATTATAAGCAAA
>CAZGDL010000271.1:0-1543 GCA_964525075.1 uncultured Treponema sp.
GCTTTTTATTAATTGCAATTTTAAGTTCTTGCGAAAAATTAGATTCTTCCATTTCTATTATTTATCGGTAAGAAGCCTAAATATTATTATGGGTCTTCAGAGTTACCTTATTTTTTTAAAATTTTCAATGAAGAGCCTGGTATAACTAACGAAAAATCAACTTCCGGAATTTCACCGTTTTTATCAGCTGCGACTTCAAAATGGTAAGTTTTTTCACCATCTTTGAAAATTTTGCCCTTTATGCCTTTTCCAATTTTTATTTCGGCATCGGCCCCTTCCTCTACAATCAGCCAATCGGCAGTTTGTGAAACATAAACGGAAATGTTGTCATAATCCTTTGCTTCCAAAATGATTGCCCTGGTGTTTAAAGATGTAAGGAGATTTTCCAAAATATTATTGTAGTATGATTTTTGTTGGCCCAATGAAGATTCTAGAGTTGCGTCTGCTTCTTCTTTTTGAGCCACTAAATCAGCTTCAAGGCCTGAAATTTCTCCATTCAAGTCTTCTATTTGGCCGTTTAAATCTTCAATTTCGCCGTTAAGCTCTTCTGTTTCTTCGTAATAATCAACTGTTGTGGAAATAAAAGTTTTACCCATGTCGTTTACGAGGGTTCGGGCTGCAGAAACGTAATTTGGAATTGAGTTTTTCTGTGGGATTGAAGCAACTACATCATCAAGATATTTAAAATTATCATATAATTGCTGATAATCTTCTGCAAAACTGAGGACTTTTTCGTCATTTACAGATTTTTCGTTCAAGAATGCTGTTGCGTCAAAATCTTCTGCGGAAGTTTCTTTTGCATCATCAATAATATCTGTTGCAAAAGAATCGCGGAGGGTTGGATCCAGGGCGTCAATTTCTGCCTGATATTTTTTAGAAACCTGCTCGACGGCAGCTCGAATATCATCAGATTTTTTAATCTGGATTTGATGGATTGTTGTTTCCAATTCTGCGATTCGTTTGTCGTATTGGTCGGTCAATCTTTTTGTTTCAAGTTCACGGAGCTGGCGTTCACTGTCCAGGGCTTTTTCTTGCTGGCGGGCAGATTCAACTTTGGCAGCATCAAATTCTGCAAGCTGTTCTTTATAAGCCTGAACTTCTTTATCGGCCTGGCTGATTTTATCATCATAATCTTTATGAACAGCCTGTACTGCCAAATCATATTCTTTATTGATTACGGCAAGTCTTTCGTTGTAGGTTGATTTTCGCTTTATGTTCATAGAATTCAAAACGAAAATGTCGTTGTCGCGGTTGTCGGCAGCTTCTTTCAATTTTGATTCCATATCAGCTTCGAGTTGGGCTTTAGCTTTTACTGCGTTATCATAATTTGTCTGGGCAGAAGAAACTGTGTCCAAAAGTGATTTAAGATTCAAATCATCAAATTCCTGGAGACTTACTGTAATTTCTTCGTTGTGGGAAGAAATCACCTTGTGCATAACAAATGCGACTCCAATAACTACAATAAAACAGGCCACAAGAATAAGAATTACAAATGGAGATTTATTTTTCTTGGTTTTTGCATATTCTTTTTGCAGGTCATAAA
>CAZGDL010000272.1:0-1532 GCA_964525075.1 uncultured Treponema sp.
CTGGCATTTTTGAAGCAAAACATTTGTCAGGGGGGCTAAATCCAGGCCCTTATCAGTTCCGCCTGTGATTAAAATTACAGATTTTCCGAAAGACTGGCTGGCTGCAGCGGCCGCTTCTGGAACTGTGGCACATGAATCATTGTAAAATTTAAACGTGCAACCATGGGGATTTTTCCAGGAGTGGAAAAATTGGAGGCGGTGGTCAATTCCTGGCCAGGTTTGGCAGATTTCTGCGGTGCGGTCGGCTGGAACTCCCATCAGATACAGAACTAAGGCGGCGTTCAAAAGGTTGATTTTCATATGTTCGCCGGGAACGGAAAGTCCGCGGAGAATGATTTCGGGCTTTTTCATTTGTGGAAGGAAAACTTTGCCGCAAAAATTGCCTTTTTCGTCTTTGTCCTGCCAGACTCCGTAAGTTGGCTTTCCAGTTTGAGGATTTGCTTCCAAAGGAGATTTTCCATACCGTAAAACTGTTGCCTTTGTTTCGCTGGCAAAAAGGTTTCCCCAGGAATTTGCCTCTGGGTGAAGATTTTTATCTGGCCCAGTTCCCAATTCATCATCTTCTGCATCAAAAATAGAATAATCGCCTTTTGTCTGATCTGCGTAAATCAGGCGTTTGTCGGCAACGTAATCTTCCATATTGCCATACCAGTTTTGGTGGTCTGGTACAATTTTTGTGATGATTGCTATGTGAGGTTTTAAAACGCCCCTGCCCCGTAAATCTGCAAGCTGCCAGGAAGAAAATTCGATGACAACCGGCGTGTCTTGATTTACCTGATCAAAGAATGTGAGCGGGCTGACTGTAATATTTCCGCCCAAAAAAGTCTTGTAGCCGGCGGTTTTAAGTCCGTAGTAAATGGCACTAACGGTGGAAGATTTTCCTTTGCTGCCAGTCACCGCGATGATTGGGCAATCTGTAAAACGCAAAAAAATGCTCAAATCCGTTTCGATTGCTTTTGCGGCTGCCAGATATTTGTTGCCTTCGTATTTGACCCCAGGATTTTTGATAACGCAGTCGGCATTTTCAAAATCTTCAAGGCGGTGTTCGCCAAGGTGGTAGGTCAGGCGGCTGGTGTCTAGGCTGGCATCGTTAGAAAGTCTGTCGATTGTGGGCTGGAGTTGGGCTTGAGTTTTCATGTCTGTGACTAGAACATAGGCTCCTTTTTGCAGAAAAAAGCGGACTGCAGCTTCGCCACCACCGTTTAGCCCCAGGCCCATAATGGTGACGTGTTTATTTTTGATATCTTGGATTGATTTGAATGCACAAACTTGTGAATAAGAATGAAAATTCATAAAAACCTCTTTTTTTTGTAAGATTCTGAAACGAGTTCAGAATGACGGTTGTACTGAGATTCTGAAACGAGTTCAGAATGACGGTTGTACTGAGATTCTGAAACGAGTTCAGAATGACGGTTGTACTGGTGCCCCTTTTCCTGTGGCAAAAAAAAAGCCTTCCTGCATGAACAAGAAGGCCGGTTGCCGGGAACCAGAATCGAACTGGCACGTCGATTGCTCGACACAGGATTTTAAGT